>NZ_PVXN01000022.1 GCF_002995795.1 Clostridium thermopalmarium DSM 5974
TTCATTTTTAAACCCTAAATTTTTTCCAGTAAAAATCGGAATTTACATATTTCAATTATTATTCATCTAAACCATTACATATCAAGGGGCTACGCCCTATTTATTTTTTAATCTGCGAAACTTCTGGTATAAATAGCAAACTGCAAAGTTCAGTTTATTCATTAATTTATGTGTATTTGTGAAATACTAGGAATATTAGAGCTTCTATAAGAATTGAAACTTTGCTAAATGCAAATTTCATAGGTAATTTAAATATAAGAAAAATGCCAAGCATTTTTCTTATATTCTGTAGATATAAAGCTGGTGAAGTGCTCTTGTTGACATAACATACATTGCTTTATCTTCTATGATGTTTTTATCCTTTTCTCCTATTGCTATTACAGCATCAAATTCTAATCCTTTTGCAAAATATGAAGGTATTATTACTTCTCCTTTATTGTATATTATCTCTTCCCTATCTATAATCTTTATTTTAGTCTTTTTCTTAATGATTGAGGCTATTTTTTTTGTTGTATCGAGATTCCTGCATATTATAGCTATACTTTCTAATCCTTCTTTTCTTAGATTATGGATAGTTTTATCTATCTCATTACATAATGCATCTAGGTTAGAAAAATCTTTTTCTACAACCTCTTTTCCACTTCTAACTATAGGTACGATTTTATCCTCTTTTAAATACTTATTTGCATATTCCATTATTTCTTTAGTAGACCTATAACTTTTATTTAATGGAAAATATTCCACATTATCTAAAATCTCTTTAAGTCTCATCATAGGAATTTCTCCTATGAAAGGTATAAGCCTTTGATTTCTATCTCCAACTATAGTATATCCTTTGCAATTTGTAAGTTCTTTAATTACTTTAAATTGAAGAAAACTATAATCTTGAGCTTCATCTATTACAACATGTTTTATCTCATCCTTAAGCTTTAATCCTTCTAATTTTATTTTTAAGTATAAAATTGGAGCTAAATCATCTATAGTCAACTTCTTATTTCTATTCAATCCATTATAAAGTTCTAGACAACTTTCATTGTTAAGCCATTCTAAGGATTGCTTAGCTTTCATTACCTTCTCTATAACTTCACGTATCTTTATTTTTCTTTTAAAAATAATATTACTTTCCTCCAAGTTTCTCTGCTCCGCATTTAATTGAGATATAGCATTCCTATACCACTTTTCTATTTCCCTTATCTTTTCATCTCTTACATCTTTAATCTTAGAAAATAGTATTCTTTTTATCTTAGCGCTTCTCCTAAATAAAGGCATATCCTTATAATATGCAAAAAGCTCCTCTATTGCTTCCTTTGGTACTATAATTTCCTCATCAAAATATAAGTCTTGGATTTTAAAATATTGATCATTTAAAAGGCTTATAAACTTATCTAATTCATTTATAAACTCATCTGATATTTTAAAGAGCATATCTTTTATAAATTCTTCATCCTTATTTATTATTCTTTCCATATACTCTCTAATGCTCATTACATTATCTAAATCCAATATATCCAGAGCAAACTCTGTAAATGTCTGTTGTCTTACTCCTATTTCTCCAAGGCTAGGAAGTACTGTTGAAATATACTCCATAAATATATCATTAGGTCCTAATATAAGAACTTTATCTTGGAGAACTTTTCTATAATTATATAAAAGATAAGCTACTCTATGAAGTGCTATAGTTGTTTTTCCGCTTCCCGCAGTCCCATCTACTACAATTGTCTTATCTTTAGGCTGCCTTATTATATTGTCCTGCTCCGCCTGTATTGTCATTATTATATCCTTTAGCTTCTCTCCAGCGTTCTTGCTTAAAACTATTTGAAGAATCTCATCCTTTACCTCTAACTCTGAATCGAACATTCCAAGAAGCTTTTCTTTTTTTATTATAAATTGTCTTTTTCCTTTAATATCCACTGAAACTTTCCCAACAGGTGCTTCATAATATGCATCTCCTAGTTTTCCAGCATAAAACAAAGCTGCTACTGGCGCTCTCCAATCTACCACAACTGGTTCATAAGAATTCTCTGGAGTAAGTCCAAATCTCCCTATGTATATTTTGTCTTCCTCATCAAATTCTTTTTCCTTAAAATCCACTCTTCCAAAATACGGAGATGATTGAAGTATTGTTAGCTCTCTAAATTTTCTATCTATAGTCTTAAAAGCTTCTTCTGTTACGAACCTTTCATGGTCAAAATACTCTATTAGCTTATCTTCATCATCTCTATATTCTTCCAAAGCTTTCTTTCTAGCTTCTACTAAATATTCAGTTAAATTTGTTCTCTTATCTATGTAATTTCTAATCTCTTTTTTTATTAGATCAACAGTTTCCTCTACCCTTTGTTTTTCCATTTCAAACTCAATTTCTTTTTTAACTTCAATTTCTAATTCTTTATTTTCCATTTAAATCATTCCTTTATATAAATTTTAAAATTATAAAATAGTACAATGCTATTTACACTGTACTATCTCATAGTCACTAATATTAATTATTCTATCTTATCTTCAGCATCATCTAAGGCAACAATTTTTTTATCTTCTTCATTAATTTCTTCTTTAATATTTTCTTCTTTCTGTTCTTCAATAGTTTTTTCTTTACCGAAATTATTAATCATATCCATAAATTCTTCTCCCGTAAGGGTTTCTTTATCAATAAGTCTTTCCGATATAGCTGTTAATAATTCCTTATTTTCTTCTAATATTTTGATAGCCTTATCATGAGCCTGCTTTATAATTTTTAATGTTTCTTCATCAGCAAGGGCTGCTGTGTTATCACTGCAATTTCTAAAAGGTCTTCCATCAAGATATCTACTTGAAACTGATTCTAATGCCATCATATCGAATCTTTCTGTCATCCCATATATTGTAACCATATTTCTAGCAGTTTGGGTTGCTTTTTCTATATCATTTGAAGCACCTGTAGAAATAGAGTTGAATTCTACTTCCTCTGCGGCTCTTCCTCCTAGCATTACAGTTATTTGATCCATCATTTCTTCTTTACTTACCAAATATTTTTCTTCTTCTGGAAGCTGCATAGTATACCCTAATGCTCCCATAGTTCTAGGAATTATAGTTATCTTGTGTACAGGGTCAGTATGCTTTAACAAAGCTGCAACCAAAGCATGCCCTACTTCATGGAAAGCTACTATTCTCTTTTCTTTATCAGACATTATTCTGTCTTTCTTCTCTTTACCAGCAATAATTACTTCTACCGCTTCCTCTAAATCTTGTTGAATCACTGCTTTCCTACCATTTTTAACAGCAATAAGGGCAGCTTCATTTACTATGTTAGCAATGTCAGCTCCTACTGCACCTGGTGTAGATTTTGCAATATCATGTAAATTTACATCATCAGACATTTTGACCTCTTTAGCGTGAACCTTTAATATAGCTTCTCTACCCTTTAAATCCGGAGTATCTACAATTACTCTTCTATCAAATCTACCTGGTCTTAAAAGAGCCTTATCTAAAACCTCTGGTCTATTTGTTGCAGCAAGTATCACCACTCCTTTTGATGAGTCAAACCCATCCATTTCTGATAAAAGCTGATTTAAAGTTTGCTCTCTCTCATCATTTCCTCCACCGCTTATAGCACCATCTCTGCTCTTTCCTATAGCATCAATCTCATCTATAAAAACTATACATGGAGCTTTTTCCTCTGCCTGCTTAAATAAGTCCCTAACCCTAGCTGCTCCCATACCTACAAACATCTCTACAAAGCTGGAACCAGACAAAGAGAAAAATGCTACCTTCGCTTCTCCTGCTACTGCCTTTGCAAGCAAAGTTTTACCTGTTCCTGGAGGTCCTACTAAAAGTGCTCCCTTTGGAAGCTTTGCTCCTATCTCTACATATTTATCTGGATTGTGAAGAAAATCTACAATTTCAGCTAATGACTCCTTAGCTTCATCTTGTCCTGCAACATCATCAAATGTTACTCCTGTTTCATTTTCTCCATAAATCTTAGCATTATTCTTTCCAAAAGACATTACTCCACTACCCATTCTTTTTTCCACGGAACCAAATATTATTCTTCCGATAAGCATGAACATAAATATAGGCAATATCCAGTTAATAAAGAAATTCTTCAACGGATCATTATTACTTACAGGTCCGTCATACTTTATACCAGCAGCCTTTAATTTATCTATCAAAGGTCTTATATTATTTCTTTCAATATTGCTAGTATATTTTATTTTTTGATTGACTCCTTTTTTCTCCTTTGGAACAATTATTATTTGATTATCGCTTATTTGAACTTCTTCTATAGCCTTTTGTTCAACCATTTTTTCAAATTCGCTATATTTTATATGCTCAGTTCTAGCACTTCTAAGCACTGAGTTTAATATAAGCAATAATATCATAACTCCAGTAATATAATATACAAGGTACTTAAATTTCTTGTTTTGGAACATTACATGACCTCCTATTAAATCAGGTGTTTCAGCTAGTTATATTATTGTCATAGGTTAATTAATTGTTTCATTATTTATTACTAAATCCATAATGACTATTATACCTTTAATCTCTGCACTCTACAAGGGTTTTATATTTATTGAAAGTCTCAAATTTAAAATGAACTAATTTCCCATAAATTAAATATTTACATATAATATTTCAAAATATACTAATACTTTTATTGACATTGAAATCAATCAATAATACAATATTATTAATAAGAAATAATAGATATAATATTATTAATAATACACATAATATTACTTAGTATGATAATAATATTAGATATGTAAACCACAAGTCATACATGGAAAAAGAAATCTCGTATTTCCCTCCCACCTCCATGTATGGCATTTTTTATTTTATAATTTTTTATAAGAAGATATTTTAAAAATTCCCCTATAAGATTATTTGATTTTTAGATATCACTCTTATTTCTTTCAAAAAATTGCTGGATTAATTTGATCCAGCAACGGCAGCTTCTCCGTATTTAAATTTACCAAATCTATTAAATGGAAATACTATAAACCTAGCTTTTCCTTTTATATCATCTGCAGAAATATAATGCTCTTGCCAATACCTACTGTCCCATGAGTTTGCTCTATTATCTCCCATAAAAAAGTAATGTCCTTCTGGCACCTTAAACTCGCCGCCTTTTCCTCCATTATAGACAACATAAGGTTCATCTTGCTTTACTCCATTTACATATACATTCCTATTTTGGTCTATCTTTATCTCATCGCCTGGAAGTCCTATTAATCTTTTTATAAGAGTTTCCCCAAGTTCTTCAGAATAAAATACTATAATGTCTCCTCTTTTTAATTTTTCTTTATTATATATTCTTGTAACAATCATCCTATCCTTTGGTTTTATGGTTGGATACATAGATTTTGTTGGTACTGAAACTTGGAAAAATAGAAATTTATTTATTAAGACTGCAAGAATAATTGCTGCTATAATTGGAACTATCCAATCCTTAAAAAAATTTTTTATTTTCATATGTAAATCTCCCCTTTTTTATCTGCTACACAAATCATTTTATCATAAATATAAAAAGTTACCAGTTAAATTTTTATGTATAAAGTCTCTAAAGTTACAATGGTAATATATAAATTTATTTTTAAATAAATCATAATAAAGCATATTCTCAAAATATGCTCTTATATATATTTTTTATAAAATTTTTAAAAAAGTAAGTACCTTTTGATAAATTATGAATAAGCTATATTGTGAGCACAATTAATGAGGTGAAAATATTTGGCTTATTCGGATAGAGAGCTGCTGGCTAGAATTATACGATGTGAAGCTGGTGGTGAAGGTGAAAATGGAATGAAAGCTGTAGCCACTGTTGTTATGAATAGAGTTAGAGTTCCTTATGGTGAATATCGTAGAGTAGGTCAAGGAAGCATTAGAAAAATAATTTATCAAGAAGGGCAATTTGACTGTGTCCGCTCTGTACTTAATGGCCAGCCCAACCCTCAAACCATTTGGGCTAATCCCCCACAAGAAATACATTTTCAAATAGCGGATTGGGCAATATCTGGTCAGCGTTTATTCAATGTTGGAGCTTCATTATGGTACTTTAATCCATTCAGACCTGATTGTCCATATTATTTCCCTAGAAATAGAACAGGTTCATTCCAAGTTAGGGTTGGAAATCACTGTTTCTATAACCCAACAGAACTTTATGCTCAAACCTAGTTATAATTTAAAATTATATATATATTAATTTATCAAGGAGGCCACTTTTATGGAAGATTGGTTAGATTTTGATTATAGGCAAATGCCTGAGGTACAAAATCCTATGTATGCTCAAATGCCAATGATGCAGTGGCAACAGCCAATAATGCCTTACCAGCAGATGCCTACACCAACAACGTCACCTCAAGCTACTACTATGCCTGGCACGACTGGTATGGCTGGTGCTCAAACACCTGTAGTAGAAGGAGGACCTGACTTTGAAATGGAACCTGGTGCTCCTGTACAGCAGAACAGAAACTATATTCAAGGATTTTTAAGAACACAACTTGGTAAAGCAATGAGGGTTGAATTTTTAATAGGAACTAATATACTTACTGACCGTGTAGGAACCTTAGTTGAAGTAGGAATAGATCACATAGCCTTGGTTCCTTTTAACTCTAATGATTTACAAATAGCAGATATTTATTCTATAAAATTTGTAGAAGTATTTGGAGGCGCTGCTCAGTATCCTCAGCAAATTACATCCACTGCTACCCCTACTAGATAAAAAACTTAAAATACCATCTTTGGTTAAAACTTGACCAAAGATGGTATTTTATTACACTTTGAATTTAGCGATTTCAGTTTCCAGTTTTTCTGATAATTCCTGTAGCTCTGCTGCATACTTAGAAAACTCCTCCATAGTACCATTAATTTCCTGTGCCGATACAGCTACTTCCTCTGTTGAAGATGCAGTTTCCTCTGAAATGGAAGAAATGTTCTCTATCTCTTCCAATACACTATCCTTTTTATTCTGTATTTCCTCTATGGAAATTTTGATTGCATTTACTTTATCCGTCAATACAAAAACAGAATTTATAATATCTTTAAATATCTCTTGTGTCTGAAGTACAGCCTCCTCCTGTTCTTTAATGGTGTCTTTAACTTTATTCATGGCTTCTACTGAATTTAAAGACTTATATTTTACTTTCTCTATTATCTTCTTTATATCTTCTGTTGAATTTTTAGACTGCTCTGCTAACTTCCTGATCTCATCTGCTACTACTGCAAATCCTTTTCCACTTTCTCCTGCTCTTGCAGCTTCAATAGAAGCATTTAGAGATAACAAATTAGTCTGTTCAGTAATTTGAGATATAGTATCAGAAATTGCGTTAATCTCCATCATGCTAGCGTTTACATCTTGAACAGTTTTACTTACCTCCACAGCAGAATCTTTTGTAACTTTAGACTTCTCAGCTAAAACTTTTAACTCATCTAATCCTTTGGAACTTAAAGATTGAGTATCTGAAGATATTTGCCCCATATGTTCTGCAGACTGTGCAATATTATCCAATTTATCAGATAAATCTCCCATATTCTTAACACTTTCCTGAGAATGTTGGGCTTGATTTATTGCTCCTGAGGATACTTCTTCTATCGCTTGAGATACTTGCTCAATAGACGCTGTAGTTTCCTCTGCCATATTAGCAAGATTAGAAGATGTATCTAATACTGTCTTTGATGAAATTCCTATATTTTTAATCAAGATTGAAATGTTCTCCATCATTGAATTAAAATCTCTTCCAAGCTGTCCAAATTCATCTTTTGATTTAATGTCTACTGTAGACGTTAAATCCCCTTGAGATGCTTTATTAAAAACAAATTTTAATTTATTTATATTTGAGGTCATTCCCCTACTTAATACTATGGACACGACTATAGAAAGTATGGCCATAACTAGCACTTCTATTACAATCATATATTTTATACTGTTTGTGTCATTAACTAATTCATATTCATTCATTGACCCTATTAATTTCCATCCGGTTTTTTCATTGGTCTGATATGAGGCAAATTTATCTTCTCCTTGTAATTTGTATCTGGTGAATCCATTATTATTTTCCTTTATCTCATTCCAAACACTTAGCTTAGCAGCTTCATCTACACCAATGAGTTCCTTTTGTGGATGAGCAACAATTACTCCTTTACTATCAGATATAAATAAGTATCCCAAATCACCTATTTTAATTTCAGATAATTGCTCTGATAAAGTTTCCAGGGATATATTCATCCCTACAACTCCAATCACTTCTCCATTTCTCTCCACAGTCTTTGCTACAGAAACTACAGTTTTTCCTGTCTGAACATCCTTAAATGGATCAGTTATAACCACTTGTCCTTTTTTACCTAGTGCAAAAGTATACCAAGTTCTTGTTTTATGATTATAGTTATCTCCCATATCACTTTCAGGATAAATTAAAAATTTCCCAGTATTTGTTCCAAAATATACATTTATTATGTCTTCATTACTTTCTTTTACATCCTTTATCAGTAGCTTAGCAGAATTCATATAATTGGTATGTAATTCTACATTTTTAAGTGCTGCATTATTTGATAACATACTTAGTTGATTAGATATACCATTAAAATAATTATCTAACCCTCTATTTATCTCTAGTAAAGTTTGCACACTGGTTGTTTCTAGCTTTTTACTTAACACAGATTTAGCCTCATAATATGAGGTAATCCCTAAAATTATTATGGGGATTAAACACATAAGCATAAAACTAACAATCAACTTAGTGCCTATAGTTCTAAAGCTCAACCTTTTTAACTTCATAGTTATACCTCCTTCTGAAAAATAAATAAATTTTGTTTGATAATACCATTATAATTTATTATCGATTTTTTTTGTGATGTACTGTAGAAAAATATAGTTATCTGTTAATTATTATATTGTTGAATAAATTGATAACTCTTAATTATTATAATTATCATTCAGTAAGGACTAGTTGTTACTATAAATGTAATATCTAATAAAATTTTTTTCACAATTTATTTCTAAAATGATATATAATAATAATTATTACTACTATTTAATTAAAACTATTTAAATCATAGAAAAGGAGAGTTAAAATGAAATTTAGTTTTGATCATAATAATATCAATGTTTTAAATCTTGAGAAAAGCCTAAAATTTTATAAGGATGCATTAGGATTTGAAGAGATTAGAAGATATAATCATCCAAATGGAGATTTTATTTTAGTTTACTTATCAGATGGTTCAACTAAACACCAACTTGAACTCACTTGGTTAAGAGATAGAAAAGAACCTTATAATCTTGGAGAAAATGAGTTTCACCTAGCTGTAACCGTTGATGATTTTGATGCAGCTTATGAATATCATAAAAATATGGGATGTATATGCTATGAAAATAAGGAAATGGGAATTTACTTCATATCTGATCCAGATGGCTATTGGACTGAAATTCTTCCAAAAAAATAATAATTAAGGAGTTTTCTATGAATAAGGCTAAAGTTCATTACCTATATCATGATGGATTTATACTGGAAACAGCTTCCCATATATTTATATTTGATTATTTTAACGATATTAGTGATAGTAAGGAAAGAAGTCTTGATACTGGTGTGATTCCTGATGAAGTTTTTTATACACAGAAAAATATTTATGTGTTAGTATCTCATGGTCACGAAGATCACTTTAACCCATTAATATTCAATTGGCAAAATATTAATGATAAGGTAAAATATATTTTGAGCAGTGACATAGAGATTAAGGATAGTTTTCCTGAACATAGATTAATTTCAAAAGATGATAGTCTTATCCTGGATGATATAATCATAAAAGCATATGGCTCAACAGATATTGGCGTATCTTTTCTTATAAAAGCAGATAATATAAATATATTTCATGCTGGCGATTTAAACTGGTGGCATTGGTATGATGAAAGTGATGAATATAATAGTCAAATGGCTAAAGACTTTAAAGCCGAAATAAACAAACTTAAAGGGGTGCCAATAGATATAGCTTTCTTTCCTGTAGACCCTAGATTAAAAGAATACTACTATTTAGGTGGAGAATACTTTATTAAAAATCTGCACCCAAAATTGTTTATACCAATGCATTTTGAAAATCATACTGAAATTACAAAAAACTTTGGTAAAAAAATAAAAGAACATGATACTAAAATAATTCCTATTCACAGAAGAGGACAGGAAATTTTATTTTAGTTGTTCTATAAATAAAATATTTTTATGAGATATAAACTTCACTTTTGTTTGTATGACTTATTTATGAGTATGTGCTAATACAACTAGGTGAAGTTTATGCATGTTTAACAATTTGGAGGTAATAATTTTATGCTAATAAAACAATTACTTGTAGGTAATAATGTTAAATTGACTTCTTTTAAAGAAGAATATTTACCTACTTTTGAAGCTTGGTATAATGATACAGGCTTCCTCAGACTTTATGATGTTATCCCAGCTTTCCCGCAATGCCAAACGAAGCTTCGAGAAATGCTTTTAGATATAAACAATTCGCATGATAGGTATATATTTGCTGTAAAAACTAAAGGAGCAGATAAATTAGTTGGAGTTACAGGCTTTGAAAATATTCTATGGAATAATGGTACAGCAACCATTTATATAGGTATAGGAGATAATAACTTTAGAGGTAAAGGAATAGGAAAAGAAGCATTATCCCTTACCTTAGAGTTTGGATTCCAAGAATTAAACCTTCATAGAATTCAGCTTACAGTATTATCTTATAATAAACCTGCCATAGCCCTTTATGAAAAACTCGGCTTTAAAAAGGAAGGGGTTTATAGAGAATTTATTCATAGAGATGGCAAAAGACATGATATGTATCTCTATGGCATTTTACGAAGTGAATGGGATAATATTCTTATATAAAACATTTTAGATAAATTATTATAATAACAAATTTATTTTAAAGGAGACTATTATGCTAGTATTTAAACCATTAGCTATTGAAGATAAACATACTCTAGATAAGTACTTAAAAGATTATGAGTTTACTACTTGCGAGTATTCTTTTACTACATTACTTATATGGAGAAAGGCTTGCGACATTCAATATGCTATATATAATGATATTCTTATAATAAAAAAGAAGGATTTTAAAGGGAATTACCACTTTATGCAGCCTATCGGATACACTAAAAATAATCTTAAAGAATTAATTGAAGTATTAAGAGAATATCAAAAAGAAAATAACATGAATTATCTATTCAAAGATGTAGAAGATTCATTCCTAGAAGACTTTAAGGGCATATACGGTGATGCAGCTCGTATAGAAGAGGATATAGATAATTTTGATTATATATATTTAAAAGATAAATTAGCTACCCTATCTGGGAAAAAGCTTCATGGAAAGAAAAATCATTATAATCAATTTATAAAAAAATATAACTACAGCATAAAAGATTTTGGAGAACCTAATGTAAAAGAAGATTGTATTAAGCTTTCAAAGAAGTGGTATGCTGAAAATTATACTGGAAATGAATATTTAACCTATGAATTAAATGGAATTATAGAAGTTATAAACTACTTCGATATATTGAATTTAAAAGGAATGGCTGTTTATGTTGATGATAATATAGTTTCATTTACTGCAGGTGAAATTGTAAATGACAATATGGCAATAGTTCACTTTGAAAAGGGTCTAAGAAACATAAGTGGAATATATGCCTTCACTAATAAAACTTTTGTAGAAAATTATCTTAGAGAAGTAGAATATATTAATAGGGAACAAGATTTAGGCATCGAAGGTCTTAGAAAAGCAAAAAAATCATATCATCCAGTAAAGTTAGAGAAAAAGTATTGTATAAATTTTTAACTTTAAATTTTCACTATGCTGCAATTTCCTTTGCAGTAGAAGCACTTATTGCTCAACCAGTAACAAGAATGGTTATGCTAAAAATGCATGAGATTAAAGATAAAAAAAGTATATTAGAACAATAAAAAAGATGGAAGATACATTATATATCTTCCATCTTTTTTATATCATATTATTGGATTATTTAAGACCCATCCATCCAGAGATTACCATCATTTGAACTTCTGATGTTCCTTCATAGATTTCTGTTATTTTTGCATCACGCATCATTCTTTCGATTGGATAATCACTTGAATATCCGTATCCACCGAATAATTGTAAGCAACGTCTTGTTACATCACTAGCATTTGTAGCAGCATATAATTTTGCCATAGCAGCTAAGTGAGTATATCTTTCACCAGCATCCTTTGCACATGCAGCTTGATATACTAAAAGTTTTGCAGCTTCTGTATTTGCACGCATTTTAGCAAGTTCAAATTGTGTATTTTGGAATTTTGAAATAGTACGTCCAAATTGAACACGTTCATTAACGTATTTTATAGTTTCTTCTATTGCACCTTCTGCAATACCAAGAGCTTGTGCAGCAATACCAATACGTCCTCCATCAAGAGTTGCCATTGCAATCTTGAATCCTTGACCTTCTTCTCCTAAAAGGTTTTCTTTTGGAACTATACAATTATCAAAGAATAATTCACATGTAGAAGATGCTCTGATTCCCATCTTTATTTCATGACTTCCAACAGAGAAGCCTGGGAAATCTTTTTCAACTATAAATGCTGAAATTCCTTTTGTTCCTTTGCTCTTATCTGTCATAGCAAATACGATATATATATCTGCATATCCTGCATTAGTTATAAATATTTTGCTTCCGTTTAATACATAATGATCTCCTTCAAGTACAGCTGTTGTCTTTTGCATAGAAGCATCAGTTCCAGCAGAAGGTTCTGTTAATCCAAATGCACCTAATTTTTCACCTGAAGCAAGTGGTTTTAAATATTTTTCTTTTTGTTCTTCTGTACCAAATGCGTAAATAGGCCATGAACCAAGGCTTGTATGTGCTGAAACTATAACACCTGTTGTTGCACAGCATTTAGATAATTCTTCTACACATTGTATATAGCTTAATGTGTCCATTCCAGCTCCGCCATATTCTTCAGGGAATGGTATTCCAAGTAATCCCATTTCAGCCATTTTTGCTACATTTTCTTCTGGGAAACGCATAGTTTCATCAATTTCTTTTGCAATTGGTTTTACTTCATTTTCTGCGAAATCGCGATACATTTCTTGTAATTGTTGGTGATTTTCATCTTGCTTAAAATTCATATAATCTTCCTACCTTTCTATATATGTGTATTTATTATATTTATTTGTATATAAATTATATTTTCTATTATTTAATGCCATCTAATGTACAGCATACTTTACCTGGATTCATAATTTCATTTGGATCAAATACTTTTTTGATACCTCTCATTAATTCCATATTTATTTCGCCAACACTATCTGCTAAGTATTTTATCTTTCCACTACCAATTCCATGTTCTCCTGAAACAAGTCCACCGCATCTTGTTGCTTCTGCATAAATAACATCAAAGAATTTATCAACTCTTGATTTAAATTCTTCCTCATCTAAATCATTGCTGCATTGATATATGTGAAGATTTCCATCTCCTGCATGCCCAAAGCTCTTAATATCAAGTCCAAATTCTTCACCAGCTTTATTTACAAATTCAACATATGAAGCAATTTTATTTACTGGGACTACTACGTCACATTCATCTAATAATTTTGTTTCAGCCATAATAGCTTCTAAGAAACTAGAACGTGCAGCCCATGCATCCTTCATTTTTGCAGGTGTATCAGCTACAAGAACGTCAATTGCTCCTGATTCTAATACTAATTCACTTGCTTGCTCAATAAGGTTATTTAATTCGTCCTCACTGCTTGCATCTAAAGTAACAAGTAAATAAGCATTTGCAGTTACTCCATCAACTACTTGTGGGAATACGCTCTTTCCAATGTATCTTTCACTAGATAAAACAATTTCTCTTTCCATAAATTCAAGTGCTTGTGGATTCAAGTTTGCCATTTTTAATTTAGGAACAGTAGAAATACAATCATGTAAATTTTCAAAAGGAATAATTAAACTTGCAACTACCTTTGGTGCTGGCATAACTTTTAAAGTAAGTTCTGTAATAATTCCAAGAGTACCTTCTGAACCAATCATTAAATTTAAAAGGCTGTAACCTGAACTTGTCTTTGATACTGTAGCTCCGAATGTAGTAATTTCTCCTGTTGGAAGAACAACTTTCATTGCACGTACATAGTCACGTGTTGCTCCATATTTAACAGCTCTCATTCCACCAGCATTTGTTGAAACATTTCCACCTAGGCAAGCAAACTTTTCACCAGGGTCTGGAGCATATAGTAATCCTTGTTTTAAACAGTCTTCTGCAAGATCATTTAATAAAACACCTGCTTGAACATGAACAACAAAGTTTTCTAAGTCATAAGAAAGTATTTTGTTCATCTTTGTAAGATCTATTAGAACTCCTCCTAAAAGAGGAACTGCTCCTCCTACAAGCCCTGTTCCTGCTCCTCTTGGAGTTACTGGTATTTTATTCTCATTACATATCTTTACTACTGCAGCAACTTCTTCTGTTGAATGTGCCATTAACACAACTTGTGGAGCTCTCTTTCCATAGATAGGCATTTCATCATGAGAATAATCTTCATTGATTTCATCACCTGTTAAAATATGTCCTGGAGCTGCCTCTTTTAATTTTTCAATTATTTCTGGTGTTAATTCATTGTACTTAGCCATACTATCCATTCCTTTCTATTTTTATTTTATAAATAATGTACCTAAATAGCACACGATTCCAGATACAATTACATAAGTTATAAAGTATTTAAACATTTTTCCTAGTATCTTACTTTCTGAACCTGACTGATTAATTGCACTAGCACCTATGGCAATACCTTGAGGACAAATCATCTTTCCAATACCTCCTCCAAGGACATTTGCTGCCGCCATCCATGCTGGAGAGAATCCAAGACTTTTCGCTGTTTCTACCTGTAATCCCCCAAATAACACACAAGTTGATGTACCCGAACCTGTAACGAATCCTCCGATAGCACCAATTAATGGAGAAATTATCGGATATGCTCCTCCTGCAACTACAACTAAAAAGCTTGCCATATCTGAAATCATACCGCTATAACCCATTATTTTTGCTGTAGCCATAACCGAACAAATTGTAACAATTGTTTTCCAGTTTGCTTTTAATGTAGAACCTAATACCTCTAACATAGTTGATATTTTTGCGCCTTGTATAAGGCCTCCAATAAATGCAGCAATAAGAATGATAACACCTGGTGTATTAATCCAACTAAATGTCAACTTTCCAGGATTTTCACCAGCATATACACTTACAACACTTTTGTATCCTGAAATCAAACCATTGATTGGTGGGCATAAAGTTGATGTAGCCATTAGCATTATAAATATTAGAATAAATGTACACCATGCTTGTAATCCTTTACCAAGTGTTAAAGCTGGTTCTTCTTCCTTACTCTGAGCTTCAATACAATACTCTTCTTCAGCATTTTTATTAAGGACTTTTGCTGCAATAACCGTAAATGCCATACAACAAATAGAACCTACTATATTTGGCAATTCAGCTCCAACTACTGTTGCTGTAATATACCAAGGTAATACAAATGATAATGCAGAAATTAATGTAATAATAAATGATCCCCTTAATGCCTTTATTCCACCGCCTACAATACATACCATAATAAATGGACTGATAAAAGTAAGAATTGCTTCAATAATTGCCGTATTTGCCGCTAATGTATTTGATGGAACCCCAGTTACTGATGAAAGTGTTACTAAAGGTATTCCAACTGATCCAAACGCAGTTGGCGTACTATTAACAACTAAACAAGCTGTAACTGCTGCAAATGGATTTAATCCAATACCAGCTAGCATAGATGCTGGGATAGCAACTGCTGTACCAAACCCAGCCATACCTTCCATGAAATTACCGAATCCCCATCCAATAATTAATGCTAAAACTCTTTTATCAGTAGAAACTCCAGCCAACATCTTCTTTATGGAGTCCATTGCACCCGTACGTAAAGTTAAATTATAAGCAAACAAAGCTGCAATAATAACTAAGCAAATTGGCCACAAGGCATTGAGTATACCCTCTAACGCAGCTGTCGCAGCATAGCCTGGATTCAACTTCCAAAAAGCAATGGCTAAGATGAATGTAATAATAAGCGTAATACTACAAGCTTTGTAGCCTTGCATTTTTATTTTGCTCAATCCTATTATCAGCCAAATAATTGGTAATATAGCTATTAAAAACCTTAAAAACAACATTTTCATATCCCCTTATTTAGTCTTTTCATACCATAATTTAACTGACTTTTTTTATAAAATACAAATAAATTCTTATTCAGATTTTATTTTTTTCATTTCTTCAATCATAACTGGAAGAATATCAAGTGCGTTTCCAACAATACCTACATCAGCAATTTCAAAAATTGGAGCTTCCTCATCTTTATTAATAGCAACGATATAATTAGAACCTAATATTCCAGATGTATGTTGTGTTGCTCCTGAAATACCACATGCAATATAAAGTTTTGGAGCTACAATCTTTCCTGATTGTCCAACTTGATGTGCACGAGAAATCCAACCACTTTCAATTGCTGGTCTTGTTGCACCTACTACACCGCCAAGTACATTTGCTAATTCTTCAACAAGTTTGAAGTTTTCTGCGCTTCCCATTCCACGTCCACCAGCAACAATAACTTGTGCTTCTTCTAAATTAACAGATTCAGAAATTTCTTTTACTGTGTCAACAATTTTTGCCTTAATAGCATCAGCAGAAACTTCTACTTTTTTCTCTGTAACACCTGCATTTGAAGCAGCTTCAGGCTTTGAAAAGCTTCCACTTCTAACTGTTACTATAGCAGTACCTTCTACTTCAATATTTTCTAAAATTGTACCGCCATAAGCTGGTCTAGTATATATAACTTTATCCCCATCTTTACTTAATCCTGTTACATCACTTACACATCCTAAATCTAAACGTCCAGCAACACGTGGTGCAACGTCCTTAGATAATGGTGTATTTGCAAGTAAAACGATATCAGGATTTTCTTCCTTAACAACTTGTGATAATACCTCTGTCAAATTATCACAATCTGTAGCATTATCTGCGAAAATAACTGGAACTCCTAAAGCAGCTACTGTATCCGCTGCAGCTCTATTACCTACTACAAGAGCTGTTCCTTCTGCATCTAATGCTTTTGCTGTGCTAATCAATTCAAGGCTTCCGCCTAACGCTTTTTCTCCATCTGTTTCAATAAATAATAGTGCTTTCATACCTTCATTTTCCTCCTTAATTAGATTGCCTTATCTTTTTTCATTTGCTCCATAGCAGCACTTACTGCTAATGCAACATCTTTCTCTTGAATTTTGATACCAGCCTCTCTCTTAGGAGGTTCAAGATATTCAATGCAACGTACTTTTGCTTGTTTTACATCTCCAATTTCTGCTGCAGAATAGGTTGGAATAACTGCTTTACGACTTGCCATCTTACTCTTAATAGTTGGATAACGTGGATCATAATCTGGCTTACTTACTGTTACTACGGCTGGAGATCCTACAGAAACTACATTGTATCCTTCATCAGTTTCTTGATGAACTTCTAAGCCACCATCTTTTGGATTGATTGCAATTGCACTGCTAACAAATCCTAATCCTAACTTTTCAGCAAGCATTGCTCCCACTTGTCCAGTAATTTCATCTGTAGATTCTTTTCCACAAAGAATTAAATCAAATTTTTCCCCTTTTTCTTCTTCAATTTTATGAATAGCATCTGCTAAAGCATAAGCTGCTCCTAAAGCATCTAAATTTGCATACGCATCATCTTTTACGAAAAATGCTTCTTTAGCTCCTACAGCAATACAATTTTTTAATGTGTTTACAGCATCATCTGCTCCAACAGTTAGTACGCTAACTTTTCCTCCATGAGCTTCCGTAAAGCGGACTGCTAACTCCAATGCATATGTGTCAAATGCATTTGCTACCATACTAACTCCTTTTAGATTTGGTTGTTTTGTACTATTGTCCAAATGAATTTCAACTGAATCATCTGGAACTTGCTTTACACATAACAGAATGTTCATGCCTTATCTCTCCTTTTCTTATAGTGCCTAACTTAATAGTGTTTAAATGATGTTTAAATTAATGATTTATATAAATTAATTATCTAACTATAACTGAAACACCATCTGGAATTACTACTACTTTAGCATCTCTTCCTTTGATTTCATAAGCTCTTTCAAGTGCTTCTTCAAAAGTAAATGCATGTTCCATATGCATACTCTTTATCATGTTTGGATCACACATATCTGTAACCATTATTACTGTATATTTATCTAACATTCTTGCAAGTATCTGGAATTCCCATTGATCTGGAACTGTCTCATTTCTAGGAACTTTAGCTACTCTATCTAAAAGTTCTCTTGGAGACTTAGCCTGTGCTAAATTATCATAAAATGATTGTCCACCATGTCCATCATTGCAAGCTGCAACCATTATGATAACTCCGCCTTCCTTGCAAGTAGCTTCTGCTGCTGTCATTCCTTTTACTGCTTGATAAATATTTTGATCAAGTGGATATCCACCATTTGTTGAAATTGCTATATCTGCTGGAATCTTATCAACTTTTGAAAGTTCTGTTACAAATTCACAGCCTTTTTCATGAGCTTTTTCCCTATGTCCTGCAAAAGCTTTTATTACTCTCTTTTCGCTATCTATAACAACATTTAATATGAAAGCAAGATTAGCCTTTTCAGCTGCATAAAGCATATCTCTGTGTATAGGATTACCTTCAAGTACTCCAGTTCTTGCATAAGGACTTGCTATAAACTCACTGCAGTGGTTAGCCATAACTGTCGTTGCTGATGCTATACCTGGAAGTATACTCTTTCTTCCTCCAGAGAAACCAGCAAAGAAGTGAGCTTCTATAAATCCTTCTGCAATCAACAACTCTGTTTCAACAGCTAGTTTGTTTATTATTAGTTCTCCACCTGATGGAAGTGTTCCAACCTTAACTAAAGTGTTGTCATCGAAAGCATTGTGAACTACAATCTTTTCATTTTTAACTATTTCTTCACCAAACTTGTTTACAAGTTCATCATGAGTAGTTGGTCTATGGAATCCTGTAGCAATAAGTATAGTTATATCTATGTTAGGATTTGATTCTCTTATTCTTCTAAGTAATATTGGCATTGTGATCTTACTTGGCACTGGTCTAGTATGATCACTAGTTATAATAACCATATTTTTCTTACCTTTAACTAAGTCTTCAAGTTTTTCACTACCTATAGGATTGTCCAAAGCCATCTCTACAAGTTCTTCTTGAGATGCAGTTGCTTTATATTCTGCTGCTTTTGATTCTAATACTCCAAGCAAATTCTTATCGTCTATCTCAATGTCAAGCATTTGTTTATGGTATGGTATTTTTATTTTTGCCATATAAATCCCCCCATATTATAAATTTATATTTAATTTAATTACTAACTATTTAAAATTTCCTTATATGCGATTTTACTTATATGTGGTGATTAATATCTTTTTTCCTTATTAAGACCGTGCCTTTTATATGTAATGAGGAGTGGTAAATAAAAACGATAATAATTATTAACAATCTGATTATCCATATGCTATTAACAAAGGATATTCTTAATCACACTATATGAGTTAATGTAATAAATATCAAAATAAGGAATATATTATTTGAATTTCCAATATATATTATTCCCCATAATTAAAATTTATTAGTGGTATGACCTCTTTCGTCTGATTTAATGATATCATAATCGTTTTCATATTTCTATAATAGTTATTTTTTTAACACTCATTTTTTTTATTAATTAACATTAATTTCATATAATCTTTAGAATTTTACTGTAAAACTCTTATTAAAAATTTTCTATATTTTCAGATATCACTTTATTTTCTTTATATATTGTTATTTTTTTAACATATAATAAATATATTGACATTTTATACTTTTCAGAATATAATGATACAAAATAATATTTAAAAACAATGACAAGGAAGAGTAAATAGTATTCTGTTCACAGAGAGGGAAGTTCACTGGCTGAAAAACTTCCTGTTCAAGGACTATTGAAAACCACCTTGGAGTTGAGTACTGAAGCTTAGTAGGTATAATCCGCAACCAAGCGTTAATAGGTTAGAGATGATAGTAAATTCGCTGCTAAAACAGCAACGTTTATGCTATTAATTTGAGTGGAACCGCGATCATAACTCGCCTCAATATTGAGGTGAGTTTTTATTTTTTATAATTTTTCTTATAACTTAATAAAGCTAAATACAATGACGAGGAAGAGTAAATAGTATTCTGTTCACAGAGAGGGAAGTTCACTGGCTGAAAAACTTCCTGTTCAAGGACTATTGAAAACCACCTCTGAGTTAAGTGTTGAATTTTAGTAGACATTATTCGCTTTCTAGCGTTAAAAGTTTAAAGTGATAGTATAATAACTTAAAACTTAATTTAATTATTATTATACTATAATTTGGGTGGAACCGCGATTATAACTCGTCCCTTATTTAGAGGCGAGTTTTTACTTTTTGTTTATATGTAATATATTTAAAAATTTGCAAAAAGGAGAGAAGTATTATGAAAACCATAACCACTATCAATACTTTAATAAAATCATTTAAGAATTGGAGGGATAAAAATGACTTATATAGCTATGTTAGGATATGGTACTGTAGGTAGTGGAGTAGCTGAACTTATATTAAAAAACAGAAATAAATTTAAAAAAAATATAAAAGATGAATTGATATTATCCAAAGTACTAGTTAGAAATCTAGAAAAACACAATGAAAGTAATAACCCAAGTATTTTTACAAAGGATGTCAAAGATATATTTAAGGAAAATGTTGATATAGTTGTTGAAGCTATGGGAGGAATAGACCCGGCTTATGAATATGTCAAAAAAGCTCTGGAACTAAAAAAGCATGTAGTTACAGCAAATAAGGATTTAATAGCAGAACATGGAGAAGAACTCTTAAATATTGCGAATAAAAACGGAGTTATATTAAAATTCGAAGCTAGTGTTGGCGGTGGAATCCCTATTCTAAAATCCATAAATGAGTGCCTTGTAGGGAATAAGATAAAAAGTATTAAGGCAATTCTTAATGGAACAACTAACTTTATACTATCAAAAATGAGTAAAGAAAATATGAGTTATAACGATGCTTTAAAATTGGCACAAGATATGGGTTTTGCTGAATCAAATCCAGAAAGCGACGTAATGGGCTACGATGCAGCAAGAAAGTTATCAATACTTTCAACTATAGCTTTTAAAAAGAAGATTAATTGGAAAAACATCAAAATTAATGGAATAACTAATATTGATCCTATGGATTTTCAATATGCTCAAAGTGTAGGCTTTGAGATCAAGTTATTAGCAATAGCAGAATTGCAGAAAAACAGCATATACGCTTCTGTTTCTCCAGTTATGGTTAGGAAAAATTCAACCTTAGGCAAAATTGAAAATGAATATAATGCTATTTTAGTAGATGGAGATGCAGTGGGAGATGTGGTATTTATCGGAAAAGGAGCAGGAAAGTTTCCTACAGCCAGTGCTGTATTTTCCGACATCATGGACATTGTGCAGAGCAAGAAAGAAAATAGAATTTTGTTCGACACTAAAGAAGCACCAATAAATACTATTTGGAGAAAAGAAAACAAATGGCTTCTTAGAATAAATACAAAGGACAGAATAGCAGCCATGTCTGGTTTAGTAGAACTGTTTCCTTACTGTAATATTGTTGCTAAATCCAAATATGGTTTAGAAAATGAAGTTGCAGCCTTTGTAAAATCAGAGAATGAAGCCATATTAGATAAAAATATAAGAATGTTAAGAGAAAGAATAGACTGCAACAATGTAAAAAAGATAATGATATTAGAAGATGAATAAATAATCTTTAGCAAATGATAGATTTTTAAAAAATGACTAACTTAAAGAATAATTGTTATTGGGGGTTAAGAAATGAGATGGATGGGTCTTATAGATAAATATAGAGAGTTTTTACCTGTTAATGAAAATACAAAAATAATCAGCTTATGTGAAGGTAATACACCATTAATCAGAGCAGAAAATATTGAAAAACTTATGCCAGGAATTCAAGTATATTTGAAATATGAAGGCTTAAATCCAACAGGTTCTTTTAAGGACAGAGGAATGACTATGGCAGTTACTAAAGCTGTAGAAGAAGGTTCAAAGGCTATAATATGTGCCTCCACAGGAAATACTTCTGCAGCAGCTGCTGCTTATGCTGCTAAAGCTGGAATCAAATCTATAGTTATAATACCAAACAAAAAAATAGCTATGGGAAAACTAGCACAAGCATTAGCTTATGGAGCGAAGATAATAGCCATTGATGGAAATTTTGATGATGCTTTAAACATGGTTAAGGAAATATCAAAAAAACATCCTATTACCTTAGTAAATTCCATAAATCCTTATAGGATAGAAGGTCAAAAGACTGCTGCCTTTGAAATTTGTGAGCAGCTTGGAAAAAATCCAGATTACGTGTCAATACCTGTTGGAAATGCAGGCAATATAACCGCCTACTGGAAGGGATTCAAAGAATTTAAGGAAAAAGGCAAAATAGATAATTTACCTAAAATGCTAGGATTTCAAGCTGAAGGAGCTGCTCCTATAGTTGACGATAAGATAGTAGAAAATCCAGAAACTATAGCAACAGCTATAAGAATTGGAAATCCAGCAAGCTGGAAGAAGGCTGTAGTAGCTTTAGAAGAATCAAAAGGAATTATAGATAAAATAAGCGATGAGAAAATATTAGAAGCTTACAAAATGCTGTCTAGTTTAGAAGGAATATTCGCTGAACCTGCTTCCTGCATATCTATTGCTGGACTATATAAACTTTATAAAGAAGGAAAGATTAAGACTAACAGCAGTGTGGTATGTATACTTACAGGAAATGGGCTTAAGGATCCAGATACTGCTGTAAGTTCAGGAGGAGATATAATAACTTTACCTTGCAATTATGAAGTAATCGAAAAGGAAATAGTTAATAGATAGCTATTATGAAATCAGAACAACAGCGTAAAAATTTTTTAAATAAGAAAGGAGGAAAAATATATGATAAGAGTTAGAATACCTGCTACAACTGCTAATATGGGCCCCGGTTTTGATACGTTAGGAATGGCTTTAAATTTATACAATGAAATTGAAATTGAAAAGAAGCGCGGAAAAACTGAAATATATAACAACGGTCAGAAAAGCAAAGATGATTATAAAGAAAACTTAATTTATACTAGCTTAACAAAAACATTAGATATGTACAACTACGAGTATAATGGATTTTATATAAATGTTTCTAGATGTGATATACCTATTTCTAGAGGACTAGGAAGCAGTGCAGCTTGTATAGTTGGAGGGGTTGCCGCAGCAAATGCTTTAATGGGTAATATCATGTCTACAGATAAAACAATTCAAGTTGCTACAGAAATTGAAGGCCATCCTGATAATATAGTTCCTGCTATAGTAGGAGGAATGGTAATTTCGCTACAAGAAGGAGAAAAAATAAGCTATTCTAAGGTACAGTTCCCATATAAATTAAAATTTGCGGCAATGATACCAAACTTTCAAGTAAGTACAGCTGTATCAAGAAAAGTTCTTCCAAAAAGCTACTTAAAGGAGGACTGTGTTTTTAATATATCAAGGTCTGCAATGCTCATAAGTGCTTTATATAATGGAGAGTTTGATAAGCTTAGGACTTGCTTTAGTGATAGAATTCATCAGCCATACAGAAAGTCTCTAATTAAAAATGCAGAGATAATACTAGAGAAAGCTAGAGAAATAGGAGCTGTAGGAGAATTTATCAGCGGTTCTGGCTCAACTCTTATGGCAGTAATAGAGCCAAAGAACGCAGAAAGGTTTGAAAAAGAAGCTAAAAGCTTTTTAGATAGCCTTGAAGATGAGTGGAAGGTTATACTCCTAGATCCTGATATGGAAGGAGTTAAAGTTGCCTCATATTAATTTAAATATTGAAAACTATATCCCATATTCTATCTCCGTTTACATCTTCCCTCATAAAAGAAACGATATAGCTTGTACACTTTTTTAGTCTACTGCATATTCTTAATATGAGGGGAGTGATACGATGCCAGAGCTACTATATAAATTGAAGCAAATATTACAGTTTGTCGAAGCCGAAGCAAATAAACCTCTTGAAAATCATAACCTCGAAACAAGACTATGGAGCAAAGGATATAGAAAAGCCATGATTGTAACTAGAAACTTTATATTGAATATCCTTAATAAAGATATCTAGATAATGAAATGAGGAATATGTTAAATATTCCTCATTTCCATTAAATGCTGTAATCTTTCTTCATTCTAAAATTCTTATTTCCTGTCTATAGAATAAACATATTCAAAATCTCATTTTTATCATTAATAAATAATATAATACAAAAGGTAATCCCGCAGCAGATAGTATTGTAATTGTAGTATGTACTTTTCTTTCATTTCGTAATATAAACCATAAGAACTTATACCCTAAAATACCAATCAATCCGGATTAACCCCTTCGTTTTGGACAAAACCTAATAAATTCTTTAGTTTTGTCAGAATTACACCCTTATTTCAATATTAGTTAGACTTTCTCCAAAATGAAGGTTATAAAATTCATTCGGTGACATAA
>NZ_PVXN01000023.1 GCF_002995795.1 Clostridium thermopalmarium DSM 5974
TTCTGTAACAGATAAAGTAGAACTTATATCGTGCCATATATAATCCTTTGAATTATTATTTATAAAATCTATTATCATTTTAACAGTAGAATACATTTTACATTTAACAACATATTCTATTCCATTATCTTCAAAATATAAAAAGTTTTCTTCATCAAAAAAAACATCTATCAAGTCTAACTCTTTTAAGAATATATCTTGATGGTAGCTGGTTTACACAAATCTTAAAGAAATCTAAAAATTTATAATTACTGTGATGTCTACCATTTTCAAGAGTAACGTTAAGTAATTCATCAGTTCCTGAAATAAACCCAACTTTTTCTTTAAATGATGGTCTTCCATTGTACCTTGGATTATATCCTATTCCTGATTCTTCTTGATTGCCAAAGATAGTTATTACAGTATCATCAATATTAATACAAACCTCGCGTACATCTTCAGTTGAAGACTTTAAGTCAAGTATTTTTTTATTTATAGTTCTTAATTCTTCTAAAGTTTCTGTTGGTAAAGCTTTTAAGAGATCTCTACATACTTTTTCACTGGGTAATTTATCTA
>NZ_PVXN01000024.1 GCF_002995795.1 Clostridium thermopalmarium DSM 5974
CATTAATTACATTGTCAAGGTCGGGTAGTATTTTCTACGAAAATCTCCACCCTTCCCTTAACAATTGCAACTAAAAGATTATGCGTGGTTTTCTCAATAAGTGTTGCATTTAATATTGCAATTTAGAAAAAATTTATCACATTAAAATTCCATCATGTTAAATTATTTATTATAATAATATTCTTTTACATTACTTATGTTACAACATTCTTTTTTAATTATAAAAACTTATTCATAAGTTTTATAAAAATTTCCATTGAATTTTACTATCTCTTCTGCAAAAACTAATAAGACAAAATAATAAATTGTCAACTCTTAATTTTCTTTGTTATACTATATCTATTACAAAACTTAGGAAATTGGAGGATTAAAATTACATATGAACAAACAAAGTATAGCTAAACTAAAGCTTTTTTTCATGGGATTAGAGAATAGATATTCTGAAAACAGTTCTATTTTTAAAGAAATTACAACTACTTTTAAAGCTGGTCTAAAAACTTTTAAAGGAAAAGGGTTCTATGAAAATGGAAACATAAAATATAATTTCAATGGAGTAACTGTAATAAAAAACATAAAAGATATACTTAAGGATATAGCAAAAGATGCAGAAAGTTATGAATCTCTTGAACTTGTATATAGTGAAAGAGGTACTAATATATTGATTACTGCGGATAATAAAAATGTTTCAATGAAAAATATAGAAATCTCTGAATCACCTTCTGATAAATCAGATAATAAGTCTAGAGGATTATGTGATGTAGGATGTAATGACCATAATGTAGATGTTAAAACCTCTACTCTTTTAAATAGAGATTATTTTATTAAAGTGGGAAAAGCAGACCCTCTTCTCAAAGAAATCAACATTATGACCAAAGATGGAAAAATTAAGAATGATAAGATAAGGAAATATAATCAAATAGACCATTATGTTGAACTTTTAGACAATATATTTGATAAGCTTTCAAATAAAGGGACTTTAACTATATTAGATTGTGGATGTGGCAAATCATACCTTTCCTTTGTCTTAAATTACTACTTAACAGAAGTCAAAAAGTTAAAGTGTCACTTTATAGGAATAGATTACTCTGAATCTGTAATAAAATCTTCAAAAAAAATGGCTGAAAATCTTGGCTATAGAAATATGGAATTTCATGCTATGGATATAAAGGACTATGTTCCAAAGAGACAAATAAATGTGGTGCTATCTCTACATGCTTGCGACACTGCAACTGATATGGCTCTTGCTTTAGGAATAAGAGTAAATTCCGACGTTATAATTGCAGTTCCTTGCTGCCATAGAGAACTTTTAAATCAATATTCCTATGAACCTTTTAAACCTATAATAAAACATGGAATATTAAAGGCTAGAATGGCTGATATTCTGACTGATGGCATGAGAGCTGCTATGCTTGAAGCAAAGGGATATGATGTTTCTGTAGTTGAATATATATCTCCTCTTGAAACTCCTAAAAACCTTATGATTAGAGCCATAAAGACAAAAGATGAAGACCCTAAGGCCATGGAAGAATATTTAAACTTAATGCAAGTGCTAAATGTGTATCCAGCACTTTATAGATTTTTGAATGAATAAAACAATTGTAGCTTTGCCCACGACAAAACATCCATAACTTTTCACGTGAATTGATGAAATATTTGAGCATCATGTATTAGATTTGCATTTATGAAATCTTCTTTGCATAGCGAAACTTTCATAAATGCAAATCTCATGTGTGATGTTATATATTGTTTTTTATCTATAAAGTTTAAAATATAGTATTATAGCAATTATAATGTTAGGAAGGCCAAATAAGGATACTGCTCTTGCCCAATTCTCTCCTTCCTCCAATGCCTTATTTCCCTTTTCTCCTCTTGCTTCAGCTCTTTTTCTTGAGATTAGCCCTATATTCTTAAACATACTAGACATTACAACGCTGATTACAGCTGCAACTCCAGATATTGCAAATGAAAACTGCCAATTATCAATTGCCATAGAAACTAAGGCTCCTATAGCAGCAACAAATAATCCTATTACTAAAGCAATAATCATATTACTCCTCCTTACTTAACAGCTAGTTCAACTACTTTTGCTTCAACTGAATTCTCATATATTTCAAGATAAGCAATACTGACTGGTAATCTAAATCTTATTGGTCCTGCACTTCCTGGGTTTAAATACAATATTCCATCTTTTTCTTCCAACGAAGGCTTATGGGAATGTCCACTAATAACCACATTAAAACCAGATCCTTTAGGATCTAAATCTAACTCGTTTATATCATGTAATATGTATATGAACTTTCCTCCAATCTCCACTATTTCAGTTTTAGGATATCTTTTGGCAAGTTCTCCTTTATCATTATTGCCTCTCACAGCAACAACAGGAGCTTTAATATTTAATTTTTCGATAATATCACTACTCCCAATGTCTCCTGCATGAATTATCATATCTACATTATTGAATGCTGATACAACTTCATCTCTTAACAACCCATGGGTATCTGAAATTACACCTATCTTATGCATACTCATTATTGTCTCCTTATGATTTAATTTAATAATTTGCAAAATATATAAAAATAGGACCTCTTAAATAATCATGAGGTTCCTATTTGTATTCTCATAACCAATCTACACCGCCGTAAATTGGTTAATGGATTCAGTGTATTCGTAACCTACTGATTTCAGTTTGCTTTTTATTTTTTCAATATCTATTTCATAGTTATTACAAAAATCCTGAAGGCTATTAAATTCATTTCTTAATTTCATGTTAACTACACTTAATAGCATATAAGGATCCATAACTAAAAGCTTTTCTCTATCCATTATTATATCACCATCCAAATAAAAATTATAACTCATATTTTTTAATATATCAAAATCATGGCAATAGAATTATTTTACAGCGTAAAATAGTTCTAAGTGGATGCGCAGTGGAAACACCTTCTTTATTTTCCTCTAGTTCCTATAAAATTTCCGGTGAATTGATTAGATATTTGAACATCACCTATGGAATTTGCATTGTAGAAAGCGTTGAATAAGCAATTAGAAGCTTGCCTAAATGCAAATCCCATGCTTGATGTTACATATAAGAAAATTCCATCGCAATTTTCTTAAATTCTTCTATTGTCAAATACATATTTTCATATATAATATACTAGTCAGGAGTGCAAAATAAATATATAAATACATTAATATTTATATTTATTATTTTATTATTTCATAATTTTTAAACCAATATGCTCCAGTATATGAAATACAGCATAAGTTTAAAATATTATTATCTCATTTGAAAGAGGTGCTGCAATGAAAAAATTTGAAGAACTTATAAACGAAACCTTAGAAGCTGAGGATTCTGAAGAATTAGAAGCTGCGGCAGATTTGTTTCAGTTTGGTGTAGAGAAAGGATATTATACCAAAACTCAAGCGGCTAGGTTTAATGATACTTATTGGAAGGTAAAGGATAGATGCTTAGCTACTGAGATTGCTAAACAAGTAAAAGGAAACAAGCTGGATATTATGAGTATAGTATCTAGTGCTTCAACTGACATTAAAAATGATAATGATAAACTTATGAATTATGTAAATGATCGTCTAAAGGCATTAAGAGGAAAAATAAAGGGACTCAAATAGACATATTAAAAATCATCAATTAGCATTAATTGATGATTTTTTTATTTTATCATAATCATGTTCTTTTTAATATCAGAATATAATATCATATATTTTAATAAGTGTTTAACAATGATGATATATGTAAAAATTTTTAGAATATTAATCTATTGAACTTCTTTCGCATTAATAGTAACATAAAATTAACTCATAAGTAAATATTTGGAGGTAATGAATGAGAAGAGGAGATAAATATTTAATAGGTGAAGTAGAAAAAATTTGTAATGTTCCTAAAAAAACATTGCGTTATTATGACTCCATAGGACTAGTCGTTCCTGAACTTAGAGATGAAGGAAATAATTACAGATATTATAGTAAAAATCAGATGGTAACAATATGTATAATTCGTAGATTACGAATGCTGGGATTTTCAATAGAAGAAATACGCGAAATACTGAATGATAACAAAGCAGAAACTCTTAAAAAAAATATAGAACGTAAACTCATGGAAATGTCCAAGCAAATAAATGACTTGGAAAAAAAGTATTATGATACATGCGTTTTTCTAGAAAGACTTAAGAAAGGATCAGATATGATTTCTTATTGCGACAAAGATAATAGTTTCAACACTGATATACACATTGAAGAAATTCCTGAGGTAGATTTAGTTTTTACTAAAAAATTAATGAAAAATTATTCTAATGAAGAGGTATCCTTAGAAAGATGGGTTGAAATAATTAATTTATGCAATGATCTACAGCTAAAAAGCAAAGGTTCAATTATTGTTACATATCATTCAAAACCTCTTGAGCAGTTTTTATATAAAGATTCTCTAGTTGAATTTGGAATGTGCATAGAATCTCCTACAAAATACGAGAATTGCAGAAAGTTTGGAGGATTTACCGCCGTCACTACTACCCACATTGGAAATTACTCAAATATTGTAAATACTCATATAAAAATGATACAGTGGATTAACAAAAATGGTTACAAGATTGCAGGTAATATATCTGAAGAATTTATTATATCACCTCTTGATGTAAACAATGTAGACGAGCATATTACAAAAGTAATAATTCCTGTAACAAAAGCTTGAATTGTAAACAATTTCTATAAATCAAAAGCTTAGGGAACTCTTCTTATGAGTTCCCATTTCATTCTTAATTATATAACACCTTCTGATTTTAGATTTTTAATTTCTTCTTCTGTAAGTCCGAAAACTTCTGCATTATGTTGTCCTAATAATGGAGATGGAGCTTCTACACTACCTGGAGTTTCTGAAAGCTTTATAACACAGCCTTGGTAATATTGTTCTCCTGCTGTTGGGTGATTAACATGCACCATCATTTCTCTCGCCTGAATATGTGGATGCTCTATTGCCTCTTTAACGTTTAATACTGGACCGCATGGGATTCCTGCTTTATCCATTATATCTTCTATTTCTTTCTTCGTATAATTCTTGCACCAGTCACGAATTATATTTTGTAAATCTGGTACATAGTTTTCACAACGAGAAACATTTGTTTTATAACGAGGATCTTCAAGAAGTTCTTCATGACCTATAGTAGCACAGAATTTTTTAAATAACCTGTCATTACCAACTCCAAGAGCTACAAAACCATCCTTACACTTATAAATATCAAATGGACATATAGATGGATCTATATTTCCTTGACGTTCTGGAATAAAACCACCTATTGTATAGTTTACAATTGCATTTTCGAGTAAACTGAAAATTGTATCTATCATTGATACGTCAACATGTTGTCCTTTACCTGTCTTTTCACGATTGTAAAGGGCTAATAGTATTCCTACTGATAAATAAATTCCTGCAACATGATCTGCAATAGAAGGTCCAACCTTTACTGGATCTGTGTGTTTAAAACCTGTAAGATAAACCATACCACCCATGGCCTGTGCTACGATATCATAACAAGGACGATGTGTAATTGGTCCATATTGTCCAAATCCTGAACCTGAAGCATAAATAATAGTTGGATTTACCTTCTTTACAGACTCATAATCAATACCAAGCCTCTTTGTAACTCCACCCTTATAGTTCTCAACTAAAATATCAGCATCTTTTACAAGATCATAGAACATCTGTAACCCTTTTTCAGTTTTAAGGTTAAGAGTTACTCCCTTTTTATTACGGTTTACAAAGCAATAGAAACCACTTTCACCACTCTTTTCATCAATCGGTCCCCATGTACGAGATTGTTCACCATCAACTGGCTCAATCTTTATAACCTCTGCACCATAGTCAGCTAAAATCATTGTACAGAATGGTCCATTTAATGCGGTAGTGAGGTCAATTACTTTTAAACCTTCAAGTGCTTTTCTCATCTATAAACTCCCCCTATATTTGACCTATATTAATATGCCTCATAGACAAACTGAACTACTGCTGATAGCGGTGGATCAGGTAATACATCAATAGAACTTGGGTATGGTGGATTTTCAGGAACTTCAATAATCTTAAAAGCACGAACTTCAATTAATGCACGTTTCCCTTCTATCTTCTTAATTCTTCCAATATACTCCATATAGTCGCCTGCATATGAAGGAAGATAAAGACGAACTTTCTTTACCTCAACACAATGACCTGTGTTTCCAAATTCTTTCGCCATAAGTCTGTTTGCTACATCATTCATAAGTGTAATATTTCTTGCACCGTTTACAACTCCGCCGCCATAAAATACATCACGGTCTGACATTCTATAACGAAATGTTACTGTTTGTTGTTCATTCATAACACAACTCTCCTTTATTTTATATTTTGGATTTAGATTTTTATCTTAGATTTATTCTGGAAAATCCTCTAGTGCACGCCATGGATCTTTTACTGTTCCATCTGGTTGTGCTCCACGCTGTAAGTGCTTTTTAACTACTAAGCGAACATATCCTTCTGTACAAAGTACAGGTTCATCGAACCAAATCATATCTCCTGGTTTACAATCGGTTTTCCCTTCACGAAAAGCAGGTGTTGCAACTTTATAAACTTCAATTTTACAGTCACGAGATGTGTTTCCAGCATGTATAAGAGTTGCTTTAAAATCAACCATATCTCCTACATAAATATCTTTGTAGCATTTAACATCATGATATCCAAGGCAAAGTGACTCATCACCATCATTTAAAATCATTTGTTCTGTTTCAGCGTCTCCGATAAAATCAAATTGACGCCCAATTGGTACTAGTCCATCTGGATTGCCAGCATCTGCTGTTGTCATGTTATAGCTTAAAAAAGATACTCTTCTCATTATGACATCCTCCTAATATTTTTTATTATTTACATGCCTGCGCAATTGCGCACGCATTGATTTAACTAAGTTTTAAACTACTAGACTTTTATATTTTTATCAGATACTACTTTGTTTTTTTGGAATACTAAATAACCCATAATTGCAGCTACTGCTGTCCATGGTACCCACGCTAGCTTGTCAGATGATAGCGGAAGGCTCTCATATAATGTGCTTAAGTAACCTAAATTTATATTTAACTTAATTCCATAAGTATAAATGCTATCATAAACTCCAAATATTAAGGATGTTATCATTGCATAGCGGCATAGATTTAAATGTCTTTCACTTTGGTTGTTTGGCATTAATGAATAATATAAAACAAGTACGATAGCTGCTGGGTAAATACCATCAAGAATTGGTCCTAGAATTGTAAGTATTGAAGAAAGCCCCATACATCCGAAAAGTGTGCTAAAAATTAAAATTGCAATAGATGCCTTCTTGTAATCAATCTTTTTATCTGTTACTTCTACAAAGAATTCAGCACATCCAGAAGTCATGCCAATTGCTGTTGTAAGCGCTGCAAAGAATAGTGCGATTGAAAATAATTTACCCCCTAATTTTCCAATAAGTTTAGTAGCAATTGCTGTATAGAGAGCTGTATATTCTAAATCAATTGTACCTCCTGTAGAAGCACCTATTAACATATGAGCAAGATGTGTACAACTTAACATTGCTATACCTACAATACCAACCCTTACAACATTTTTACTCATACGTTCCTGTGAAACACCTTTATCCTTAAGAGAATTTAAGATAACAACTCCAAATATTAATGCGCAAAGAATTTCAGCTGTTGCATAACCGTTTGTGAAACCATAGGCAAATGCTGAACCTTTATAGGTCTTTGCAACCGGCTCCCCAATTGGTGAAATTATACCTTTTCCTACAATAATAATTACAGTTATAATAAGAAATGGGAAAAGAATGCTTGAAATACGATCCATTGTCTTTCCAGGATTCATTAAGAACCAATAAGTTATAATATAGAATAATATAGTAAATATAATCAGCGGTAACTTTGCTTCACGATTTAAACCAAAAGCCTGTACTATAGAGTCCCAAGATGCTGCACTCATACGTGGTATAGCATACAAAGGTCCCAGCACAATAATACTTGCTATTGAATATGCTAAACCTAGTTTATTTCCAAGTACACGATTAGTAATTTCTCTATAAGTGCCATTTCCTCTTGATAATGCAACATATCCAAGCAATGTAAGCAGTAAAGCTGTTATAAATGCTCCAGCAAAGGCAGCCCAAACAGATGTACCGCTTTCTTTCCCCCAGTTTACTGGCCACACCATACTAGATGCCCCGAAGTGCATTGAAAAAAGTGCTCCACCCATTGAAAGTAGTACTGCTAATTTCAGATCTCCATTCTTATTTAAACTTTTACTCATACATACCTCCACTAATTAAATATTTAGCTAAACCATGCCAACATCATTTATATTTTATTGCTCTTTACCTTTGTAATTTCATCAATCATCATTGGAACAACCTTAAATAAGTCTCCAACAATACCATAGTCTGCACAATCAAAGATTGGAGCTGTTGCGTCCTTATTTACTGCGATTATTAATTCAGAATCCTGCATACCTGCCTTATGTTGAATTGCACCGGAAATACCAAGGGCAATGTAAATCTTTGGATGTACAGTCTTACCTGTCTGACCAACCTGATGATCTGCTGTAAGCCAGCCTGAGTCAATAACAGCACGGCTTCCACCTATAACTCCACCACCAAAAGCATCTGCAAGCTTATGCGCAAGCTGGATTCCAGCCTCAACATTCTTACTAATACCACGGCCTACGGAAACGATAACATCTGCACCAATTAAATCAATCAACTGTCTTTTTTCTTTAACAACCTTAAGAACTTTTGTATTTATATCACTTTCACAAATAGAAACAGGATGTAGTTCTATTTCACATGCATCAGCCTTTGCTTGATTAAATTCTGATTTCTTCATGACACCTGGACGTACAGTTGACATACATGGTCTGAAACGTGGACAGATAATTGTTGCCATAAGATGCCCTCCAAATGCGGGACGTGTCATTTTTAAGTTCACATCATCCATTTTGAAAGTTGTCTTTGATAGATCAAGAGTAGAAGATTTTGAAAGGAAATCAACATACTTTTTCATGTCAATATCAAGATGTGTGCAGTCTGCTGTAAGTCCTGTATGTAAACGTGCTGCACAGCGTGGAGCCAGATCTCGACCAATGCTAGATGCTCCCATTAATATAACTTCAGGTTTCTTCTCCATTACAATGTCGCAAAGTACCTTTGTATACGCATCTGTTGTATAAACCTCTAATACAGGATCATCACATACTATTACCTTGTCTGCACCGTATCCTCCAAGTTCTCTAGCAATGTCTTTTACATTGTATCCAAGAAGTACACCCACAAGCTTTGATCCGCGCTCATCAGCCAGCTTACGACCCTCGGAGATTAATTCAAAATCAGTATTCATTAATTTTCCATTACGCTGTTCACAAAATACCCAAATATCCTTGAACGCACTTATATCAGAACTATTAAAACTCATATTCTCATGTCTCCTTTCAAATTAAATAACATGTTTCTCCTGTAATCTCGCTACTAAATCTGCTATTGCTTCTCTGCTAGCCCCTTCAAACATCATGCCTACACCCTTCTGAGGTGGTGTAAAAGACTTGAATATATTAGTAGGTGAACCTTTAAGCCCAATTGTATCCACCTCAATTAATGGTTCATCCTTAAGTGCTTGGAAATCAAGGATTGTAAGTGGTTTCTTATAGCAATTCATAATACCATCTATAGTCATATAACGAGTTGGAGAATTTTTTTCTTTTATACATGTGATTAGACAAGGAGTTTGAACCTGAATTATCATATATCCATCTTCAAGCATACGCTTTACTACTAGTTCATTATCTTTCTTACTAATTTCAGATACATAAGTAACTTGAGGAATATTAAGCTTTTCTGCAATTTGAGGTCCAACCTGCGCTGTATCCCCATCAATTGCCTGACGTCCACAGAAAATGATGTCCTCTTTACTAATTCCAAGATGTGAAATTGCTGCTGCAATAATCTGAGATGTTGCAAATGTATCAGAGCCACTGAATTCTCGCGAAGAAATCAGAACAGCATCATCTGCACCCATGGCAAGAAGCTCACGAAGCATTTTCTCTGCTTGAGGAGGACCCATTGTTATCGCTGTTACCCTGCATCCGGTTATATCTTTAAGTCTAAGTGCCTGCTCCATGGCGCCCATATCGTCTGGATTGGTTATAGTAGCCATAGAAGCACGATTTAGAGTTCCATCTGGATTTATTGCAACTTTACCTGAAGTATCCGGAACCTGTTTAACACAAACATAAATTCTCATTATTCCCTACACCCCTTTTCTATTTATTCATAACTGCTCTAGAGATAACTACTTTATGAATTTCAGAAGTACCCTCATAAATTTCTGTAATTTTAGCATCACGATACATACGTTCCAATGGATAATCCTTCATATAGCCATATCCTCCATGAATTTGGAGTGCTAAATTTGTAACAAAACGTGCATTTTCAGAAGCATTAAGCTTACACATAGCTGCCTCTGTTGTAAAAGGTTTCCCAGAATCCTCAAGATATGCAGCATACTGTACAAGGGTTTTTGCAGCCATTGTCTTTGTTGCCATATCAGCAATATACCATTGTATGCCCTGCAAATTTGCAATTGGCTTGCCAAATTGCACACGTTCTTTTGAATATTTAATAGAAAGTTCTAAAGCACCTTCTGCAACTCCTACAGCTTGAGCCCCTATTCCTATACGCGCTCTATCAAGTGCTTGCATTGCAATTTTAAAACCTTCCCCTTCTTTTCCAATAAGATTAGAAGCTGGAACACGGCAATCTTCAAATATAAGTTCAGCCGTTTCCGAACCTGCAAGTCCCATTTTTTCCTCAATCTTACCAACACTAAATCCTGGTGTTCCTTTTTCAACTATGATTGCAGACATTCCCTTTAATCCCTTGTTAGGCTGTGTAAGTGCAAATACTATAAGTACATCTGCACGGCTGCCTCCAGAAATAAAGCACTTTGTTCCATTTAATATATACTCATTTGTTTCCGGATCAAAAATAGCTGTTGTCTTTACGGAACCTGCATCAGAACCAGCATTTGGCTCGGTGAGTGCAAATGCTCCTAAGGATCCCCCCTTTGTAATCATAGGAAGATATTTCTGCTTCTGCTCTTCATTTCCATGCCTGTAGATACATTGAGGTGCAATTAGATGGATTGATAAAATTGCTGCAGAAGTCATACACTTCTTTGCAAACTCTGAAACAGCTATAACTTTTTCTAATGCACCACCACCAGAACCTCCGTACTGACTAGGAATGCCTATTCCCGTAAACCCCAGTGATGCCATCTTTTTGAAATTTTCTTCTGGAAAAACATGTTCAAGATCAATACGTGCTGCAGCTGGTTCTAATTCATTCTCGGCAAACTGTTGAGCTAAGTCTTTAATCATTTCCTGTTCTCTGGTTAATGAAAAATCCATATGCTTTCTCATCCTTTCTTTAATATGGAGTAGAGACATTTTTTAATACTATATTTAATGACCACACTTTGATGCTTCATCTTATTTTCTAATACTCTTCTTGCTATATTTCATATAAAATGTTATCTTATCCAGTTACTGGAATGTCAACAACTTTATTATGTTTTTATTTATATAATTTCAGTCAAGCTTTCCCACGCTAAAATCCTAATATAATTTCAAGATATATAGTATATAACTCTGTTCTATAGTATCTAGTAATTTTAAAAAAGACTGTTGATAAGATACGCCTATCAACAGTCCTAATTTAATTTAAGAGTATATAGTTTTTAAAGCTACTTCATGTGGCTCTCTATTTTCCTTGAATCGAACTTCACCTGGAGTAATGCATTGATATACAGGGCAAACATTTAAGCATAAATGACAGCCAACACATTTATCATTTATAGTAGGTTTTCTATTTTCCTTATTCCAATCAATAGCTTGATGTCCTCCATCATAGCAAGAAATATAACACCTGCCGCAGCCAACACATAGTTCTTCATTTATTTTAGGAATAATCCTAAATGAACGATCAATTTCATCTGCTCCAACTATATTAGGTAATGCTAAACCTACTAAATCTTTTAATTTTTCAACTCCTCTCTCTTCCATATAGTAAGATAATCCACTAATCATATCCTCAACAATTCTATATCCATATTGCATTACTGCAGTTGTAACTTGTATGTTTTCACAACCTAATAACAAGAATTCTAAACAATCCTGCCAAGTTTCTATACCACCTATTCCTGAAACTGGAATATCCTTTAGTTCTGGATCATGTTTTAAATCTGAAATAAATCTAAGAGCTATAGGTTTTATTGCCGCACCAGAATATCCTGATACAGAAGATTTACCATTTACTACAGGCATTGCAGTTAGGTTTTCTAAATCAATATTAGTAATGGATTTAACTGTGTTAATAGCAGATATTCCTTTAGCTCCTGCCTCTATAGCAGCCTTTGCTGGAACCTGCATTAAAGTAATATTTGGTGTCATTTTAGCAATAACCGGTAGATGAGTGTTTTCTACTACAGCTTTAGTGTATTCATATACTAAAGCTGGATTTGTTCCTACATCAGAACCCATGGAAGAACTAGTCATTTGTGGACAAGAGAAGTTACATTCTATCATATCTGCTCCTGCTTCAGTTACCTTTTTAGCTAAAATTTCCCACTCTTCTTTAGTGCTGCCCATAATGCTAACAGCTAGAACTTTAGTAGGGTAATCTTTCTTTAATCTTCGTATATACTCTAAATTAACCTCTAATGGCTTTTCAGATATCTGTTCCATATTCTTAAATCCTGTCCAAGGAGTTCCTTCCTTTTTAGTTATGTCAAATCTAGGAGAGCATTCATCAGGAATATAAATACCTACTGTTTTATAGAAAACTCCTGCCCATCCTGCATCGAAAGCCTTAGCTATCATATCGTAATTGCTACAAACCGGTGAAGAAGATAGAAAAAATGGATTTTCACATTTTACACCTAAAAATTCTATAGATAAATCCTTTTTATATGCCATAATGACCCCTCCTATTTATTTAAATATGAAATAATTTTTTCTGCAGATTCTTTTCCCTCAGCAACTGCCTCTACCACAGTCTTTCCGCCGTTAATAAAGTCTCCAGCTGCAAATACGCCTTCTTCAATGGCATAGTTTTTATATTCTTCACTAGCTTCTTGTCCAATTGCAAAGATTATATGATCTGCCTTTAACTTCATTTCTGAGTATCCGTCTCTAGATTTGCAAACTAAACCTACAACCTTATTATTTTCTCCAAGTATCCTCTCTGGAGCAAACTCTGTATATATAGGTATTCCCATGCTTTGAGCATAGTGAAGTTCAGAACTATGTGCAGGTGATTCCTCAATACTTCTTCTATATACAATGCTAACTTTACCCTTAGATAACTGTCTAGCAGTTGTTGCACAATCCAATGCCACATCTCCTAGTCCAATAACAACAACGTTATCACCTATTTCAATTTTTCCGTTAGAACTTCGAGCATTTGCTAAAAATGATAATGCACTTTCTACTCCATTTAAATCGCGACCTTCAATATTAATATCCTTAGATTTAGAAAGACCAACACCAATGAATATAGCATTATATTCATTTTTTAATTTCTTAATATCCTCTGGTGCAATATGTTCATTAGTTCTAAATTCTACACCTAATTCCCTAAGACAATTAATATCTTGCTCAACAACTTCTTGAGGTAGACGTGATGGAGTGATTCCATAAGTAAGCATTCCGCCTATCCTTTCCTTTTCTTCAAAGACTGTTACTTGATATCCTTCCTCAGCTAACCTTGCAGCACATGCTAAAGAGGCTGGTCCAGAACCTACACATGCAATTCTTTCTTCTCTTTTTTTCTTAGGAGCCTTTAAAACCTTTAAATTAAATAATTTTTCTTGATCCATTGCGAACTTTTGTAATTTTCCAATATTGATTGGTTTGTCTATTCCGGTTCTGCTGCATGCTTTTTCACATAAGTCTTCATGTGGACATATCATGGCACAACATGCTCCAAGTATATTGTTAGATCTAATAACCTCTGCTGCTCCCTTTATATTCTTAAAGCGAATAGAACGTATAAACTTTCCTGGGTCAGTTTTTGCTGGACATTCTTTGCTGCATGGTGGATCCTCACATAATAAACATCTACTAGCTTCCTCAATTGCTGTTCTAATATTATAATCCTGCACATTTTGCTCACCATAAGCGAGTTTGTTAACTTTTGCCATTATAATTCCCCCTTACATAAATATAAAAGTTTATATTTCTAACAAATAACAGATGGTATATATGTCCATCTATTATTTATGGGTTTCTTTGATATACATTTATAAAGAGTACATAAGGGTTATCTCGAGATTTTATACCATGAGATAGCCCTTATATACATATATTAGTTTTTAATTTACTTTATAAATTTTTTTCTACTTTTCTACTCTTTTTATTAGTGAGATTAAAAAGCCAATCTCCGCTGCATTGACATGCGTGTCCTAATAAGCCTCCTAATAAAAGTGAAGGTAATACAAGCTTCCAATCTCCATTTGCAGCAAAAGTTGAAAAACTTCCAAAAAAAGTTCCAGGTATATATGCAAATAATTTACTTTTTGCTTGAATACACATACCAAATGTTATTATCGTTGTCATAATAGATCCAGCTATTTCAGGTTGAATTCCAAGTACTGGGCTTAATTTTATTGCAATCATAGCCCAAATTACTCCACTTATATTTGCAATAAGAGAAGCTTTTAATCCTTCCTTCTTTCCTCCTGCTGCAAAGTAACTTGTGCAACCAGAAAATCCAGCCCATCCTAATAACCCAATTATGCCGCTTACATAACTCCAAATTCCGCACAAAATGGCTGTTGTTATTGAAAGTGACAATAATGAACCCATCTTTCACCTCTAATCTAAATAATTATTTATAAATTAAACTATTATAGGAGCTCCTCTCTTTATAAATTCTCCTCTTCCTTCTTCTCCTACAAACTTACCATTTTCAGCAATCAAATCTCCTCGAGAGAAAGTTGCTACAGGATATCCTTTTATTTCAAATCCTTCATAAGGTGTATAATCAACATTTTCATGTAAAATACCCTTTGTTATCTTTACTTTCTTATTAGGATCTAAAACTACTATATCTGCATCACTGCCTACTGCAATTGTTCCTTTTTTAGGATACATACCAAATATCTTTGCACTATTTGTAGATGTAATTTCAACAAATTTATTTAAAGAAATCCTTCCCTTATCTACACCTTCTGAATACATTAATGCCATTCTTAATTCAATACCTGGAGCTCCATTAGGTATCTTAGTGAAATCATCCTTACCCAATTCTTTTTGTTTCATAAAAAATGGACAGTGATCTGTCGCAATAGTTTGTAAAACACCATCGTTAATCATCTTCCAAAGCGCTTCATTATTCTTCTTGTTCCTTAATGGTGGTGACATTACATATTTTGAACCATTAAAATTAGGTTCCTCGTATCTTGTATCATCTAATAGTAAATATTGTGGACATGTTTCACCCATTACTGGTAGGCCTTTTTCTCTAGCCTTTTTAATTGCAGCAGCAGACTCTTCACAGCTTACATGAACTACATGTAAAGGCGCATTTGAAATCTGTGCCATCTTTATTGCTCTATTTGTAGCCTCTTCTTCACATATATAAGGTCTTGACATTGCATGGTACTTTGGTTCAATCTTTCCTTCAGAAAGAAGTTTTTCTGTTAAATACTTTATAGCATAATAGTTTTCTGCATGTACACCAATAAGTCCACCTGCCTCACTAGCAGTTTTTAAAACTTCAATTAAAGTAAAGTCATCAACTCTCATATTGTCATATACCATAAATACTTTAAAACTAGAATATCCTTCAGAAATAACTTGAGGAATCTCCTTCTTTACATCATCATTTATTTGTGTAACCGCAATATGAATTCCATAATCTATAACAGCTTTATTATCAGCCTTTTTTCTCCATATATCAGCAGTCTCGTGTAAAGTCTTACCCTGAGGTTGCACAGCAAAATCTACTATGGTAGTAGTTCCACCAATTGCAGCAGCTTTAGTTCCAGTGCAAAAATCATCACTAGAGTAAGTTCCTCCGAAAGGCATATCTAAATGAGTATGCGCATCAATTCCTCCAGGTATAAGATACATTCCATTTGCATCATAAACTCTATCAGCTTCAGTTGCTAATATATTTTCTCCTATTTCCACTATTTTTTGATTCTTGACAGCAACATCTGCTTTAAATGTATCTGCTGCTGTAACAACAGTTCCATTCTTAATGACAAGATCATATTTTGCCATTATATAACACCTCTTTCTTACCTTTTTAATAAGCAACTATTACTTAACACATATCACTGAAATACAGGCTATTAGCTTTTATTTTTTATCAATTTGTAAGATTGTTTGTAGCAATACATTAGCTCCCTTGAAGCAATCATCATCGTCAGTTTTTTCTATTTCACAATGGCTATGTCCACCAATACTTGGAACGAAAATCATAGTTGTAGGTAACATATCTGCTACATATTGAGCATCATGCCCAGGACCACTATACATTCTCTTACTTGAATAACCGTAAAGGTTAGCAGCATTTTCAACAAAATTAACTAATTCTTTATCAAAAGTAACAGTTTTGCGTGACCATAATTCTTTGTAGCTAACTTCACATTTTGCAAGTTCTTTTGGAATATTTTCAATTATCTTAACAACTTGTTTTATTACCTCTGGATCTTGATGTCTTGCGTCCAAAGTAAATCTAACATCATCAGGTATAATTGTATGAATATTTGGAGAGCAATTAATTCTACCAGTAGTATATACTAGCTTGCTGTCAAGCTTATCTAGTTCTCTATGAAGATATTGAATGGCTTCAGAAGCTGCTAAAAGAGCATCTCTTCTAAGTTTTTGCGGAACTGTTCCTGCATGGCCAGCTTGTCCTCTGAATCTAAATTCATAGTTAACCATTCCAACAACGCCTTCTACAACTCCTATACTTATGTTTTCAGCTTCAAGTACTGGACCTTGTTCAATATGAAGTTCTACATAAGCCTTATAATCTTTAGGATTCATTCTATTCTTCTCGTCACCCTTATATCCACTTGCATCTAATGCTTCACCAAAAGTTATTCCTTCTGTATCTTTTGATGCTAGCATCTTTTCTTTATCAAACTTACCAGTTATAACACCTGAAGACATCATAGCTGGGTCAAAGCGTGCTCCCTCTTCATTTGTCCAAATCATAGCTGTAATAGGATGTCTGTGAGGAATCTTCTCAGTAACAATAGTTTCAAGAACCTCCATTGCTGATATTACGCCTAATATACCATCATAATTTCCACCTTGTATTACCGAATCACAGTGAGAACCCATTGCTATACGTGGAAGATCCTCTGATCCTTTAATAGTTGCATACATATTTCCCATATCATCTGTTACGATATCTGCACCTATAGCTTTCATTCTCTTAGAAAATTCTGCTCTTGCTTGTAAAGCTTCTTTAGATAAAGATAGTCTTGTTATTCCACCTCTTCCAGTATCACCAAATTTACTAAATGTAACAATCTTATCAACTAATCTTTCTTTGTTACAAGTTACCATACAAAACACACTTCCTTCTTTAAATTTTTATAATGAATCGTTTACATTATAAATATTTATGCTTATACCATTATCAATATGACATAAAAGCCAGCTCAAAAAATAGTATCTTATGAACTGACTTTTACATAATTTATGGTATTTATGAACCCCCGTATTTATTATCTGAATTTTAATCCCATCTATTTTTTACAACGCCTGATGGTTGAACTCCACGTTGTAAAGGCTTCTTAACAACTAATGTACCAACAGCTCTAGCAACAAGTACTGGTGGATCTAATACGTCTACATCACTTTCTGCTGCATCTGGCTTTCCGTTTCTTCTTGCTGGTGTAGCTACTTTATATGTTTCAAATTCGCATCTACGTGAACTATTACCTACCTTCACTATTCTGCCTCTTGCTTCTATATAATCTCCTTCATATACAGGAGCTAAAAATTCAACGTTTTCATATGATGCGAATAAAGATTCATCTCCATCTTGTAATACACAAAGTTCTGTTCCAACATCTCCATAAATATCTAAATGTATGTTAGGTTGAACAACTCCTCCTGCATAGTGTCCTTTGTTCATTCTATATCTTAATACAGACTCTCTTACCATACTAAATACCTCCTATTTTTATTAATAAACTTATGACTATAATTTAAATCTATTTTTCTGGTACTACATAAGTTGCAATTGCCTCAGATGTCATAACTGGAGTTTCTAAAACATCTACTGCTGAATCTTGTTCTTTAATACGAGCATTAGTAGCTATCTTGAAAGCTCTGCATTGAACCTTTCTCTTATTTCCTTCTATTCCGATAATTCTTGCTGCTACTTCTAAGAAATCGCCAGCATACATTGGTGCTGTAAATTGTATTGTATCGTATCCTATGCATTGTCCTTCATTTCCATCATGCATTATCATTAATTCTGTAGCAGCATCTCCCATAAGCTCAATTGCATGAGATCCATTTACTAATTCCCCTGCATAGTGAGCATCTCCTGAAGATAGACGCACACGAATCATAGTTTCATAATTCTTTTCTGGTTTTACAAATGCCATAATCTTTTACCTCCTAAAATTTTAAAAATTTATTACTTATCTCTTTTATCCTTGCGTAAATCTCATTGCTTTTTATATCCTATGTTTGTCCTTTCAAATAAAACTTTATAATATCCAGTTACTGGAATGTCAATAATTTTTTTGGTTTCTTTTTACAAGATCACATTAACTTTTGGACATACCTTCTATCTACTGTAGATGAATCAATAAAAACCATATTTGTAGACAAAAAATTAAATATTTAAATAGAAATGAATAACTTTTAAACAAAAAAATAATAAAGCAGAATTAACTGCTTTATTCATAAACTTAATGACTAAATATTATTAATATCTCTTAAATCTACAATTCTTGTACATACTCTCTTTGCCAGTTCTTCATTATGAGTTACTACAAGCATTCCCAGATTATTCTTTTTTACGATCCTTAACATCAAATTCCATATTTGAGCTTGGGTTATAACATCCAGCATTGTACTCATTTCATCAGCTATTAAAAATTTTGTATTTGGTCCTAATGCCCTTGCAATGCAAAATCTCTGTAATTCTCCACCAGATAATTCAGAGGGCCATCTGTTAAGCCATTCTTTTTCTATTCCAATCTCTTTTAAAAACTCATCATCAGGTTTCCAAGCTTCATATAATGTATCTCTCATCTTCCATCTTGGATTTACAGCTTTTTCAGGATGTTGATATATTAACTGTACTGGACAATATCCCCTGTTAGGTAATGGTTTCCCATCAAACAGAACTTCTCCCTCTATAGGTATTTCATATCCTGCAAGTATCTTAGACAGAGTGCTTTTTCCATACCCTGAAGGGCCGATTAATCCTACACGTTCTCCAACCTCAACAGAGAGACTTACATTTCTTAATATCCACGGTCCTTTATTATATCTAAAACTTATATTCTTTGCTTCAATACGCATGAATACACCTAACCTCCCCGCCTCTTACCTTTCTCATCTTAATGTTCCCAGCACAAGCATCTGTTCTTTTGCTGCATCGCGGTGCAAATAAACATCCTGAAGGAAGATCTCCAGCATAAGGTTGAAACCCAGGTGTTGGTTTAAATCCATTTTGAGGAAGTGCTTCCCATAAAGCTTTCGTATAAGGATGACGAAGAGCATCCTTTCCTTTAATAAAGTCATCAACCTGTGCGATTTCAACTGTAGTTCCCGCATAAAAAACCGCTATTCTATCTGCATATTTAAGGGCTAAATCAATATCATGAGTTATAATAATTACTGAACATCCATTATCTGCAAGCTCTCTAAAATTCTGCATAGCCTCTTTAGCTATTTTAGAACATAACCCAGGTGTAGGTTCATCTGCAATAATGAGCTTAGCATTTTTAATAACAGCTGTTGAAATCAATACTCTACGCGCCATTCCACCTGATAATTGAAACGGAAACATCTTTGATACTGCTTCCTTTAGATTATATCGTTTAAAAATCTTCTTTTGCTCCTTTTCTGTTGCATCAATCCCCTGCACCTGTTTTCCAACCCTCATAAGAGGATCCAAATAGGATATGGATTGTGGTACAAATGCAATTTCTTTCCCCCTCAACTTTTTCTGATAATCCGGCGTTAATTCCTTTCCACAATATTTCATACTTCCGCTTATTTTTGCATTTGAAGGAAGTATTCCTAAAATAGCATGAGCCAAGAGGCTTTTACCGGAGCCGCTAGAGCCAACAATCGCCAATATCTCGCCTTTCTTAACACTTATATCTAAATCTGATATTACCTTTAAGTCCTTTTGTGTAAATCCTTCATCATACATACGAAACTTAACAGAAAGATTTTTTACTTCCAATACCGTTTTTCTATCGCTTTCCATCAATAGGTCCTCCTACTCATGTGCACTATTTGGATCAATAAGCATCTTCAAGTTATCGCCAAGTATATCAAACATAATAACTACTAACAAAAGTGCTAATCCAGGGAAAAATACAAGCCACCACATACCTGTACTTATATGTTTCATAGCCTCTGAAAGAATGATGCCAATAGCAGGCTTATCCAATGGTAGTCCAAATCCCAAAAATGTTACTGCTGCTTCGTGAAGTATTGCATGGGGAAATAATAGGATTAAGCCTATTATAAACTGAGGTATTACATGAGGCATTATATGTTTTTTTGCTATATTAAATTTACTGGTGCCCAACTTTTCTGCCACCTTAACATAATGTTTATTTTTTATTTCCATTACCTCTCCACGAATTACACGGGTAAGATTTGGCCAGTGCGTAAATGCCACTCCTATTACAACTCCTTTGAATCCTCTTCCAACCATAAAAGATATTAACATAAGTAAAATTATATGAGGAACACTCATAAATAAATCTACAAACCAACATATAATTTTATCTATTTTTCCTCCTAATGTTGCAGATATTAATCCAAATGTAAGAGCTATAAATCCACTTATAGTTGCAGCCAAAAGGCCTAGCAGTAAGCTTGTTGATAATCCCTTTATTGTACGAGCAAACATATCACGGCCTAGATAATCGGTTCCAAACAAATGTTTTAATGATGGTGCTAGACTCTTAGCCTCATAATTTGGTGCATAGGATTTAGGATTCATAGTAATTCCTATTATTGCAACAGCTAATAAAAATATAATTGCACATATTATTAAAAATAAAGTTTTCTTACGCCTGTTTATTCTTATCTTCTTTACGGTATTCTTATCCAAATCTATATAACTAGTAATCTCTAATTCACTCAAGTGATTCACCTACCCTTATTTCAGGATTTAATATTCCATAAAATATGTTGGCCATGAGATTTCCAACAAATACAAAAACTGCACTAAATAAAGCTATTCCTAGCAATAAAGGTACATCCCCCTTCAATCCTGCTGTGGTTGCAGCATTCCCAAGGCCAGGATATGAAAATACCTGTTCTGCTAGAACACTTCCTCCAAACAATTCACTAAAGGAAGCAAATTGTAATGTAACTGCAGGTATAGCTATGTTTCTTATACCATGCCTTCTGACAGCTGTCCACTTAGACTCGCCTCTTGCAATTGCAAATAACATATAATCACTATTAAGCACGTCTATTAATTTTTGTCGTGTATGAAGGGCTATATTTGCAACTCCTGTAATACTCAAAGTTAATGATGGTAAAATCAGGTGACGTATTCTATCCATAAATGTAACCTCTTCTTCTAACTTTCCAAGGGGAGCCGCAAGTCCAAGAGGAAACCACTTTAATTTTACAGAAAATATGATCAACATTAATAACCCAAACCAAAAGGTTGGTGTTGATGACATTAGCAAGCAAAAGTTCTTAATAATTTTATCCAGAATACCTCCTTTATTTGTACCTGACATAACTCCAAGGAAAAACCCCAGTATTCCAGATAGTACCCATGCTGAAGCCATAAGTGCAAGAGAAGTTTTAAATCTCTCTCCTATTATTTTTGTTACAGGCTGACGATAAGTAAGAGATTCTCCCATATCCCCATGTAATATATTTGTTATCCATATGGTATATCTTTCTACAGGTGATTTATTTAATCCCCAGTATTCAGCTATATTTTCTCTCTGTTCTTGAGATACGGTAGATTCTGCTCCCACATAGGACTCAACAGGATCAATTGGAGATGATATAACTAATATAAATGTTAAAACACTAACTCCAAATAAGAGAAGAAGCATACGAATAAAATTTGAAAATATAAATCTTAAAAAATTTCTGCTCATTTTTTCTCCTTTCTTATAATTAAGATAGCCATAAGTAAGCTCATGGCTATCTTAATTAAGTATATTCTATTTCCAGCTCCATTCATTTAGATTTGCAATTATAGGAACACCATGCCCATGAGGGTGTATTAGCTGATCTCCTAAATCAAGTCCGTCCCTTACAAAGTAGGTATGGTCAATATTTACTATCCACAAAAATGGATAATCTACACTTATTCCTGTTGCTCCGTCCCATTGAGCTAGCTTCCAGTTCTTTATAGCTTCTTCTATAGTAGTTGCATCCAGAGCCTTTTCTATATAGCTATCAACTTTTTCATTTTTATAGCTGGATATATTAAGAAGTCCTACAGGTTCTAACTTTGAATAATTTGTATCATGAAGTGCTATAGGACTATAGCTTCCACTGCCATATACAGTTGGAACGTTACGCACTATTTTCTTACATTCATCCCATGCTTTTGCTTCAGCTTTTATATTTATTCCTAACTTTTTAGCATCTTCACTTAAAGCAACTGCAAGATTATAACGCTGAAGATCATCAGTACGTCCTGTAATTGTGAATTCAGCCTTTATACCATTTTTCTCACGAATACCATCGTTATCTGTGTCTACCCATCCTGCTTCTTCCAATATTTTAATAGCTTCGTCAACTCTATTATCCTCAAATACGGTTTCTTCATTAAACCATGGTAACCCATCTACTTCTCCATAAGCTGGAACACCTATACCATTTAATGCATTTTGTATTATAGTTTTACGATCTATACCTATATTTAAAGCCTTTCTTATTGCTAAATCACATGTTACATTGTTTCCTATAATTGTGCCGTCCTTTAAAGTTTTTTCAGGTATAACTGGAAGATTAATGCCTCTATTATCAACAGTTTTCAATCTTTCTAAATGCATTCCTTTTACCTTTTCTTTTGCATATTCAGGATTTATCATAACTACATCAAGTTGACCTGATTTTGCACTTGCAAGAGCAGCATCTTCATCTAATTCAAGAATTGTAATTTTTTTAAACTTCGACTTTTCCCCATAATAATATTCATTTGGTACGAGTATTAACTGCTGTCCTTTGTCCAGCTGTGCCACTTTAAATGGACCAGATCCAATAGGATTATCAGCATAACTATCTTTGTTATATGCATGCTTTGGAACTATTCCCAATAATGCAGTAGTAGATGTAAATGGTGAATATTTTCTATTTAAAGTAAATTCCACTGTATATTTATCCTTTGCAACTGCACTCTTAAGCATTGTTAAATCCACACTTGATCCACTATTCTTTGCTGTTAAATATGTAAACACCACATCTTCTGCTGTCAAAGGTTGTCCATCAGAAAACTTAACATCCTTACGAAGCTTAAACGTGTATTTTAATCCATCATCACTAATAGAATAATCAGCGGCTAAATCATTTTGCAAATTTATATTCTTATCAAATTTAAGCAATGTACTATGAAATATATTAAGTCCACCAGTGATTCCAAACCCTATAGTAGGATCATATCCTCCATCTGTCATTCCATGACCTACATAAATAACCAACTCATCCTTATCTTTTCCATAACTGCTGTTACTTTCATCAGATGCAGAACCGCACCCCGTAAACAATAATGCTGTTGTAATTACCGCCACTAATACTTTTCCTAATTTCTCCCAAATTTTCATTATTTGTCCCCCCATTAAATAATATTACTTAGCAAAAGTGTTATTTAACTAAAAAAACCATGAAGATTAATCCGACTTACAAATCGGATTTAAAACCTTCATGGTTTTATTTTTTTATTAACTTTTATTGTGAAGCTCAAGTCTTAACTTTATGGTATGTCTTTTATAATTTATTGTAAATAATTTTATAATTTTTCGAGTATAATACGATGCTCTACGAGCTTCATTTCCTTTATTTTTGCTTTCACTATCTTTCTTTGGCTAAAAATATTTTCTAAAAACAACCCTTCATCTGTAGGAACAACCTTATCCACAGATTCTAATAATAATTTTTCATTTCCATCATTATCAAGAAAGTATACATTAGCTTCGCACATGCTATTCACCTCTTTGAACCTTCACTATTTGAATTGCATCATCTATGTAATGAGGAAGTGGTTTATTTTCAACTCCAGCAACTATTACATTACATCTGTTTAGTGGAATAAGTACTTTTTTTGCTGGACTTTCAGATATAGCTTTGGCCATTTGGGGTGTCAATTCACCTAGTAATGAATTGGCACAAACTATCCCTATTGGCCCTAAAATTAAATCAACCTTAGAAACATTGTAACAAATAGCGTTTTCTCCTGTTGCTCCTTCATTGGCACCAGCTTTAAGCATCAATGAAGTTGCTAAAGAGTTAGTTCCTAGAGCAATAATTTCAATCGTATCCTCAAATTCTTTTCTGAACTTTTCAACAATAGCTTTACCAATTCCTCCACCTTGTCCATCTACAACTGCAATTCGCATTTTATCCCTCCAACAACTAAATTATTATATATTATATCAAAAAATCAAGCGGAAGAATTTTCTTTTTTTGCCTAGTAAATATCACCTATAAATTTCTAAAATAAATAGCTCACAAAGGTTAGTAAAATACTTAGGCCCTTCGTGAGTCTCATTATCATTAACTATTAAATTATTAATAAATAAATATTTATTATAGAAACCTTCATGGTTTCGTTTTCAATACAAATATATCACAAAAATCTAAGTTTTGTCAACGACCTTAAAGAATATTAGTGTAGTCAAAATCCTTCCTTTGCTTCCTCCAACTTCATATAGACCTGAAGGTTGTATATTGTTATGCTAAGAATGTAATCATTTAAGGAAGGAAAAATTTTTATGTTTAAATTTAAGAAATCTAAAATATTTTTATCTTCATTAGCAATTGGAATCACTGTTTTTGCTAGTAGTGCTTATGCTCAATCAGTAGTTTACACAGTAAAACCTGGAGATAGTATGTGGAAGATCGCATCTAAGTATCAAGTTGGCGTAAGTGAGTTAATCGCAGCAAATCCTAGTATAAAAAATCCTAATGTCATATATCCAAATCAAAAAATCACTATTCCTACTATTGATGATGTAAAGGCTTTTGAGAAGGAAGTAGTAAGACTAACCAATGTGGAAAGAGCAAAGTATGGATTAAAACCTTTAACCGAAAACTGGGAACTTTCAAGAGTCGCTAGATTTAAATCTCAAGATATGATTGATAAGAAATATTTCGATCATACATCTCCAACATACGGTTCTCCATTCACTATGATGAAAAACTTTGGAATTAAATATACTGCAGCAGGTGAAAACATTGCCTACGGACAAAAAACTCCACAGGAAGTAGTTAATGCATGGATGAATTCCCCAGGCCATAGAGCAAATATATTAAACACAAACTATACTCAAATAGGTGTAGGCTTTGCAAAGAACAGCAGCGGTACTCCTTACTGGACTCAAATGTTTATAAATCCCGGGAAATAACTACACTTATTTCTAGTGTCAATTTTTTATTAAGTTCATAAAATGTTATGGAGAGTAATAATAGAGGTAAGACATGGAAACTTCATGTGCTTCTGACAGAAAAAATCCAGCAACTTTAAATATTGATACTATTAGTATTCTAGATGCAACCATTGAAAGAGTTTTTACAAGTGGAAACTCAAGATATATAACAATATCTTATGTATTTATAAATGAGTACTCAATGGTTTATAAGAATTATATTACTTTAGTAGTAGGTCCTGATACATTGATACTAAATCCTTTTGGAGAGAGTTTTCCATTTAACTCTTTAAGACCAAAACTCTTTGTAGATGCTGATTTTTCTCGTACTATGACATTTAGTATTCCTCCCCAGGCAAGAGCTTTTAAAATAATTGTTAATTATAAAAATTGGCCTTTTAATAGCAGATTTTTCACACTTCTAGATGTAGATTATAACAATAGACTTATTTACACAGGTATGGCTGATGATATATATAGTCAAATAAAATTTACAATAAATGACTCAACACAAATTCTGGACAACACAGCTAAAATAATAAAACTGGAAGACTTAAATCCTGGTGAGGCAGTAAAAATAGATTATGCAACTTTTATGACATCTAGTATTCCTCCTCAAACTACAGCATTTAGAATACAAACCGTTTAAAAAGGAGATGACCTTTAATCATCTCCTTATTTTTTAGCTATTTTTACAAAAATTTAATGCTCTAAAAAACAAAGTCCTTTAATATATCATTTATTGCTTTAAGAACTTTTAATATAAACTTTAAAATATAAGGTAAAAAGAATGATGCTAATAACACTGAAACAGCTAAAATTAGTATATTGTAATTTATAGTTTGTCCTAATTTTTTAACCTGATACAGATGTATAGCTCCTATAGATATAGATCCAACAATTAATAATTTGGTTGCTATCCATGAAATTATATTTATAATCTCACATAATAATATTATTACTGATAATATAGCTATTATTGGTAAAGCTAGCATTTTTAATGGCAACATAAGCAAATCAAATATTTGTTTAGCACTACCTTTAGAACTTTCCTTAACATTTTTTTGTTTTTTTCTCTTTTCTTTTTTATTATCATTTAATTTACTTCTGTTATATCTATTTTGTGAATGTACTTTTTGCATTAAATTATTCTTTTTTATACTATTACCTCGTCCTCTGCTTTTTGAATTATGTCTGTGTATATTTTTGTTATTTGTATTGTCATTAGCATCTAACTCTTCTTGCATTTCTTGTGAATTTATAATTAATGTTGCGTTTCTATCAATTGATTGATTTTCCTCTAAACTCATTAAAGCTTCATATGCCTCATTGAACAACTTCAAAAACTCATTAAGTCGTTTTTCATTAACCACTTCCTTTTTTATTTTTTCTACATGTTTTTCATAAGCTTTCTTTATTTCTTCTTTTGATGCATTTTCTTTTATACCTAATATTTTATAATAATCAGTCATTTCTTCTCTCCATTTAAAATATAATGAATAGTACTTTTATTTCTATATTACCATTTCCTCAAATATTATAATTAAAATTGAAAAATTTTAAGTGTCATATTTATTATGTTCTTTTAGTACATAAATGTAAATAAACTTTATTAAATATTAAAAAAAACTTATTAGAATGTTTTTAAAGACTTCACATAATGGAATTATTGAGTTCATATTTACTATCTATAATTTTAAATAAGTTCTTTAAGAACAGCAAAAATTGAAACGGAAATTATATTAAATCTTTCCCCATCTCAGTTTAATATAATTTCCTTTCAGTTAAATTTTAGGAGGTTTTATTAATGAAAAAAAACATTAAAATGATGATAGCATCATTAGCTATAGCTGGAGCATTACCAACTATAATCCCAACTACAGCAATAGCAGCTCAAACTAATTGCACTACTTCAATATCAATTCAACAAAACTGGTTAAAAGACTTTTTAAATAAATATCCTCAATTTAAGAATTGTAAAATTATTACCAACGTAAATACAAATACTAAAACAAAGCAAACTTCAAATAACACTATAACACCTACAAAGCCAACGGAAACTACAACTTCTAAACCTGCAGATTCTGAAACAAGTAAACCAACACAAAATAATGAACAAACTTCTACTATAAGTGCTGAAGCAAATAAAGTAATAGAATTAGTTAATGCAGAAAGAAGTAAAAATGGACTAGCTCCTCTTAAGGCTAATGCAGAATTATCAAAAGTTGCAGTAGCAAAAGCACAGGATATGATAGACAAAAATTATTTTGATCACAATTCACCAACATATGGTTCACCATTTGATATGATGAAAAAATTTGGTATTTCTTATATAGCAGCTGGAGAAAACATTGCTTATGGACAAAAAACTCCATCCGAAGTAATGAACGCATGGATGAACTCTTCAGGCCATAGAGCAAACATCTTAAATGCTAACTTCACTGAAATAGGTGTTGGAATGGTTAAAAAAGCAGATGGAACTCCATACTGGGTTCAAATGTTTATAAACCCTGGAAAATAACTAGGTTTATTAAAATAGGAAATTGTTAAGGTACAATTTCCTATTTTTTATGTTCTATTTGTAGTCGATCTTCTCCTTTCATTTGAAAAAATAATTATACTGTTTATGTGGTCAACTATAGATAAAATTGAAAATTGCGGAATTTTGATTCTGGAGTTGAATATAATCATGTAGAGAATAATTCAAGAGGGAAATGGAGATATACGCATTTTTCATTAGTTAAACTCTCCTAAACCCACTTATGTCATTTTACTTACTGGAAATAAAGTGGTAAGATTTCCATGTAAGTGGAAACCTATCTTAGATATTTTATGTCTAAGATGGGTTTTATTATATTTTAAGGAGAGATGCAATAATGAAGGCTGTTAAAGTGCGATTACGGCAGGAGGTCTTTTCATCAGATGCCTGGAAAATTATCCAGTGGATGGATGATACTGAAATAACCCAGTACCTGAATGAAAGCCAAAATGTAGGTAATAGCATTAGGCAAGTCATAAGTAGGGTAAATATGCCCATATTAACACATTTATTTAATCAAAATGGAAGTTTCTTTATTTTAACAACCATTGATAATGAACCTATTGGCTTTTTAAGGCTTGTTCCCAAAGGAAATAATGTAGAAATGGTAATTGTTATAGGAGATAAAGAAAAATGGGGAATGGGCTTTGGAACTAATGCAATTTTTCAAGGCTTAAAACATTCATTCTTCAATTGGAAAGCAGATAAAGTTATTGCTAAGATTAAATTAAAAAATAATCGTTCAATTCGTGCCTTTAGTAGAGTTGGATTTAAAAAAGAAAAGGATCTTATTAAAGAAGCTCAGTATTCTATATCTATAGACGAATTTTTAAAATTAGCTGTTTAAGTATAGAAAGGACTGTCTCAAATTCTTCTTTTGAAACAGTCCCTTTGTTATATCATCTTCTAGTTTAAAACTAATAATATCAAAAATTTATCTTTCCCTTGATGGCTTCTTTGGAAACCAACCCTTTTCAACCCTTTTTTCTTGTTCAAAGAGCTCAAGAATACTCCAGAAACATGCAAATGCAGTTACTCCCATAAGTATTGAAATCAAACTATTATCAATAATCACAGAAAAAATAAGAAGAATCAATCCAGATATCAAAAATACTGGCCAGATTTTTGTGCCAAAATGGTATTCCCCTTTAATTACGATAGGATGGAAAATTCCAATTATTATGAATGAGGCCAAGCCAATAATAATACCATCTAAATTCATAATATCCCCCCATTGAACTTAATGCAATTCATAAAACTTCTTAAATACCCTTGCTACATAATAATGATCCATAACTCCACAAAGTTCTCTTATAGAGTGCATAGCAAGCATTGGAGTTCCTATATCAACAGAAGGTATATTTATATGAGTTGAAGATATTGGCCCTATAGTAGAACCTCCTCTCTCATCAGAGCGATTTACAAACTTCTGAACAGGAACTCCTGCCTTTTCACATAAAGAAACAAAGATTGAAGTTGAATAACTGTCAGATGTATAACTTTGACTTGCAGCGATTTTAACAGCTGGCCCTTTATTTATAAACGGTCTATTTGTAGGGTCACTCTTTTGTCCTTTGTTAGGATGAACAGCATGTGCTGCATCAGCTGATATCATAAAGGATTTAGCTAATACTCTAAAGAAATCATCTCTATTTCCATCTAAGGATAAAACTATTCTCTCTAGCACATTTGACAGCATCTCTGAGTCAGCTCCCTGTTTTGTAGCACTGCCTACTTCTTCATTATCAAAGCACACCAACACATTAGTAGACACAGGATTTTCTGCATTAATCAAAGCATGAACTCCTCCATGAACTGCTTCTAAATCATCCAATCTTGAGGAAGATATAAATTCATTATTTATTCCTATAATACTTCCTTTTTCATATTCATATAAGAATAAGTCAAAATCTAAAATATCTTTATAGTCAACCTTTAACTCATCAGCTATTACCTTAGCAAGATAATTATCCTTTTCAAATTTCTCATTTATAAGTCCTAATATTGGAAGAGTATCTACTTGTTTATTTAGTTCTATACCTTCATTTACCTTTCTATTCATATGTATAGCAAGATTTGGGATTATCATTACTGGTTTTTTTATGTTTAAAAGCTTTACTTTAGGGTTTAGTATATTTTTTCCCTTTATTATTACTCTTCCCGCCAATGATAATGGTCTATCAAACCATGTATTTAATATAGGTCCGCCATATACCTCTGTATTTAATTTTATATAGCTATTTTCTGATGTCATTTCTGGATTAGGTTTAACTCTAAAGCTTGGTGAATCTGTATGGGCTCCTATAATTCTAAAACCGTTTTCTTCAATTTTTTCATTTCCTACAGTAAAAGCTATTAAAGCAGAATGATTTTTAATCATAAAATATTTTTTACCTTTTTCAAGCTTCCATTTTTCTTCTTCTTTTAATTGCTTAAATCCATTTTGCTCTAGAGTATTCTTAACATTTTCTACCGCATGAAATGCTGTTGGGCTTTCATATATAAAATCTATGAGTTCTTTTGCAAATTCTAATTCTTTTGTCATGTTCTTACCTCCATAAAATTAACTGCTTATATGTTAAGTATAACAAAATTGGAGTATTTTATCACAGAGGTAAGTAAACTTTATAAAAAAATTGCAATGCAATTTTCTTAACTGTAGAAGTGGAGGCACCATATGTGCCTCCACTTTGAACTACTTTATGTAGTAGAATAGTTATCTGTTATATTCTCTACTACTACGACCTCCTGAGATGTCATATTCATAAGGTCTATATAGTTTACTGAATTTTCTTCAGTAACCTTTGGCATATCTTCTACCTTAACATCTCCATTTATATTAGTTATATTTGAATCTAAGTTAATTGTTACTGTATAAGATGAATTTGGATTAATCTGTTCTTTTAATTCGGTATTTCCCTCACCAGCCATTGAAGCTATAGCAGCTGGATTAATATTTATCTTAATTTTTCCATTTTGATATGAAACATATCCTTCTTTATTAACTCCTATATCAAATGTTATATCAAAGTTCATTACATCTTTAAGCTGATTTAATACTGGTAAAGCTTGCTCTAAAGCTGCATAAAATTCTTCATTTGAAAGTTTTGAAGCGTTAGGATCAAGTGCCATAATTTCATCTAAATAAGCTTTAACTGTTCCCATCATCTCTTCATCTTTTAGCATATCTCCGATAATTCCTATTAAATCATCAGTATCAATATTTACTGAATAAGCTTTTGCTAATCCTTTCTTTCCATCAGCGTCTACCTTTGCAAGTTCTTTTCTTTCAACTATACCATACTTAGCATCTGCAATTTTTATAAATTCCTCAAAACTCTTGGTAAATTTCGTATTAAACCTAGATGCTGCATCTATAATTTTTCTCATATCTGGTATTGCTCCAGCTTGCTCCATTGCAGGATTTTTCATCATTTCTGCAAAGTCAAAAACTATATAATCCTTGTTTGAAAGAGCTGGATTTGAGACTTTTAACATTTCAGGAACTTGAATTATATATTTGATTTGCGGAATGCTGCCTGAAATATCTACGTCTGCCCAAATATTCATTTTGACTTCTTGTCCCATAAGATTTGCATTAACATTTCCTGAAACCTTAGCTTTTGTGTTTTCTTCACCTGCAAATTTTATTTTGGAATTTATATTCATATTTAAAATTGCCTTTATCATAGCAAGCTGCTGTTCTTCTTCTTTAGATAGATTTTTCCCATCAAAATTTATTCCAAAATTCTTTTCAATTTCTCCGGTGATGATTTCTGCATTTAATGCATTTGCAGCTATTAGTTCATCAATTGCTGGTTTTTCTGTTCCTCTATCTGCATATACATCTAAAAGATACTTATAAGCTGATCTATATAGACCATCTCTCAAGGTAGCTAATGCCTTTCTAGCTGCTTTTATATTTTCTTCGGTAGGATTTAAATTAAGCTCCTTTAGTATATTATATGCTTCTATATCTAAATCTTTTTGTGTCTTTGCACTAGTGATTTGTACATCCTCATTTGTTGCCGCAAAGGCTCTTACAGGTGAAATTCCTGCTCCTCCTATTAATATTCCTGCTGCTAAAACCATAGAAACAATTTTTTTACCCTTCATAAATATATCCTCCCACTTAACTTTTCAATATAGTATTTGAACATTTTACCATATATCTATACATTTTACCTCATTTTTCCTTGAATTTCAACCTATATATACTTGCTTTAAAAACTTATTACTGTGCTAATACTAAAGAAAGAACCTATTTTAATTTGTTATAAATTTAATGTAATACAAATTTAATTTTTAATATAAACATGATATTATTAATAAGATATAATTTTTTAATTCTAATTGTTATGGAGGAAATAATATGTTATCTCGCTTTTTAGTAACTAAATTCGTAAAAGACTACGAAAACATAAGCAATAGTAAGGTTAGAGATTCTTACGGTTATCTAGGCGGTATAGTTGGAATAATAGTCAATATAATCTTGTTTTTAGTAAAACTATTTGTAGGATTAATTGCAAAAAGTATTGCTGTTACTGCAGATGCCTTTAACAACCTATCCGATGCACTATCATCTATAATAACTATAGCAGGATTTAAATTTGCCTCAAAGCCTGCTGACGAAGAACATCCTTTTGGACATGGAAGAATAGAATATCTGTCTGGATTGTTAGTAGCTTTTATGGTTATGCTTGTAGGATTTGAATTTATTAAGTCTTCTTTTAATAGAATTATAAATCCTAACAAGGTAAATTTTGATCTCATACCTTTTATACTAATATTAGTATCTATAGGAGCAAAGATTTGGCTCAGCAGATTTAATAAATATATTGGAAAGAAAATAAATTCTTCAGCTCTTCAGGCTTCTTCATTAGACGCCTTAGGAGACGTTATAACTTCCAGTACTGTAGCTTTATCTCTACTACTTTCTAAGTGGATCAGTATTCCCATAGATGGATATATAGGAATTTTAGTATCTTTATTTATTCTATACTCTGGTTACTCTTTAATAAAAGATACTATAAATCCTATTTTAGGTGAAGCTCCAGATCCTGAATTTGTAAAAGAATTAGAAAGTGATGTATTAAGATATGATTGTATAACTGGTGTTCATGATATAATAATTCACAACTATGGACCCGGAAGAAGAATGGCTTCTCTTCATGTTGAAGTTCCATGCAATATATCTGTGGTAAAAATTCACGAAATAATTGACACCATGGAAAGAGAACTCTCTAAAAAACACAATATGTTTCTAGTAGTTCATATGGATCCTATAAATACAAATGATAAAGAAGTAGAATCTGCAAGAATGGAGTTGGAGAGCATTTTAAAACTTTTTCCAGAAATTAAATCTTACCATGATTTTAGAGTTGTTGGTGAAGGAGATTATAAAAATTTAATTTTCGATATAGTAGTTTCTCCAGATTTTAATATTGAAAAGAAAAGTGATCTTCTAGAAACTAGACTAAACGAAGAACTAAAAAAACTCCATCCAAAATATAACGCCATGATTACAATTGACAAAGATTACTTATAATTAGAAAATTGTCTAGCATTTTTCTCTTCACAATCCCCTTATAAGATGATATAATTTACTTATTTATGTTTAATATGTTTAATAATTCTACAATTAGTATCTCTTTCAATAACTAAATAATTATTCATTATAGTATTATCTTTAAGGGGGAATTTACTTAATGTTTAAAGTAAAAACACTAAAAGGCAGATTATCTTTACTCTTATGTATATCAGTAGTAATACCTATGGTGTTCATTTCGCTGTTTAATTACCATATGCAAAATAACACATCTAGAGAAGACTTCTATAAGCTAATGGAAAGTGCGTCTGATAATGTATCTTCTATTATAACAGATATTGTAAAATATAATATGCAATCTGTAGATATGTTATCGGAAAACGAATACATAATAAATGTAACTCAAACGCCAGCCATGGAAGCACCTATGATGAAATTTCTGTATACTTTTAGAGATACCCACAATGATGTTTTAACAGCTTATTTTGGGAATACTCTTGGCAAGCAATATGCTACTGTTGATAAAATTCCTGAAGGCTTTGACCCAAGGACACGTCCTTGGTTTAAGGATGCCATGGCATCTAATGGAAAAACTATTATCACCTCTCCTTATGAGGATTCAAATGAAAAAGGAAGATATGTTATAACTATTTCTAAAACAGTAAAAGATTCAAAGGGAAATGTTGTTGGGGTTGTTGGAACAGATATATCTCTTTCTTATCTTTCCGACGTTGTGGCCAATATAAAACTTGGTGAAAATGGCAATGCTGCTGTAATAGATGATTCTGGAAAGATTATAGCAATAAACAATAAAAACCTATTAGGTAAAACTTCTAAAGAAGAACCTTGGATTAATGATGCAGTAAAAAATATAAATACTAATTCCTTAATAACTATAGATGGAACTAATTATATTTCATATACTACCGAAAATAAGTTAACAGGATATAAAATTATTTCACTAATTCCAGAAGTTGAATTAAATTCTATTCTGTCTAAGGCAAGAAATTCTGTAATATTTGCTAGTTTGATATTCCTAATTATTGCTCTAATTATAGGAAATATATTTGGAGAACAAATTTCAAAGTCCATAAATAGACTGATTAGCATGATTGAACGCATCAGTAAAGGTGACTTTTCTCAATCTATTCAATATAATAAAAAGGATATTTTAGAGGTTAAGGCAGTATCAAATTCATTAAATATTATGATAGAGGATATAGGAAACCTTCTTAAGCATATTAAAGATTCTTCTATTAATCTTAAAAAATCCTCTGAAAATTTAGTAACTTTATCTGAAGAATCTAGTGCAGCTTCAGAACAAATATCTCAAGCTGTTCAAAATATTTCTATCAGTACACTAGAACAGTCCTCTGAATTAAAAAATATTTCAAACTTCATTGCTGATCTTGAAAAAGAAGTTAACAATTCTATTGAAAATAGCAAGATTATGAATGAAGCTTCAATTAAAGTGAGTGAAAGTGTGTCTAATGGTATGAACAGTATAAATGATCTAAAAAAGAATTATAAGCTCAATTCTGAGGCTACTGATAAACTTTTAAATGAAGTAGATATTTTAGATAAAAGTTCTCAAAGAATAATGACAATAACAGATAGTATTAAAAGTATTACAGAGCAAACTAATCTTTTAGCTCTAAATGCTAGTATTGAAGCTGCACGAGCCGGCGAGGCTGGACGCGGATTTGCTGTAGTTGCTGAAGAGGTAAGAAAACTAGCTGAGGAGTCTGGTAAATCTGCGGCTGAAATAAACGAAGTTTTAAATGATATGCACCATAATATAAATTTGATTATAGATGGAATAAGAAGCAGTAAATCCCTAAATGATTTAACAGGCAGCAGTGTAAATGTTACAAGTTCAAGTTTTGAAAGCATATTAAAAGATTTAAAAACTTTACAGCTTCACATTAATACTGTAACTTCTTCTTTAGATAATATAAACTCTCATAAAAATAAGGTTATAGAAAATGTATCTAGCACTTTAAGTCTGTCAGAAAACATAGCCTCAACTACCGAAGAAGTCAGTGCATCAACAGAAGAACAATCTGCTTCATTCACTCAAGTTGTAACTCTTGCAGAATCTCTAGCAGCTCTTGCAACTACATTGGAAGAAAACATAGAAAAATTCAATATCTAATTCCGATTTTATCATTTAAATAGAAATATTTTACATCGTAAAATATTTCTATTATTTTGTGCAACTATTTTCACATTTCTGAATATAATTATAGAGAATATGAAAATAGGAGTGTGATTTTATGAAAGGCGAATTTAAGCATTTTTTCCCTGGTAGCAACACGTCAAAAGGCTTCTATTCCTTTTATAGGTATATACTTCCTCAAGAAACTGCTAGAAGAATATTCTGCATAAAGGGAGGACCCGGTACTGGAAAATCCTCATTTATGAAGAAAATTGGACAATATTTTAATGAAAAAGGATATGATGTTGAATATCACCACTGCTCTTCTGACAATAACTCCTTAGATGGAGTTGTTATTAAAGGATTAAATGTTGCATTTATAGATGCAACAGCTCCACATATTGTAGATCCAATAAACCCTGGTGCAGTAGATGAAGTATTAAACTTTGGTGATTTTTGGAATGAAAGAGGTTTTAGTGATTACAAAAATTCTATAATATCAATTAACAAGCAAATAGGTAAGATATTCAAAAGAGCTTATAGATATATAGGAGCTTCTAAAACTATTCATGATGATTGGAGTTTTTACAACAATGAAGCCTTAAACAATTCTAAATTAAATTTACTTAAAGAGGATCTGAAGAAGGAAATTTTGGGGGATATTCCTATATCTAATACTGGAATAGATAGACACTTATTTGCTACAGCCTTTACTCCAAATGGCATAATTACCTATATAGATTCAATATATAAAAATTATAAGAGAGTTTATGTTTTAAACGGAGAACCAGGTACAGGGAAAACTAGTGTTTTATCTTATATATGTGACGAAGCTTTAAAAAGAGGCCTTTCAGTAGAGGTATATCATGATCCTTTAATTCCTGAAAGGATAGAACACTTGCTTATTCCTAATTTAAGCATAGCCTTACTTACTTCTAATGAAATAAACAATAGAAATTTTGTTGGCAACCAAATTAACATGAAAGACCTTTTAAACCAAAAACTTCTTGAAAAGTCCTATGAGGAAATTACAGAAGCTAGAGATACCTTCTATTTATTACTAAACAAAGGCTTATCTATAATTTCCAAAGCTAAAGCTCTTCACGATGAACTTGAAAAATGTTATATTCCAAATATGGATTTTGATAAGGTTGAAAATAAATTTAATGAAATTATAACTAGACTTTTGAAATACGAAAAGGAATATAAATCTAATATATTACGATAATTTAAATAAAGATATTTTTAAAATATCAATAAGAAGTTCCATCATGTGGAACTTCTTATTATATAACTACCTCTGCCTCTTTAACTGGTTGATTTTCTTCTTTTCCTAAACTTTTAATTCCTCTATATAAGAATATTGCAGTAATAATAGAAGAAATCGTATCTGCAACCGGTCCAGATATCCACACCCCATTTATTCCAAAAATTGTTGGCAAAATTAATAACATAGGTATTAATATTAGCACCTGTCTAGATAAAGATAAAAGCATAGATACTTTAGCTCTTCCTATAGCTTGGAAATAGTTAGCTCCAACTATTTGAAAGCCTATTAATGGAAGCATGCATAAAAATCTTCTTATGCCACTAACACCTATCTTTAGAAGTTCCTTATCATTACTATTAAATATTCCAATTATAGCTGCTGGGAACACTTCTACAGATATAAATCCTAAAATTCCAATCAAAACACCACCAATTATAGCTAATTTAAGTGTCTCCTTTATTCTGTCATATTGCTTAGCTCCATAGTTATATCCAATTATAGGCTGAGCTGCTTGGTTTACAGATATCATAGACATTATAATAACCATACTAACACTATTTATTATTCCCATGGCTCCAATGGCTAAATCTCCACCATAGTTTATTAATTGTTTATTTAACAATATATTTATAGCACTAGAAGCTATTTGTATAGCAAAAGGTGACATACCAATTGAAACAATTCCTATAACAATCTCTTTTTCTATTTTAAAATTTTCCTTTTTCAATTTTACCACACTATTTTTTCCTGTAAAATGAGAAATAACCCATATTGCACTTACAAACTGAGATATAATTGTAGCTAAAGCAGCTCCTTTAACTCCCATATGGAATACAAAAATAAAAACTGGGTCTAATATTATATTAAGCCCTGCTCCAATAAGCATTGTACACATAGCAATTTTAGGATTTCCCTCTGAACGAATTGTATTATTTAACCCAAAACCTGTATTTTGAAATACTGTTCCAAATAAAATTATCCCTAAATAATCATTAGCAAACTGTATTGTATTATCACTAGCTCCAAAAGATCTAAGAAGTGGTCCTTTTATTATAAATGATAATATACTTACAAATATAGATACAAGTATTAACATTATAAAGGCATTCCCAAGAACCTTATTTGCTTTATTTTTATCTTTTTTCCCTAAATTTATAGAAACAAGTACTGCTGTCCCCATTCCTATAAGCATACCAAATCCTTGCGCTATAATCATAATTGGGAAAGTAACACTTAATGCTGCTAGTGCTAAGGAACCAACTCCTCTTCCTATATATATTCTATCTACTATGTTATATAATGCACCAACCATTGTTCCAACTATAGCAGGAATGAAAAACTTTATCAAAAGTTTTAAGATCTTTTCTTGTCCTAATTCATTAGTTTTATCCATACACATTTCCCCCTTTATAATTTTATTTCAACTTAATATTTATCAACAAATCTATATTAAAATGTAAATTTATTTAATTCAGTTATATTCGCAACTTTGTTATTATACACTATTTACTCTTTCATTTCAAGTTTAAAAGTATAAATACAGAGATTTCGCATCTAATTTCCAGTAAAGCTTTTTTCTTTATAGGAAATTAGATTTTTTCTATTTTATTGAAATTTTGGAAGGGAAAAAGGCCGTAGGCCATGTATATAGATACACCTTCCCCC
>NZ_PVXN01000025.1 GCF_002995795.1 Clostridium thermopalmarium DSM 5974
TCTCAAAAATCTAAAAGAGTAATAGCAGTTGACCTTGCAGATAAGATGATTGAGAAGGCAAAAGTTTTACATCCTAATAAAAACATAGAGTATATTTGCGGAAACATTCTCGATATGGAATTTGAAACCAATAGCTTTGATGTTATTATAACAACAGCTACTGCTCATCATTTGCCTTATGAATGGCTTCTGAGTTTTGCAAAGGATAAACTTAAAAAAGGGGGTAAACTTATTATATTAGACCTTGTAAAACCAAAATCATTAACTGATTATATTATATGGGGCAGTGCTTTTTTCCCTAACATAGTAATGAACTTGATAAAAAATGGCAGACTTAAAAAAGATGATGAACATGCAAAAGAAGTTTGGGAAAGGCATGGTAAACATGATACATATATGACCATGGATGAAATAAGGTCATTAGCAAATAAATATATACCCACAGCAAAAATTAAGCGAAAACTTTTTTGGAGATATTTATTAGTATGGCAAAAGTAATCTATATGTTTATATAGCCTCATAAGATAAATAAACAAAACTTTGATAAAGAAATTAAAAATGGATAAGGTTTAAGGCCTTATCCATTTTAATTACTCATAAAAAGTCTCTATTCATATTATTATATAAAAGTATTATAAAGTAATAATTATGTATATGTAAAAAAAATCAGTAATTTTATATAATATTATACCAAATTGGGGAAAAATAAGGTATAATTATGGTAAAAGGTGGGGAAAATGTGAGAAAGAATGTAAGGAAAAATGTGGTGAAAAGATAAGCTTATCTGTGTTATTTTTTATTTGGGTTAATGTGTATAATATCACAGTATTCAACTAACACATTGCCTTCTAAATTAATTATTAGAAGTAAAATAGTTATATCCTAGGATGAAGCATTTACTGTTAATTTCAATATGCCTATCGGTCCAAGCTATATCAATCAAGACAGAGTGTATTTATTGAAAATTAAAAGGGATAATTATATTCCATTTTTCGTGGATTTTCATAAACAACAATTTTTAATTGTTAATATTTAAATAAATATGACGAAAATTATGTAGTAGGATTTACATAAATCTGAAACTTTATATTATGTAAATAAAGAATGGAGTGAGTATAAATGATAAAAGTTAAAAATTCATCTTTTGCAACAAAGATACTAACTTTTTCTATTGCCAATATTGTTCTAGCTAGTATTATTTTGATTTCCTTTGGTTATTTCTTACAGTCTAATATTTTGTTAGATTCCTTGAGAAATCAAACGAGTGAAATTACACATAGTTGGGCAGAAAATTTAGAAACTGAAGATGTTGAGAAGGCCCAAAAAGCTAAAGATTACAGCCATCCAGATCAAAAGAAATTAACCGAATATTTTGATCTACTGTCTAAATATAATCCTGTGGTGGCGCAAGGATATATATTTGGTACTGAATTACAAGATGGTAATAAGACTTCTGTTATTGCTATGCCTTCTCATATTATTAAAGAGTTCAAAGAGGCAGGATTAAAAGTTGGAGATATGTATGAACAGCCTGATGAAATTGCTAAGGCTATTGAGAGTATGTTGAAAACCGGAAAAGTAACATTTACAAATGTTTATAATGATGATTATGGAACATGGATGACTATTCTTTATCCAATAAAAGATAAAAGTGGTGAAATATCATCTTATTTTGGAATAGATGTTGATGCAAGCATCATACCTAAAGGTCAAAGAAAGCTTATTATAAGTAGTTTAATTATGCTTTTAATTTTCATAGTATTAGCTATCTTTATGCAATTCATTTTTATCAAGAAAAATATATCTCTTATTAATGAACTAGTAAAGGGTATTGATAAGGTTAGCCATGGCGATTTTGATGTTGAATTGAAAACTGGAAATGATGAATTAGGTGTTGTTAACTCTAAGTTTAATATAATGGTTCAACAAGTTAAAGAAATGATTTTAAAGGTTAAAAAAGCTTCCTCTGATATTGATGAGTTTTGTAAGAAGTTATTAAGTATTACTGAAGAAAATAATGAGCATACAGTTAAAATTATTAAGGATATTCGTGAAATGGCTGTTAGTATTGAAACACAAGAACAGTCTACTGTTGAAAGTGCAAATGCAATGAATGAAATTGCATCAGGGATTCAAGCAATTGCAAATAATGTATTAAATATTTCTTCTTCCGCAGCGAATATGGAGAATAAATCGGCACAAGGAAATAATGCTGTTCAAAAGGTTGTTCAGCAGATAAAACTTATTTCAAATGCTGTAGAAAGTACCGCCAGTGTTGTCAAAACTTTAGATGAGCGATCCAAAGAAATTAGTAATATAATGAATGTTATTACAGACATATCTAATAAAACAAATCTTCTTGCTTTAAATGCAGCAATTGAATCAGCTAGAGCAGGAGAACATGGAAAGGGCTTTGCTGTTGTAGCAGATGAAGTGCGTAAATTAGCAGAACAGTCAAAGAGCTCAGCTGAGGAAATAGTTCAACTTATTCAGGTTATTCAAAATGAAATTACGAATGCAGTTAATTCTATGAATACGGGTACTAAAGAAGTTACAATTGGTATGGAAATTGCAAAACAAACAGGTGATTTATTCTTAGAAATTCTAAATACAACTAAAGAGGTTACTTCACAAATTCAAGACGTTTCAGATTCTTCACAACAAATTTCTGCTACAACTGAAGAAGTATCAGTTGCTGTAACTGATTTAATGTCTATTGCTAAACAAACCTCTTCAACATCAAATAGTATTGCTAATAATGTAGGATTGCAGCAAGCTTCTCTAGAGTCTATTGTGGATTCATCTAAACAATTAAGTCTTATGTCTGAAGAACTACAAAAACTTATTAGCAATTTCCAAGTATAGGTTAAAATAAGCTTATGCTAATAAACAAATAAACAAGGCATGCAGACGAAAGGAGATTATTTATGGAAATTGAACTGTCTTTATTAGAGAGGCTATCAATAGAGGAAAAAAAATACTGGCTAAAACAACTAGCATTTCCTTTACCAGTGCTAAATATTCCAATAGATTTTTCTACAGACAATAGAAGGGATTTAAATAAGGAGAGTATTACTATTATTTTGGATAAATGTTTAAAGGATGATTTAGAAAAAATTAATTCTGGTTTAGATATACAGTCTTTTATGCTTGCTTCCTATTTTGTATTAATGGCTAGACTATCAAATGAAAAGGACATTTTAGTGGGAGTTAGCATTAAAAATAGTATTCGTCCAATTCGTATTTCAATGGAAGACATAAAAACATTTGAAGAACTTTTTGTCTTAGTAAAAGAAAAACTAAAAAATGCACGCAAGTATAATTTTGTTTTTGAGCAAATAATAACAGATGGATCTTATGAAACTTTATTTCAGACCACATTTAGTATGAATTCTAATAAAAAGTTGGCAAATAAATCTATGCTTAATTGGCAATTAAAAGAACAAGATACTAATATTATGCTTAATGTTGAATATGATGATAATCTATTTAAATCTAAAACTATAAAACGTTTTACTGAATATTATATAAACATTCTTAAAGCTGTTCTTAAGGATCAAAAAGCTAGGATCTATGGTATCGACATTTTAACAGAAGAAGAGAAAGAGCTTTATAGCAGATTAAATGATACACATATGGACTTCCCAAGAGACAAAACAATTCCAAAAATGTTCGAGGAAGCAGTATGTAAGTTTCCAAATAATATAGCTTTATCTTCTAATGAGGGTCAATTTACTTACAAAAAATTAAATGAACGCGCAAATCAGCTTGCAAATTGCCTTATTAAAAAAGGGGTGAAAAAAGGCGATTTTGTTACTATATTTATGGAACGAAGCCTTGAAACAGTAATTAGTATCTTCGGTATTCTTAAAGCTGGCGGTATATATGTACCATTAGATCCTGAACATCCAGAAGAACGCAATACTTATATTATATCTGATACAAAATCACCATTTATTGTAACTAAGGGCATATATGTAGATAAAGCTAAGAAGCTACTATCTAATAGTATGTCAGTAAAAGAGATTATTTTATTGGAAGATGATATAGATGATTGTTCAATAGAAAATCCAGATATTGATATAAAATCAAGTGACTTAGCTTATATCATTTATACATCTGGATCTACTGGAAAGCCAAAAGGAACTTTAATCGCTCATGAGGGTGTAGTAAATTTAGGATATTTAATCCGAAATCAATTTAATATTAATGAAAAAGAAATATTAACTCAGTTTGCAACGTACAGTTTTGATGCATCGGTATGGGATACTTTTGGTTCCTTATTCTGGGGAGCTAGATTGCATTTATTATCTCCAGAGGAACGTATTTCAGTGGAAGCCTTTGCTGATGCTATTTATAGGACAAAGGCTACTTTTATTGCAATTTTGCCTACTGTATTCTTTAATCAATTAGCAGCACATTTATCTGAAGAAAGTTATTCAAAGTTATCTACTGTTAAAAGAGTTGCAGTAGGTGGTGAAGCTCTATCAGGCGAAATTGTACGTGCTTTCCAAAGAAAGTTCCAGAATTCTATTGAAATTATTAATTTATACGGTCCTACTGAGTCAACAGTCGTTGCAACTGGACATGTAATTAATGATTTAGTTCCGGAAAATCAAACTAATATTCCTATAGGAAAGCCTTTTCCAAACTATGAAGTCTACATTGTTAACGAAGAAAATCAACTTTGCCCTATTAATGTACCTGGAGAAGTATATATTTCTTCTGTCGCTTTAGCAAAAGGCTATTTAAATCAAGAAGAAAAGACAAAAGAAGTTTTTATAAAAAATCCTTTTAAAGAAAATAGCATAGTTTATAAATCTGGAGATATTGCTCGTATTTTAGAAAATGGACTTATAGAATATGTAGGTCGTAAAGACTCACAAGTTAAAGTTAGAGGACATCGTATAGAAATTGGTGAGATAGAGGACAAGCTTGCAAAGCACCCAGAAGTACAGGATGTAGCTATTATTCCTATTAAAGATAATAATGAGACCATGTTAGTTGCATATTATACTTCTAAAAATAAGGAAAAAATAAAAACTTCAGAATTAAGAAACTTCTTGCTAGAGAAATTACCTTCTTACATGGTTCCTAAATATATAAATTATTTAGAAAAAATGCCTATATCGCCAACTGGAAAGATTGATCGTAAAAAATTAGCTACATTTGAAATTGTTAAAGTAGAGGAAAATGATAATTATGTTGCACCACAAAATGAAATTCAAAAGATTATTGCAGATGCTTGGTCACAAGTTCTCGGATTAGATAAAATAGGGATATATGATGACTTTTTTGAAATCGGTGGCCATTCCTTAAAAATTATGAGAGTTTTAGTGCTTCTAAAACCTCATTTCCCGGGCTTGAAGATTAACGATTTCTTTACTCATAGAACTATTGCTGATATGGCTATACGCGTTAATGAATTAGAAAAAGATAATAATAAATGCTGCAAAAATACTGAGCATGATGTATGGGAAGTTAAAGATCTTAATGAGTATCCAAGCAGTGAGAATTATAAAGTAGAATTAAAACAATATAAAAAGCCTAAAAATATTCTTCTTACAGGGGCTACTGGATATTTGGGATCTCATATTCTATATGAATTACTAAAAAACACAGATGCTAAAGTTTATTGTTTGCTTAGAAAATCTGATAATAATTCATTATTAGAAAAGTTATTAGATACTATGTTAGTATATTTTGATAAAGAGATTACAAGTATTATTAACTCAAGGGTAGTTACTATAGAAGGAGATTTAGAAAAAGATAAACTAGGTTTATCCTTAGAGGATGAAGGATTTATTAAGGAAAATATAGATACAATCATTCATGCTGCTGCAGATGTTCGTCACTTTGGAGATATGTCTTATTTTGAAAAAGTTAATACTCAAAGCACAAAACATTTGCTTGATATAGCTAAGTGTAAAAAGGATGTAAGATTTCATTATATCTCAACATTAGGAATTCCAGAGGAGCTAGCATTGAATGGACAGTGGGAAGATGTAATTAGTAATCCAAAACTTTCTGAGGATTTAAAATTAGAAAATGTATATACAAATAGTAAGCTTCAATCAGAAAAATTAGTATATAAAGCTGGAGAAGAAGGAACTGCAATTACTGTATATCGTGGTGGAAATTTAACTTGCCGCTTTAATGATGGTAAGTTCCAGAAAAACATTGATAGTAATGCTTTCTATCGTATGATTAAATCTATGATTTTATTAGGAAAGGCACCAAAAGTTAATTGCTATTTGGATTTTACCCCTATTGATTATGCTAGTAAAGCCATTGTATATCTAGTTTACCGCGAGGACACTATAGGGGAGACATTCCACATTTGCAATCCTGGTCAAGTTCCATATAATTCTGTGATTGATATGATTAATAATTTTGGATATAAGATAGATTTAATTGATGAAAATGAATATGAGAAATGGCTTTTTGATAATAGCATTAGTAAAAATCAAGAAGGTTTAGAGCTAGCAATGGCTCAACTAGATGGAGATGGTGTAAAAAATTCTTATTATAAATTTGCTTGCCCAAATACTATCAAATATTTAGATTCTGAATATTTAAAATATACGCAGATTAATCAAGAATTTATAAGCAAAATGCTAAGCTATGCTATTAAAATTGGATATTTTCCAGAGCCTCAAAAAAGATAAGGAGAAATCCTTATCTTTTTATATTTAAAGTAAAGGGTGATATAACTAGACATGCAAGATAATATTTTTATTTATACCGCAAAAATAAACTTTAATATATCAGATATAGATTTCCAAGAAGCTTTGAATTCATTAAGTAAAGAGGAACAAAATAGCATTATAAAAAAAAGAGATTATAAATCACGCTGTGAATCTTTAACATCAGTTTTGACTATCAAAAAAGCAATTAAAGATGTCTTAGGGGTAACAGGAAGCTGTTTTCAAATAAAGAGGACAGTTATGAATCGTCCATATATAGAACCTAATAGAAAATTTAATATAGATTTCAATGTTTCTCATTCAAGGGAATGGGTTGTGTGTGCAATATCATCAATGTGCAAGATTGGAATTGATATTGAAGAGATTCTCCCAATAGATATAAATATAGCAAAAGAATTTTTATCAAATGAGGAATGGAAATTTTTAATTGGTTGTAAAGAAGAGAGAGTTAAGCTATTTTATAAGTTTTGGACTTTAAAGGAATCGTTTTTTAAAGCTGTTGGCATTGGAATCAATGATTTAATTAAAGAAGTTAATTTTGGAAGATTGGATAATAAAAAAAATATATTTGAAAAAGAGATAAATAGAGATATATGGAACTTTTATAATACTACATTTAATAAAAACTATGCATTATCACTAAGCATTAATAAACCAATAAAAAGCATCAAATTTATTAGCTATAATGAGCTTTAAGTCACATTTTTTATATTTTGACATTAAAAATTTTTGGTATTATAATATTATACTGACCAGTACAAAAATTCTTGGATGCAATATTATATAAGAGGGGATACTGATATGAAAGTAAACGTAAAAACAATAGCTAAGATGTATAAAAAAGATTTAAACAAAATTATAACTAGTTGGGCAACCTTGATTATTATAATAGGACTAGCTGTATTACCTTCGTTATACGCATGGGTTAACATATATGCATCTTGGGATCCCTACTCTAATACTAGTGGGATAAAGGTTGGTATAGTAAATAATGATGCTGGAGGAAGTATAAGAGGAATTGAATTTAACATTGGTAATGAAGTAGTAAAACTACTTAAAGAAAATAAGAAACTAGGCTGGACATTTTATAAGGATGCAGATGAAGGAATTAAAAAGGTTGAAGAAGGAGAAGTATATGCAACTATAATAATACCTAGTGAATTTTCTTTGGAAATGAGTACGTTGCTTGATAAAAATCCTGTAAAACCTACTCTTGAATATTATGTAAATCAAAAAATCAATGCAATTGCTCCCAAAATGACTGATTCTGGTGCTTCAACTTTACAAAAGGAAATAAGTAAATCATTTATAGAGACAGTTACTAAAAAGGTATTTGAAATATTAAATAAGGCAGGAGTTAAAATAGATGAGAACTACGATAAAATAGAAAAATATAAAGGTACATTATATACCATAAATGATAATTATCCAAAGATAAATAAGGCTTTAGATGATTTAATAAAGAAATCAGATGGAACCTTTGTAAATATAAACAAGACTTCAGATAATATTACATTTATTCAAGATACTTTAAAGAAAACTATACAGCTTAACGAGGACCTTAGCAAAAGTTTAACTGACAAAAGTGATGAAGTTGAAGATATTTCAGGTGATATAGATAATATAAAAGAAAATTTAGCTATTATGGAAAATACTTTTTCAAAAATATCTACTACTACGGATGATCTTAATAATAAGATTTCTATATATAAGCCTGATATGTTGTCAGATATAGATGATGCAATAGATGAAGCTAATAGGCTTAGTAATGAAATGAAAGAAGTATCTCAGGACTTAGCTGATTTAGGTGAAGATGTTCCTAAAGATTTAAAAGAAGAATCTGATAAAATTGTAGCGGACATAGAAGTTTATAGAAATCTTCTTAATACTTTAGATGATTCTCTATCATCTATAAGCGATAATACAATAGATTTACTGGATTCTTTAGTTGATCTAAATGAGTCTATTTCAGATAAATTTGAAGATATTAATAAAAAAATAGATAAAACGCTTAAACCTATAGATAATTTATTAAAAAGAGAAACTTTTTCAACAATTAGAAATAAGCTGGAAGATGCAGAAGATGATTTTAATTATATTAGTAGGAAAACAAAAAGAATAAGAAATACTTTGAAATATACTTCTAGTGAAGTAGGAAAGAGTATAGATAGTATAAATGCTCAAATCGATGATTTAAAAGATTTAGTACAAAGAAGCTCAAAAGAAATTGGTGATACAACCTCAGAAAAGGCATCTAAGCTATCTTCCGACTTTGAGAGAATAAGTGGAAATTTAGACAAGCTTCAAGGAAGACTTAATACACTTAAAAATAATCTTAATAATAACAAAAATATTGAAGAATTGCTTCCGGAGATATCAAAATTAACTCTTAATATATCAAATGACTTAAGTAAACTTCAAGATAATATTAACAGTAGTGATATTGTATCTCAAGTTCAAGAAGCTCTACAAAAAGGATCAGAGGGAGTTCTTGATTTAAATACTATGATTAAGAATATGAAAGATGATATGAACTTTTTAAAGGATTTTCTTTCTGACATATCATCAAAAGGGAAAATAGCTGTAAAGGACATAAAGAATTTTCAAAAACGAAATAAAGATATAGAGAAAAAAATTAATGATATTACATCTAAAGTAAAAGCTTTTGATAACAAAATAAGTTTAAAGGACCTTGCTAATCTTCTTAAAACTGATGGAGATACAGAAGGAGACTTTTTAGCTCTTCCTGTTAATTTAAAAACACATAACTTATTCCCAGTGGAAAATTATGGAGCCGGGTTAACTCCTTTTTACACTACTCTTAGCTTATGGGTAGGTGCGCTACTTTTATGTGCATTATTAAGTGTTAAATTCCATAATGGAAGTTTTGAATTTAACCCAAGAGAAGAGTATTTTGCTAAATATCTGTTATTTGTTTCTATAGCTATATTACAAGGATTTATAGTTTCTGTAGGAGATATATTGGTGCTAGGTATAAAAGTTCAGTTCCCTGTACTTTTCGTAGCCTTAGCCGTATATCAAAGCATAATATTTAACACTATAGTATATACATTGGTATCTTTGTTTGATAATGTTGGTAAAGCTATTGGAATTATATTTTTGGTTCTTCAACTAGCAGGGTCAGGTGGAACATTCCCTATACAAGTTACCCCTAATTTCTTCCAAAAGATACATTATGCACTGCCATTTACTTATGGTATAAGTGCTATGAGAGAAGCTCTTGCAGGAGTAACCTATTCAACTTTATCAAAAGATGTAATTACATTATCACTATTCTTTTTAATATTCTTAGCACTTGGATATATTCTAAAACCAAGAACAACCAAACTTTGTTCGAAGTTAACACATAAACTTAACGATTCAGGAGTTATTGGACACTAATATTATGGGGGTTAGAGATTAGGTTGAAAAAGTTAATAGTTGTTATTATTATGTTCCTTACTGCTTTATTTATTTCTGTTTCAGTATCTGCGATACGATCTGTCGACAGCGTAGCCTTATATAAGGCTTTTAAGAAAGCTAAAAAAGTTAATTCAATGGAAAATAATACACATATAATTTTGCGGGTTTCTGGAGAAAACATGACAGAAAAGGAGAAGGAGGATTTTGAAAGCCTTCTCCCAATATTAAGTATGGTAAAATTATCACTAAATACCAACTCCGTAGAAAGTAATAAAAGCAATGGAATAAAAATACAAAGTGATATTAACGCTAAGTTTAAGGCTATGTCAGTTTATTCAAAAATCTGGATTAATAATGATTTTACTGAAAAGGAGCCCAAGCTTGAAGCAGTAATCAGTAGGCCTTCATTGTTTAACATTATTGAGTTGAATTCTGACAGCTCTAAGAAATACATTAGAATGGATTTTAATAAAATGAAAGGTAAGTCTAATATGATTTTACCAGACTATAGAAAGGTGCTTAATCCAAATAGTTATTCACAAGCTGATTTTTTTAATTTCATAATTAAATATATTAAGGAAGCTGATGTTTCTTCTAATAAAATTGAAAAAACGACAATTGAAGGCATACCTGAAGATAATAGTGAAGAACATATAGATATATATAATATACAATTAGATGATAAGGTTACTAAGCTTATTCTTAATGATATTATAGGTAATCTGAAGAAAGACAAAGATACTATAGAATTTGTTAAAAAATTTAGAGATTCTCTTACTTCACTTCCAAGACTTAAGATAGATGATGAAAATGAAGATAAGAAAGAATTTTATAAAGCTGTAAATGTTATTCATGACAATATATGGTTGTATTCTGATATTATAAGTAATATTTTGGACAACATAGACATTTTAAATATTAACGAAAAAAGAGGAATACAGCTGAGATGTGGGATTGATTCTAAAGGATATCTAGTGAGTGAGAGCATAAACTTAAAGTTAAAGATTGATTTGTCTTCTATGAAGAAAAATCCCATTATTGATAATGAGGGAAGAAAATATACAGGCACATATATTATTAATTTAGAATTTACTAATAAACTTAATAGTATTAATAAGAGTAAAAAAATTGATTTTCCAGTATTAAATGAAGAAAATTCTATAGATTACTTTAGAATGAGCAAATAACGTATCATAAAAATTGCTGAGAGGATTATATAATAATTTTTTCAGCAATTTTTTTATATTATAAAATAGTAGAAGATAAACTTAAAAAATATTGAAAAATAGCTAAGAATGAGTATATTTTCAATGAGCCGATGGTACTGCACTGGAGACGGTGTGAAAGAGTAGGTAGGCTCCAGGTAAGAAGAACTGATAATTTCTACATAAAAATTATCAGTTCTTTAAGTTTGCAAATTATGTGACGAAAAAATTTGTTAAAAATTGATTGACATCTAAAATAGGTAAGAATATACTATAAGTGAACATATGAATAATTGTTCATATGTTATTATTTGGAGGTGAATGAATTTGGGTAATGAAAATAATAACATTGATATTTGTAATTGTAGTATTATTCATGAGAATATAGTAAATAAAGTAAAAGAGAGTATGCCAGCCGATGAAACATTGTATGATCTAGCAGAATTGTTTAAAGTTTTCGGAGATACTACAAGAATTAAAATAATATGTGCTTTGTTTCAATCAGAAATGTGCGTATGTGATTTGGCTGCTTTGCTTGGTATGAGTCAATCAGCAGTGTCTCATCAACTTAAGGTTTTGAAACATACTAGATTAGTAAAGTTTAGAAGAGAAGGTAAAGTAGTTTATTATTCCTTAGATGATGACCATATTAAAAAGATATTTGATTATGGGTTTGCTCATGTAAATGAAAGATAATCTGGAGGAAATTAAAATGAGTAATAGAACTAAGAAGGAATTTATATTAGATGGTCTATGCTGTGCAAATTGCGCTGCAAAGATTGAAAGAGGAATTAATGATATCAATGGAGTAAAAAATGTGAGTTTAAACTTTATGTCTAAAAAACTTACTATAGAGATTAATGAAAAAGATGATTTAAATAGAGTTATGGAAGAGGCAGCTGATATAGTAAAAAGAATAGAACCAGATGTAAAGATGATTGCTCATCAAAATGATAAAAATACTCATAGTCATGAGCATCATCACGATCATAGCCATGGAGATGATAGTAAAGATAACAAAGGAGAGCTATTAAAGCTAGCAATAGGGGCAGCACTTTTCCTAGGAGCAGTAACACTTAACTTATCATATAACATAGAACTTGCACTCTTTATTATAAGCTATATTTTAGTAGGTGGAGAAATTGTATTAAGAGCTTTGAAAAACGTTATAAGAGGACAGGTCTTTGATGAGAACTTTCTCATGAGCTTGGCAACATTAGGAGCCTTTGCTATTGGAGAGTTTCCAGAAGGAGTTTCAGTTATGTTATTTTATCAGGTGGGGGAGTTATTCCAAGACATAGCTGTAAATCGTTCAAGAAAATCTATAAGTGAACTTATGAATATTAGACCTGATTATGCAAATTTGAAAGTAGGAAATAATACAAAAATAGTATCACCAGAGGAGGTAAAAGTTGGTGATATAATAGTTGTAAAACCAGGAGAGAAAGTTCCTTTAGATGGTAAAATTATAGAAGGAAAGTCTATGCTTGATACTTCTGCTTTAACAGGAGAATCGGTACCAAGAGAAGTAAAAGAAGATGATGAAGTTTTAAGTGGATTTATAAATAAGAATGGATTATTAACCATAAAAGTAGAAAAGGCATTTGGAGAGTCTACAGTAGCTAGAATACTAAATTTAGTTGAAAATGCAAGCAGCAAAAAGGCACCAACAGAAAATTTTATAACAAAGTTTGCAAGATATTATACACCAGCAGTTGTTATTACTGCCCTTGCTCTTGCTATAATACCACCTATAGTACTTAGCCAAGCTACTTTTTCACAGTGGTTATATAGGGCTCTTGTATTTTTAGTAGTATCATGTCCTTGTGCTTTAGTTGTATCCATACCTCTTGGTTTCTTTGGAGGCATAGGAGGAGCGTCTAAAAAAGGTATTTTAATAAAAGGTGGCAATTATTTAGAAGCTCTTAATGATGTTGAAACTATAGTATTTGATAAAACAGGAACTCTTACAAAAGGGGTATTTAAGGTTACAGATATAAATGCTAAGAGTGACATTGCAAAAAGGGAGCTTCTTAAATATGCAGCTTTTGCAGAGGCTTATTCTAATCATCCTATAGCAATCTCAATCATGAAGGAGTATGGAAACGAAATAGATAAAGAAAAAATTGAAGATTATAATGAAATTTCAGGTCATGGAACAAAGATAAGGCTTAAGGATGGTAAGAATTTATTAGTAGGTAATGACAAGTTAATGATTAAGGAGAATATAACCTTTGACAAGGTAGAGGCAGCAGGTACTGTAGTTTATGTAGCTGTAGACAAAGAATATGTTGGATATATAGTTATTTCTGATGAAATTAAAGAAGATTCAAAGCAGGCTATAAATGCTCTTAAAGACATAGGAATTAAAAAGACTATTATGCTTACAGGAGATTCTAATCTAGTAGGAGAAAAGGTTGCAAAGGATCTAGGATTAGATGAAGCATATACAGAGTTGCTGCCAGATCAAAAGGTTGATAAACTAGAGGAGATTGACAAGGAAAAGTCTCCAAAAGGTAAGATTGTATTTGTAGGTGATGGAATAAATGACGCTCCAGTTCTCGCTAGAGCCGATATAGGAATAGCTATGGGAGGATTAGGATCAGATGCAGCAATTGAAGCTGCAGATGTGGTTATTATGACAGATGAGCCATCAAAAATAGCTAGTGCTATAAAGATCGCAAAGAGGACTAAGGGGATTATATATCAAAATATAGTATTTGCTCTAGGCATTAAGGCATTAGTTTTGATTTTAGGAGCTTTTGGACTTGCTACCATGTGGGAAGCTGTATTTGCTGATGTGGGGGTAGCCGTAATAGCTGTATTAAATGCCATGAGAGCACTTAAAGTAGAGGATTAGTATAAAAACTCCAGATATTTATATAGACAAGTATATTTATTTATGATAATATAATTTAAAAATATTAGTGGCGATGGAGTTCGCCTTTAAATGCGCAAAGCTGATGACTCCTACAAAATGGCAGTATTAAACTGTTACTTTGTAGGATTATTTTTTGCTTGTTTTTACATAAAAAAACAAATGATATAACTTATAAGTAAGAAACTTAAAATGGAATGCGGAGGGGATAAAGTGGAACAAAGAAAAAACATCTTAGAAGATAAAGAAAGCAACTTAGTAACTCTTATTAGAGGTAGAAATAATACTATTGCTTTATTGGTATCATTTGTAGTATGGATTATTATTGGTGGTTTGGTAGGAATATTAACTGGTATTGCAGGAGCATTATTTCTAAAAAGCTTGGAATTAGCTACAGATTTGCGCAATAAGCATACATGGCTTTTATTTTTGCTTCCATTTGGAGGAGCTTTTGTAAGCTATTTATATTCAAAGTATGGTAAAAATTCTTCTAAGGGAAATAATTTAATTATACAAAAAATAAATGAAGCAACTGGAGAAATACCATTTAGAATGGCTCCCTTAGTTTTTTTGGGAACTTTTATTACTCATTTACTTGGAGGTTCAGCAGGAAGAGAAGGAACAGGAGTACAGCTGGGCTCTAGCATAGCAGAAGGAATAGGAAAATTACTGAAGTTAGATAAAATAGATAATAGAATAATTCTTATGGCAGGAATAAGCAGTGGATTTGCTTCTGTTTTTGGAACTCCCCTTGCAGGTACAGTTTTTGGATTAGAAGTGGCTACATTAGGATTGATGAGCTATGAGGCTTTAGTTCCATGTTTTACATCAAGCATTGTTGGTGATTTAGTAGTAAGATATCTAAAAGTTAATCACACACACTATAAGATATTAGAAGTACCAGATTTAACATATGTTGCAGTAGGAAAGGTTGTTTTTGCTGCAATTTTGTTTGGACTAGCAAGTAGATTATTTAGTGAGCTAACTCATAAATTAAAGGATATTTTTAGTGAAAAGTTTAAAAATCCAGCTGTAAAGAGCTTTGTTGGTGGAGTTACAGTAATTGTTTTAGTTTATATATTTAGAACGAGAGAATTTTTAGGATTAAGTCTTCCACTTATGGCAGATGCATTTAATTCTCATGTGCATCCACTTACATTTCTAGGAAAGATATTATTTACATCTTTAACTTTAGGAGCTGGATATCAAGGAGGAGAGGTTACTCCACTATTTGTTATAGGTTCAACTTTAGGGAATTATTTATCAAGTTTAATGCACATGGAATCATCATTTTTAGCTGCATTAGGTCTTATTGGAGTATTTACAGGTGCCACAAATACACCAATTGCATCATTTATAATGGGCATAGAAATGTTTGGTTCAGGAGGAATTGAATTTATGTTTATGACTTGTGTCATTAGTTATATGTTTTCAGGCCATACAGGAATTTATATTGCTCAAAAAGTTGGAAGAAGCAAAAGCAAATTTATTGAAGTTCCCAATAATGCTACTCTTTCTTATTTTAGAAAAAGAAAGAATTCTAAAGGTACAGGGTAATGGAAAATCATTACCCTGTACCTTTAAAATAAAGAATATAATTAATTATATTAGTAACAGATAAAACTACTTATTCTTCTTGTATCAATTCCAAAGTAAATCCATCTTCCTCTTTGCCATCTAAAGCCAGCAATAGACCTTCTTCCAACAAAGGTTAGAAATGCCCAGAAGGAAACTCCAGTATCAAGCCATATATACACAAATCTAAACATGCATCTAGATAGGGAGCCGGGGTCTACAGCAAATGTCCCTATCCCAGTTTGAGGTTGTGCAGGTGTAAATGAAGGTGGTGGTCCAGATGGAGGCCCTCCAGCTGCTCCTCCAGGTCCGCCGGGGCCACCAGGTGGGAAGAATCCGCCGCCTCCAGGTAATCCAAATGGAGGTCCAGAAGGAGGAAATTGACGATAACCATAACCATAATCATACTCTTCATCGTCTAGATAGTAGTCATCTTCTAAATAGTCATCATATTCATAAGGATACAATTTGTTAAACACTCCTTTTAAGTATTACATTATATGATATGATGCTAATTAAAAAAGGGTTAAAAGATTTTAAAAGAGTAATTAGAATAAATTTCCTTTATTTAATCTGTTTTCTGGATCGAAGAGCTTTTTTAAGGCCATCATTTCTTCTATTCCTTTAGTAGAGAACATTTTTTGCAGCAAATTAGTCTTTAACTTGCCAACGCCATGTTCAGCAGATATGGTGCCGCCTAAAGCGATAATCTTTTCTGACCAAAGGCTATATAACTCTTTGCCCTTATTGTATTCTTCCATATTTTTAGGAATTATATTAACATGAAGATGATTATTACCTATGTGTCCGAAGATTACAGAATCAAATCCTAATTTTTCTAAGGAGCTGTTGTATAATTCCATAACCTCTTCAAGTTTTGAATCAGGTACTGCCATATCAGTTCCTAGCTTTGTAAGCTCAGGAACAGTTCTTCTTCTCTCATCAATAAGAGTATTAACAGCTTCAGGTGTAGCATGTCTAAAATATTTAAGAGCTTCATTAGACTGAGAGTTTGTTGATAGCCAAGTGTCAGATGGATCACCACCGCACTCCTCTATAATATCGCAGCATTCCATAACCATATCCATAACTTCATCTTCACTGTTTCCATGATATTCAACATAAACAGCAGAGTGAAAATGTGGAGAAAGTTCTGAGAGCTTATCAAAGCCTTCATAATTTTCTTTCATATTTCTAAGAAGATTTAGTGAGTTATAATTAAAAAATTCTATAGCAGCAGGAGAAGAATTTTCACGTATCTTTCTAACAAACTTTAAAGCAGGCTCCTCAGAAGTGAAAAATACATTCATTCCATAAATTGTTTTCGGAGTTTTTAAAAGCTTTAATTCTATTTCAGTAATTATTCCAAGAGTACCTTCAGAACCTATAAAAAGATCTATTAAATCCATATTATTTTTTGCATAATATCCAGAAGCATTTTTTACATCAGGAAGGTTATAGGAAGGAATATTACCTTCAATCTTATTTCCAGAATGTGTAGTTAATGAAAAATGTGTATTATATGCTTTTTCATTTCCTCTTTTAATATAAAGTTTATCACCATTAACTAAAACAATATTTAATGCTTCTATATGATCTCTTGTAGGACCATATTTAAAAGAACAAGCCCCTGATGCGTTGCATGAAACCATACCTCCAATAGACGCTGTGGTTTCGGTAGGATCAGGAGGAAAGAAGTAAGATTCGGATTTTTTAAATTTATTTAAAGCATCTATAGATGTTTTGTCCCAATTTTCTGTATCAAAAGTCTTATTTTTTAGAGCTTCTCTTAGATCACACAATAAAACTCCTGGTTGAACCTTTAAGAAAAATGTGTCTGATGTATTATCATAGCGAAGTCCTGTTATCTTGTTCATTTTACTTAAGTTAAGAATATGTCCGCCTTGTGGTACTGCTCCGGCTGTAATTCCCGTACGTGCGCCTTGAGTGGTTATTAAGGTCTTGCTTGGTGCCAAATATTTTAATATTTCTATAACTTCTTTTTCACTTTTAGGAAAGGATATGGAATCAGCATTTCCAATTTTTCGTGATTCATCTCTTAAATAATCTTCATAGTTTTTTTCAAACTTTTTTATAAGAGTATTTTCCATTGTTTTTGCCCCCTAGCATTTAATGTAATGTCAAATATATTATGAATGCCGCCAAAGTATTATCTATATTAAATAAGTATATAATATGTCATGAAATTTTTAAAGATATATGAGTTTAACGTCAAATTCAATAATTAATGATGTTAGCAAAAAATTATTGACAAGTGGTTAAGATTGCTATATAATATGATTAAAGTTAATACTTAAATTTCTTGTATTAAAAGGGAGTAGTAAAAATATAGCATCAACATTTCGATTAGCATGGCTAATCTGGTGTTATATGCCAAGTTGTTTTGGTTACAAGACTTTTAATATAATCCAGGTTTTGGATTATATTAAAAGTCTTTTTTTATATAAAAATATCAAAGAGGGGGAGAAAAAATGAAAGAGGCTTATAAAAAGTCTGCACAAGAGGTAATGGAAAGTTTAAAAGTTACATCAGAAGGGCTTAACAATGAAGAGGTAGAAAAAAGAAGAAAGGAGCAAGGTTTTAATGAGTTAAATGAAGGAAAGAAGAAAAATACGCTTCAAGTTTTTGGTGAACAGTTTAAGGATCTTTTAGTGATAATACTTCTTGGAGCGGCTGTTATATCTATGTTTTTGGGAAACGAAGAAAGTGCTTTAGTTATATTTTCTGTGGTTATACTTAATGCTATATTGGGAACAGCACAGCATATTAAAGCAGAAAAGTCTTTAAGCAGCTTAAAGGCACTATCTGCTCCTATAGCCAGAGTTTTAAGAAATGGTGAAAAGGTAGAAATACCATCAAGAGAAGTAGTTGTAGGAGATATATTATATTTAGAAGCAGGAGATTACGTAAGTGCTGATGGAAGAATTATAGAAAACTTTAGTCTTCAGGTTAATGAAAGCTCTCTTACTGGAGAGTCAGAGAGTGTGGTAAAAACAGAAGAGGTTATAGATGGAGATAATGTTTCTATAGGTGATATGAAAAATATGGTTTTTGCAGGGAGTTTTGTAACCTATGGTAGAGCTGCAGCAGTAGTCACAAATATAGGTATGGATACAGAGATAGGTAAGGTAGCCTCTCTTTTAGAAAATACTAAACAGAAGAAAACTCCTTTGCAAATTAGTTTGGATGACTTTGGAAAGAAGCTAGCTTCAATAATTTTAATTATCAGTGCTTTAATATTTATTTTAAATATGTACAGAGGTTATGAAGTTATAGATTCATTTATGTTTGCAGTAGCATTAGCAGTTGCTGCAATACCAGAGGCTTTAAGCTCCATTGTAACCATAGTTCTAGCACTTGGAACTCAAAAGATGGCAAAGGAAAATGCGATTATAAGAAAGCTTCAAGCTGTTGAAAGTTTAGGTAGCGTTTCTGTAATATGTTCTGATAAGACTGGAACCTTAACTCAAAATAAGATGACAGCAAAAAAAATCTATATAGATGAAAAGATAATGGATATTGAAAATTTAGATCTAAGCAATACCATGGAGAAAAAATTAGTTTTAATGAGTTTGCTGTGCAGTGATGCTATTTCTGGTGAGGATAAGGAAATTGGGGATCCAACAGAAATTGCCCTTACTAATCTTGGACGCAAGTATAATTTAAGAGAAATAGATGTAAGAGAAATGTATCCTAGAATTTGTGAGATTCCATTTGATTCAGATAGAAAGCTTATGAGTACAGTACACAAGATAGAAAATCAAATTACTATGATTACAAAGGGAGCTTTGGATGTAATATTAGAAAGGGCAGTTAAAATATGTACATCAGATGGTGTTAGAGAATTGACATATAAGGATAAAGAAGAAATTAAAAAAGTGAACGAAAACTTTTCTAAAAAAGGCCTTAGAGTTTTAGCCTTTGCTTATAGAAACCTTAATGAGAATAAAGAAATTACTTTGAAAGACGAAGAAGATTTAATATTTGTTGGTTTGATATCTATGATAGATCCCCCAAGGGAAGAGTCTCAAAAGGCGGTAGCAGAATGTATAAGTGCAGGTATTAAGCCAATTATGATTACTGGAGATCATAAAATTACAGCTTCTGCTATAGCAAAGCAGATAGGAATATTAAAAAATGAAGATGAAGCCATGGAAGGTTATGAATTAGATAGATTAAGCGATGAAGAGTTAAAAGAAAAAGTAGATAAGGTTTCGGTATATGCGAGAGTGTCTCCAGAACATAAAATTAGGATAGTGAGAGCTTGGCAGGAAAAAGGGAATGTGGTTGCTATGACTGGAGATGGAGTAAACGATGCCCCTGCTTTAAAACAAGCTGATATTGGTATATCTATGGGGATTACAGGAACAGAAGTTGCAAAAGATGCTGCATCAATGGTGCTCACGGATGATAATTTCGCAACTATAGTAAAAGCTATTTCAAACGGAAGAAACATATATAACAACATTAAAAATTCCATAAAATTTCTTCTTTCAGGAAATACCGCAGGAATAATGGCAGTTTTATATGCAGCTTTAGTCTCTCTTCCTAATCCTTTTGCTGCAGTTCACTTATTATTTATAAATCTTCTTACAGATAGCTTGCCGGCTATAGCTTTAGGACTGGAGCCTCATAAGAGCAGTGTTATGGAAGGTAAGCCAAGAAACATAAATAAATCCATATTGTCTAAGGATTTTGTGTATGAAATTGTTGTGGAAGGATTTCTTATAGCAGCTTGTACTATGATCGCCTTTAAGCTAGGATTACAAAGTGGAAATACTAATATAGCAAGTACCATGGCATTTGCAACATTATGTATGGCAAGATTATTTCATGGATTTAACTGTAGAAGCAGAGAATCTATTTTCAAAATAGGAATTTTCTCTAATAAATATGCATGGATAGCTTTTGGAATAGGAACATTATTTTTAAACTCAGTTTTACTTTTTGAGCCTTTAAGAGGTATAATTCAAGTTGAAAAACTTACTGTAAACCAATATGCAGCGTTTTATGTGTTAGCTTTTATACCATTTACAGTTATACAATTATATAAGTTCTTCTTTGTTAAAACTAGTGAGGGTAGAGTACATTATAATGAAGTGATTAATGCTAATAATTAAATAAAATAAATTTACAACCTCTAAGAAAGGTATTTTCATTTCTTAGAGGTTAAACTATAATATAATGAATGTAATTTAAGCTGCAGGAGGAATTAAGAATGGATGAATTTTTAAGGGAATTTTTATATATAGCATCTCATTTTGAGGATTATATAAGTATGGCTATTAATCAATTTGGAGCATATACATATATACTGCTTTTTTTTGTTATATTCCTTGAAGCAGCTTCAATTATAACCTCCTTTCTGCCAGGAGATTCCTTAATTTTTGTTACTGGAACTTTAGCTTCCATTAAGTTAATAAATGTAATTATTATATTTATTGTATTGTGCATAGCAGTTATAGCAGGAGATATTGTTAACTATTATGTAGGAAAGATTTTAGGAAGAAAAATTTTAAGAGCAGGGGATAATAAAGTTTTTAAAAAAGAGTCTATTGAAAGAGCTCATATGTTTTATGAGAATTATGGAAGAGTTGCAATAATCATGGGAAGGTTTATTCCTATAGTAAGAAGTTTTATAGCTTTTGTGGCAGGTATTACATCAATGAATTTATACAAATTCATGGGATATGCCATCATAGGTGGAATATTTAGAATATCTGTATTTTTGTTTGCAGGATATTATTTTGGAACTTTAAAAATCATAAGGGATAATCTTGAATTTGTTATTATTATAGTGGCTATGATTACATTTATACCAGCAATTGCAGGCTTTATAAAAGAGAGGATAAAACAAAAACATTAAAATATTAAGAGAGAAGAAGTGTTTAACCAAGATTCTACATAAAATAATTGAACTTAAGAGTACTTTACTCTACAATATAAAAGTAAAGTTTAAAAAATCTAGTTATAGTTATTTAAAACATAACCATTAATGATATAGAACTATAAAATAAATGAGGTGATGAAATGAGCAATCTTGCTGGAAGTGGATGTGAGTTATTAATTCCATTGAGTGAAAGAAAACCATTAAAGGATATAGAACGCAGTATTATTAAGACATACAGAAAACGTATATGGACTAAGTTTACTAAGGCTGTTAAGGATTTTAAGTTAGTAGAAGAAGGAGATAAGATAGCAGTAGCAATTTCTGGAGGAAAGGACAGTTTGCTTATGGCAAAGTTGTTTCAAGAACTTAAACGCCATGGGCGAATAAGCTTTGAGTTAGAATTTATTGCTATGGATCCAGGATTTCATGAAAGTAATAGAAAGCTATTACTTAGCAATTGTGAATATTTAAATATTCCTGTAAAAATGTTTGACTCCGGAATATTCGAAATAGTAGATAGAATAGCAAATGATTATCCTTGCTATATGTGTGCAAGAATGCGTCGTGGAGCTTTATACTCACAGGCTCAAAAACTTGGATGTAATAAGTTAGCTCTTGGACATCATTTTAATGATGTTATTGAAACAACAATGCTAAATATTCTTTATGCTGGAAACTTCAAAACTATGAGACCTAAATTACATGCCACAAACTTTGAAGGTTTAGAATTAATAAGACCTATGTACTACATTCATGAGGATGATATCAAGCGCTACACAATGAACGCAGGAATATCTCCTATGAACTGCGGCTGTGTAGTAGCAGCTCAAAAGACTTCAAGCAAACGTGCTGAAGTGAAAGAACTTATTAAGAAATTAAAGGAAAACTTTAAGGATGTAGAAAAGTCAATTTTCCAATCAGCACAAAATGTAAATATAGATTCAATTTTAGGCTGGGAAAAAGGCGGAAAAAAATATTCATTTCTAGATTTTTACGATGAAGAATAAAATAATAATTGCGAAGCAATTTTATTAAGTGCACCTAAATATGAAGTTTAAATAAACGCTAATGATTGTAAGTTTAATATTAGATTTGTCTGGATATGTATTCATTTTTACTAAAACGCTCTTATTTAATAGATGAGATAATCTTTTTTTAATATTGAACTGGAAATGAGATTTGCATTGTAGAAAGCGTTGAACAAGCGTTAGAAGCTCTTTATTTCTGGATTTAAAACACCGTAAGAACCTTCTATTGTCTGAACGACAGTGAGTTTAGAAGGTTTAGAGGTTTTAAAGCTAGAAATATTAGAGCTTCTTTGCGTAGTGAAGCTTTCCTAAATGCAAATTTCATATGGAATGTTCAATATTAAAGATTGTCACAATTTATTTCTAATGTTTTCTTTTGACCATAGTTAAAAATGTGTGTTTATATTTATTTTTTTCATCAACAGTACCTTCAATATGTTCAATTATGCTCCAGTCTTTTTCGTCATAAGGTGGGAAGAAGGTGTCGCCTTCAAAATCATGATGGATTATAGTTAAGTAGAATTTTTTAGCGTAAGGCATTAATAAATTAAAGATTTCTCCACCGCCTATTACAAAGTATTCATCTTCGCTTTCTATATAAGGTTTTAAGTCTTTTATATCATGAAGAATTTCTACGTTTTTGTTGTTAGGCTTAAAGTTTTTATTTCTAGTAAGGACTATATGTTTCCTGTTAGGAAGGACTTTAGGAAGAGTTTCAAAGGTTTTTCTTCCCATAATCATTGTCTTAGTTTGAGTCATTGTAATATCTTTAAATCTTTTTAAATCTACAGGCAAGCTCCATACTAGGGAATTATTTTTTCCTATTACGTTATTGTTAGCTACAGCTACTACAAAACTTAACATAAATTCATCTCCTAAAATTATAAACATAGAAAACTATGCAAATTCTACAACAAATTATCGCTTTCATCAAGCTATATTTCCTCCTATAATCAAATAACTAAGTCCTTCAAATATAAAATATGCTGCATTAGTACTCCTATCATATTTTATAGATTTAATATAATTTATTTTATCCTTTAAAATATTCTTTTCATCATATATAAGAGAGAAAGAATAAAAAATGTTTCACTTTTTTGAAACTTTTTTCATTTTATTTTATCTTATATAAGAAAAAATAAAATCCATAGGGAGGAAAATTTATGAGAAGAATTATAAAATTTTTATCTTTTACCTTTTTAATTATTTGCGTTATATCTATAAATGCTTTTGCAGCTTCTACCAATGATGTTCCTAATGAAAAGAGGAGTAATAGCGAAGTGTTTTATTCCAATAACAACTATGATTTAACTCTCGATACTCAAAGTACAACTAGCGATACCTTTATTGATTGGGGAAGCTCTATAGCAAAAATAGATATAGGCCTCATTAGTGTAACAGGCTTAACTGAAAGCTATGTAACAGTTGATACAATAGGCTATACACTATACGTGGAAAAATATGAAAATGGAAGTTGGCGCACAATTAAGACATTCTCTAACAGATTAAATAATTCTAAAAAAGTTAGCGGAAATCATACTTTATCAGTAGCATCTGATTATTACTATAGAGTACGAAGTATAAATTATATAATAGATAATGGAATACAGACATCTAAAACATCAGCAACTGATCCATTGTATGTATATTAAATAAAGCCCAATTGGGCTTTATTTTAATGACTTAATTATTTTTTCCACTTCAATATCTATAATATTATAAAATACAGTCATTTCAAACTTTATATTATTATTAAACCACAATAATTTTTTGAAGTTTTTATCATCGGTAATTAATTTTATATCCAAATCATTGATATTTATGTCCTCAGTTCTAAGTTGTGAACTAATAGAAATAGTTTCTTTTGCCTCTTCATATATAGTGCTTTGAGAAATTTGAATCTCTTGCCCTTTGTTATTAATATAATTTTGCTCTACACTATAATAATCACCTATAGCTTTTATATATTTTACAGTACTTATTCTGTAGCCATCAGGTAAATATTCTGGTACTAATAATTTAAAAGGTACCTTTTTCCTGGCCTCATCTAGTGATACTATTTTTTCTATTTGATCACCAGCATTATCAATCTTATTATTTTCATCTAAAGTGTTTTTTGAGTTATCATCTGTACTAAACTTAATATCTTTAGTATCTCCCCTTAGCTCCTCAAAAGTTTTTATAACGTTGAACTTAAATGCAATTACTTTAGGCAATGATGATATAAATATTGAGATAAACACAACTATTGTAAAGCTAGCTGTTAAAGCCATTCTTTTGGACATTGATGGACTTTTCCTTTTATCTTTTAAATTTCTGTGAAATTTATTTATTACAATGTTAAAGTCAGGAACTTCAACATCAGAATGTATGTCCATTTTGTCTCCAAATTCTATATAAGTATCTTTTATAAGTTTATCTAAATTATCATCTTTCATACTACTTTTTACCTCTTTTTCTTTAAGGTTGATGCTGCAATTTCTGAAGATAGCTCGGCATTTATAATATATTTGCGTATCTTCTCTTTTGCTCTCATATGTCTTGTTCTAACAGTATTTTCATTCATATCTAATATTAATGCTATTTCATTTAGGGTTAAATCATAATGATATCTTAAAAAAAATATTTCTTGATCAACAGGGCTTAACATTTTAATAGACTTTCTTACATACTCTTTCGTTTCGTTTTTTATTAATAATTCTTCTGGAATATCTCCTGATGAGTATGATAATGATTTTAAAGTCATATTTTCGCTTGGAACTTCTCTAGTGTATCTTTTAATCCACGATAAACTTTCATTTTTTGCTATTGTAAAAATCCATGATCTAAACTTACGTATATCTTTAATTGTATCAAATTTTTCGTAGGCCTTTATTAAGGTTTCTTGGAGTATATCCTCAGCTAATTGTTTGTTTTTTATGATAGAGTATATAAACTTATACAAATCTTTATATATTAAAGCCATATTCTCTTCAAAACGTTTTTTATTTTTTTTATATTTAAATATATTAATTAATTTCATAATCTTCTCCATGAGCTTACTAGTTTATATTATTTATTAAATCAAGCTGAGATAAATATTATATATAATTATACATAAACTTAAATAATTTGACAATAAATATAAATACTTCCATAGAATTATGAACAAATATAAAAGCTAGGCTGGAGCTTAGTTTATTATGATTACAAAAATCTCTAAGTGGAGAAAAAAGGCAGTTTGTGGAGTGGAGAAGTGGAAAGTGGAGGGAGCTAAAGCTCCAGTGGAGAAAAGGGGTAGTGTAGAGAGTTTAGGAAGTATTGAGTATTTGAGTATAATAAATAGTGGATAGAGTATGAATAAACATACCTATCCACTATATACTTTTAATTTAAATGGCGCTAGTTCTTATAGTAAGTTCCGCTACGCTTTCACATAATTTAGTATTTCATTTTCCAATTTTTTAACATCTGGTACATAGCTTTTTAGAACTTTCATATTTCCTTTGAAAGTATATTCGCCGAGAGAGGCAGGGATTAACAAGCTGTCTCCTTTATTTATAGTCTCTTTTCCATCTTTATAGATGATTTCTCCACTGCCTTCTACACAGGTAAAGGCAAAAAATCTTTCCTTATTGCTGTTTTCTGTGAAAGAAGTTTCTACATCATATAATTCGAGGGAGAAATCCTTGCATAGACAAAGATATGTTTTAGTATAGCCTTCGTTTTTTACAACAAGTCCATTAGAATTCTTTGCAACTAAATCTAAATTAATTACATCTAGAGCCTTTTCTATATGAAGTTCTCTTCCTCTGTTGTAGTCATATACTCTATAAGTAGTATCACTGTTTTGCTGTATTTCCGCAATTATAACACCTTCACCAATGGCATGTATTAAGCCGCTTTTTACAAAAAACACATCTCCTTTTTTAACAGATACCTTGTTCATATATTTATCCAAAGTTCCAGTTTCGATAGCGTTTTTCAATTGTTCTTTGGTGCAGCCTTTCTTTGTGCCTATAACTATATTTGCACCTTCAAAAGCTTCGACTACATACCATACCTCAGTTTTCCCCATTTCTCCTTCTACTCTTTTAGCATATTCATCGTCAGGATGTACTTGAACAGATAGCTTATCCTTAGCATTTATAAGCTTTATAAGTAGCGGAAACCAATTTTTAGATATTTCTGTACCTAAAAGATCATCACCCTTCAATTTTATCAAATCGATTAATTTTGTACCTTTAAGCTCACCATTAGATACAACACTCATTCCGTGTGGATGGCAAGCAATATCCCAGCTTTCACCGATATTTCCCTCAGGAAGATTATCTCTGAATAATTCAAAATCTCTTCCGCCCCATACTTTATTATAATATAAGTTTTTGAATTTTAATGGATACATATTGACACCTCCATATATTGATAAATTAATGAATTTCTTTTTCTATAATGGGATTTTTTGTGCTTTCATCTTTTATATCAGATAAGTTTTAGTAATTATCTTAATCTTTATAAGTTTATGTAATATAATAAATAAATTATATCATAAAGGACATATATGCATATACGATACTTTACAATAAGCTCCTTATATGTATGTTAGTAGCAAAAAATAGTTGTTTGTTTTCAACAGATTACTTAAATATTTGATAAAATATATGTATTAAACAAATTAAAAAAGAGGGGAAAAAGTTATGAAGCTAATTATTGACTATGCAAACTTGGATAAAATAAAGGATATATATGCTTATTATCCAGTAGACGGGGTTACAACTAACCCATCTATCATATCTAAAGAGGGTAAAAACCCTTATGAAGTTCTAAAAGTAATTCGTGAATTTATTGGAGAAGAATCTGAATTACATGTACAAGTAGTTTCTACTAAGTCAGAAGACATGATAAAGGAAGCTCACAAGATACAAGATGAATTGGGGAAAAACACATATATTAAAGTTCCAGTTACAAGGGAAGGATTAAAAACAATAAAAGCACTAGCAAAAGAAGGAGTTAACATTACAGCTACGGCTATCTATACTTCTATGCAAGCTTATCTAGCAGGTAAGGCAGGAGCTCATTATGCAGCACCATATGTAAACCGTATTGATAATTTAGGTGCAGATGGTATACAAACTGCAAAAGATATTCATGATATTTTCAAGAAGAATGGTTTAAAAACAGAGGTATTAGCAGCCAGCTTCAAAAATTCACAACAAGTATTAGAACTTGCTAAATACGGAATTGGAGCAGCAACTGTTGCACCAGACGTAATTGAAGGCCTTATTAAACTTGATGTTGTAACTTCAGCAGTAGAGGCGTTTACGAAAGATTTTGAAAAATTATGTGGTCAAGGAAAGACAATGTTAAACTGTTAATTTTATAAAAAGGTGAAATAAAGGACTATTTAATACAAGACTGTAATGAATATCTTTGTTTAAATAGTCTCCTTTTATATAAAATAGATATTGTAGGTTAATTATGTAGGTGCTGGTTAATAGGAAATTAAAAATGGGAGGATTATATATAATGGTAAGATTTGCGGTAATAGGTACAAATAAAATTACAGATAAATTTATAGAAGCAGCTAGTTTATGTAAGAAATTTAAATTAGCGGCGGTATATTCAAGAACAAAGGAAAGAGCTATAGAGTTTGGAAGTAAATATGGAGTTTCCTTAGTATATGATGATTTAGATAAGCTTGCAGAAAGTAAAGAAGTTGATGCTGTATACGTAGCTAGCCCAAATAGCTTACATGCTTCTCAATCAATAAAGATGATGAATGGTAAAAAACATGTACTTTGTGAAAAAACTATAGCGTCAAATAAAAAAGAATTGGAAGAAATGATAAAGGCATCTAGGGATAATGGAGTAATTCTACTAGAGGCCATGCGTTCTGTTTTTGACCCAGGATTTAAGATAATAGAAGATAATCTATGCAAACTTGGAATTATAAGAAGAGCTACTTTTCAATACTGTCAATATTCTTCACGATATGATAACTTTAAAAAGGGAATAATTGAAAATGCGTTTAATCCTATTTTTTCTAACGGAGCATTAATGGATATTGGAGTGTACTGTGTTCATCCACTAGTGAAGCTTTTTGGAATGCCTAAGAAAGTATGGGCAAACGCTGTTATTTTAGAAAATGGAGTAGATGGTGCTGGAACAATTATGGCTCAATATGATGGTATGCAGGCGGAACTTATATATTCTAAAATTACAAACTCTGCATTACCAAGTCAGATTCAAGGGGAAAAGGGATGCATGATTATTAAAGAGATACCAGATATAAAGAAAGTAGTAATTGTTTATAATAATGGAGATAAGGAAGAAATATCAGTAACTAATAAATATGATAATAATATGTATTATGAAATAGAGGAGTTTATTAAGCTTATTGAGACAAAGAAAAGTGCTGATATACATAATCAATATTCTATCATGGAACTTGAGGTTATGGATGAAGCAAGAAGGCAAATGGGAATTAAGTTTCCTGCAGATAAATAGAAAAATGATGTATAATCCTGGAGATATTGATTATTTCAAAAGAAAAAAGTAAATAAATTAGATACTAAAAAAGGTATTGACAAGAAGAAATAAATTTGTTATATTAAACACGCTGTCAGAGTGACAGTAAAATAAAAAGTTGTTCTTTGAAAATTGCACAGTGTATATAGATAGTTTTGCGAAAGCAAAACCACATTAAGTAGCTGAGAATGAATATATTTTCAATGACTAAGCCTTGAGCGAGTTTTAGAAGTTCTTAATGAGTGTAGTTGAAAATTTTGTAATCTTGTTACAGGATGTAACAAGGCTCTGAGCGCGTCAGGACGACGCATGCGAAAAGGTAGAAATTTTCAATGAAGGGAATTTAGAGATTCTTAACGAAGCGAAGGATTAGGAATGAAAATATATGAATGAAGATCAAGTAAAAAAGGGCACACGGTGGATGCCCTGGCACTAGGAGCCGATGAAGGACGTGATAAGCTGCGATAAGCTGCGGGTAGATGCAAATAATCTGTGATCCGCAGATTTCCGAATGGGGAAACCCACTTAGCTAACGCTAAG
>NZ_PVXN01000026.1 GCF_002995795.1 Clostridium thermopalmarium DSM 5974
CACGGTGGATGCCCTGGCACTAGGAGCCGATGAAGGACGTGATAAGCTGCGATAAGCTGCGGGTAGATGCAAATAATCTGTGATCCGCAGATTTCCGAATGGGGAAACCCACTTAGCTAACGCTAAGTACTATATGCTGAATACATAGGCATATAGAGGTACACCTGGGGAACTGAAACATCTAAGTACCCAGAGGAAGAGAAAGAAAATTCGATTCCCTAAGTAGCGGCGAGCGAAAGGGGAAGAGCCCAAACCAGAAACTTCGTTTCTGGGGTTGTGGATAGATCATAACGCTTTGATTTTCTTAGCCGAATAGAACTGGAAAGTTCAGTCGTAGAAGGTAATAACCCTGTAGGCGAAAAGAAAAGATAAGTAGATCTACTCCAGAGTACCACGAGACACGTGAAACCTTGTGGGAAGCAGGGAGGACCATCTCCCAAGGCTAAATACTACCTAGTGACCGATAGCGAAGCAGTACCGTGAGGGAAAGGTGAAAAGAACCCCGGGAGGGGAGTGAAATAGAACCTGAAACCGTGTGCCTACAATCGGTGGGAGCACTTTTATGTGTGACCGCGTACTTTTTGTAGAACGGGCCAGCGAGTTACGATATGCAGCAAGGTTAAGCAC
>NZ_PVXN01000027.1 GCF_002995795.1 Clostridium thermopalmarium DSM 5974
GCCAGCGTTCGTCCTGAGCCAGGATCAAACTCTCATATTAAAAGTTTAATCTACTCATAAGTCATTGACTGGCTTTTATTTACCTTAATTCTGTTTAATTTTCAAAGACCAAATCTTTTATTTTTCGCCATCATCTGACAGCTCTATTAGGATATCATATTTTAATTTACTTGTCAACAATTTTTTTATCTAATTTCTAGTTACTAATCTCTATACTTTAGTAATCATCCTCTGCATTAGCCATCACATTTGTGATCTCTTGCGACAACGATATATATATTATCAAAACATTTTTGTTTATTTCCTAAAATACTGCTAATTTATCTAAATTATCACCATAAAGAACTAGAATATTTCATATTGCTTTCTTTTTCTTATATTGACACTTGTGGATGCGTTGAATGCATTTTTCTATAAATATAATAAAAATTTATATAAATCATATCTTATATAATTGTATAATTTTTCATAGATTGAAATATCCTGCTATTTCTTCAGAAATTTCTTTATCATAATTATTCATAAATCTTTCTATACCTTCATGAGGTTCTACATAAAATCCTTCTTCTTCTGATAGCATATCCATTTCAAATAGTTCCTTAGCTGCATTTCCACTGAATAAAACATCCCATTCTTCACGGGTCAAGAACTCAGAATAATGTTCGTACTCATCTTCTTCTAAAACTGCATCATATTCATTATCATAGAACATAACTAATTCACTACTATTGTTTGTTACAACTACTTTTTCAACTCTCGCAACTGCAGGTCCATTTAATTCATCCGTTACTATAAATAACATAAGTTCTCCATTATCCTTAAAAAGCTTACAACATTGAATTTTCCATAATCCTGTATCATTTTTTATCCATTTTTTATTATTTATAATGTCTTCTATTTTCTTATTCCAATCCATTTTTATCACCCTTTCTAAAAATTATATTAAAAATAAACAAAGTTATATAACTTTATTATTACCGATAATAAAAAAATAATTATAAAAAAACGGATTCTTTTGAATCCGTTAATCCAATTAAATTTATAAGACATTTAAAAGTATCAATCCTAATAAAATAATTCCTATAAATATTCTATATATAGCAAATACCCTCATAGGTTTCTTTTGTAAAAAAGAAATAAATTTATCAACAACAATAAGGGCGACCACAAAAGATACTACAAACCCAACTGTAAGAGCAATAATCTGCATAGAATGCAAAGCCAGTATATTGATCTTTATAAGTTTTATTATAGATACTCCAATCATTACAGGTAGTGCTAAAAAGAATGAAAACTCAGCAGCAGCAACAGTTGATAAACCAGCTATCCAAGCACCTATTATAGTTGATGCTGATCTTGACATTCCTGGCCACATAGCTAAGCATTGAAAAGCTCCTATAATAAATGCTTGTTTTACATTCACATCATCAATACTTTTTGTAGTAAATTTCCCTCTGTATCTTTTTTCTGCATACAACATCCATATAGCTCCTACCAATAAAGCTACTGTTACAGTTACTGGATTAAATAATTTTTCTTCGATAATATCATCTAATCCTAATACAACACCTAAAAAAGCAGCTGGTATACACGCTATACATACATTAAGCCAAAATTTGAATCCTGATTTAGTTTTTTTAGGAGAAAAGTTCTGAAAAGTACTGCTTATTTTATTCCAATATAACACCACTATAGCTAATATAGCTCCTAATTGAATTATCATAGTAAATGCATCTATGTACTGCTTAGTATATAGTTCTTTAGGGAGCATACCTTCCTTAAATCCAATAAGGTGTCCTACAATAATCATATGTCCTGTAGAAGATACTGGCAAGAACTCTGTAATTCCTTCCACAATACCTATGATTATAGCTTTAAATATGAATATTAAATTCTCCACAAACTTCCACACTCGCTTCCATATTTTTATTAGTTACATTTCAATTCATTTAGAATTATACTATTTTAAAAAAGCCTTTGTCCACTAATTTTAAATTAACGTTATATTAAGACTTTAGATCTCAAAATCATATTCTCGATATAATTCAGTATTTCTAATGCATACGTGCGTAACTTTATTCTATAAACTCAAAAACTACTTCTCTTATAGCACTCTTTCCGTCCTTAGATAATCTTATATTAGTTATGCCTTCTTTTATTTCCACCTCAAAATATGAGTTTTGTTGCTTAAAAGGTCTATTATTAATGCTTATGTAATATCTATTAATCATAGCACTATCTTGAAATGCTCCCCCGTAAATTTCCATCTTAATGTCTGAATCATCCTTTGTTATATTCTTTTTTGAAAATATGAGAGTTGGTATTTCATCTTTCTCAATCTTATTCAATTCATATCTAGGAGACAGTTTAAACAAGTTCTTGTTATAAGTGTATATAATAGGCCTTTTTACACTATTTTCATTTAAAAAGTTTTTATTTTCTTTATTATTTATAAAACACAAGTAGGAATTGCTATTTTTCTCACCATAAATACTATTATCTATTTTTATAAGGTAATTATGAAAATACTTTTTCACATCATCTACGTATTCTTCATACTCTTCATTATCTTTTACACCTATTATTTTTATGTTAGCCAATCCTCTTTCTATAACCTCTATCGCACTTAAAGGTATATTATTATATTCCATATATGCTCCTCTAGTTGCATCTATCATTATCCACTTATTATAATCATTACTCCAGACTTCACAGATTATCATACTTCCTTCCTTTCTTGTAAAACTATCTGGATCAGAACTTAATTCTCCTATTCTTGATATAATTCCTGATGCAATTGCAAATTCGTTAAATACAATACAAATTTCTCTACTTGAATATGTATTCTTATTTTCTTGTGATAATATATCAAAAGTTCCTTCTTCTGAATAATCTATGTTTTCATCATAATCCATAGTATCTTTATTAGGCATGTTTTTATTTATCCAATCCAGTATTTTGAGGCTTTTATCAAAATCGTTTTTACCACCTTCAGTTATTTTTTTTAAATTATATTTTTCATTTAACTGCTTTAATAATTGTTTATCTGTACTGCCATAATATAATTTTATATTATCACCTTTATAAAAGTTATTCCATTTTACTACTTTAAATCCTTTGTTATTATCTGTGCCTTTAATTTTAAAAACAATAACGGCTATTAAAGCAACTATTATCCATATTAAAACAACGGTACTTTTTTTTCTTTTCATATTTAATCTCCCATCTAATACTTTTTTATTAATAAAAACTACTATACTATAAAATATCGTAGTTTTTTGTAAAATAGTTAATATGGATTTTCCATTAAATATTTTTATAATAAAAATCATGGGAAATCAATGTTGCTGACTGCCCATGATTAAAATGCTCAAGTTGTTCCTCTTATAATTAGTTCTGTATTAAAGTATGTCTTTCTATTAACAGGCTTGCCATTTATTATGTCTATTAACAATTCACAAGCTTTCTTTCCCATATCATATATAGGCTGAGCCACAGTAGTTAGTTCAGGTTCCGTAAAATTAGATATGTTTATATTATCAAATCCAACTACACTTATATCCTCTGGAACTCTAAATCCTTTTCTTAATAAAACTTTAAGTCCTCCTAAAGCCATTATATCATTGCTATAAAATATGGAATCTACATATTTATTACTAGATAAAATTTTTTCAGTAACTTTCATACCACCCTCAATAGTAAAATCACCTTCAAATATTAAACTTTCACAATATATATTATAATTGGTCATAGCTTCTTTGTATCCTTCTATCCTTTGTTTTGAAACATTCAAATCTTTATTTCCTGTTACAAAAGCTATTTTTTTTCTTCCCTTACTTATTAAATACTCTATTGCTTTAATTACTCCTTCCTTATTTAGGCAGTATATCCCGCAATAATTGTTGTCATACTCAACATCTCTATCTACTAATACAAAGGGAATATTATTGCTATGCAAAATTTCTAAAGGTTCACTACTTTTCCCACCTGTTAGAAATACTACGCCATCTACTAGCTTGCTTATAAGGAGCTTTGTATATTTTATCTCCTTATTTGTATCATTATCTGTATTACAAAATATAACATTATAACTTAGTTTGCTAGCTGCATCCTCTATTGCTCTTGCTATTTCTGAGAAAAAGGGATTAATTATATCTGGCAAAATAATTCCTATAGTTTCAGACCTATTAGTACTTAAACTTCTTGCTACACTATTAGGTATATAATTTAATTCTTCAGCTATTTTCAATATCTTATTTTTCGTTGCACTACTTATACTATTATCTTTCTTATTTAGAACCATAGAAACCGTAGCTTTAGATACACCTGCTTTTATAGCAATATCCTTCATAGTAACCTTTTTCATTACTCACAATTCCTCCGAATCCACATATGAACTAGACTTTATGTTATTTATTATTATAATATATTAGTTTATACAAAATATAAATTATAGCAAACTCAGAAATTATATAGACAAATAAAACGCCGATGAAATCGGCGCTTTAATATTATTTATCTATCTTATTTAGTTATAAATTGAAGTTCTACTGGAATTTGTTTTTCTATAGTTTCACCTTTTATAACTTTAACTGCGTTTTCTACAGCTGTACTTCCCATTAAAGATGGTTGTTGAGCTACAGTCGCAGTCATATCACCTTTTTGTACAGCATCTTTAGCGTCGTCATTTCCATCAAAGCCTATAACCATAACATTTTTATTTGCTGTTTTTATAGCTTTAACTGCTCCTAATGCCATCTCATCATTGTGAGCAAATACAACATCAAACTCTGGTTGAGCTTGAATTATATTTTCCATTACTGTTAAACCTTTAGTTCTATCAAAATCAGCGGCTTGACTTGCAACAACTTTTACATTAGTTTGTTTATCAATTACATTATGAAATCCTTGACCTCTTTCTCTTGCAGCCGATGTTCCAGGAGTTCCTTGTAATTCAACTACCTTTATTTCACTTTTATCTTTTAGCTGCTCAAGAATATAATTAGCTGCCATTTCTCCACCTTTTACATTATCTGATGCTATGTGAGATATAACTTCTCCTCCATTTGACTGTCTATCTACTGTTATAACAGGTATATTAGCATCATTAGCTATTTGAATTGAATTAGCAACTGCATCACTGTCTGTTGGATTAACTATTAACACAGAAACTCCTTGTTGTACTAAATCTTCTACATTAGATCTTTCTTTTGCAGGGTCATTTTGTGAATCTAATACTATAAGATCATAGCCCATTTCTTTAGCTTTAGCTTGAGCTCCTTCTTGCATTGAAACGAAAAATGGATTATTTAGTGTTGATATAACCATACCTACTTTATTTCCAGTACTTTTTTGTCCTTCTTCCCCGCCTTGATTACCTTGTCCACAGCCAGCAAGTCCTAAAACTAGTACTCCTGCTGCTAAAACAGACATGATTTTTTTAATGTTTTTTTTCATAATATTTTCCTCCTTTTTATTTTTATTTATTTATTTTTTTTATCTATTAATACAGCTAAAAGAATTACTATACCTTTAACTATTGCTTGATAATATGGAGATACATTTAATAAATTCAATCCATTATTTAACACTCCAATGATTAAAGCACCTATTATAGTTCCTATTACACTTCCTTCTCCTCCTGAAAGACTAGTTCCTCCAAGAACTACTGCTGCAATAGCATCTAATTCATAGCCTGATCCTGCTGTAGCTGAAGCAGATCCTATTCTGCTTGTAACTATTATTCCACTAATAGCTGCTGTTATTCCAGATATGACATATACTAAAGTCTTTATTTTATCTGTATTTATACCTGATAGTCTTGCTGAATCCTCGTTTCCACCTAATGCAAACACATATCTTCCATATCTTGTTTCGCTTAATACATAAAGTGCTGCTAAAAATACTATTATTGTAATTAACACAGGAAATGGAATTCCAATTACATCTTTATTTCCTATAACACCAAAACTTTTACCTAATCCAGATACAGGAGTACCATTTGTATAAACCTGAGTTGCTCCTCTAAATATAGTCATAGTAGCTAATGTTACTATAAACGCTTGAATCTTACCTTTTGCAACAAAAACTCCATTGATTAACCCAACTAAAGCCCCTATAACTAGTGCTGCCAATACAGCTATAAACACATTTCCATTGTTTTTTACTAAAGTAGCTGCAACTGCTCCACTTATAGCAAGAGTTGAACCTACTGATAAGTCTATTCCTCCAGTTAAAATTACAAAAGTCATTCCTACAGCAATAACAGCATTAACAGAAACTTGTGTAAGAACATTTCTTATGTTAGATACAGCCAAGAATCTTGGAGACAGAATAGCCATTATTACGCATAAAATCACAAAACCAAATAGAGTCTTATATTTCATTAAAAAATTTTTAAAATTATTATTCATAACTCTTCTCCCTTTCCTGTATATTTCAATTTTCTCTAGTTGTGAACTCCTACTGCATACTTCATAATCTTCTCTTGATTTGCTTCATCATGAGATAAAATTCCACTGACCTTACCTTCGTGCATAACCATTATTCTATCACTTACTCCCATAACCTCTGGCAAGTCTGATGAAATCATTATTATAGCTTTTCCTGATGCCTTTAGTTCATTTAAAACTTCATAAATTTCTTTTTTTGCTCCTACGTCTATTCCCTTTGTAGGTTCATCTATTATCAATACCTTTGGAGATAACATAATCCATTTTGCAAGTATAGCCTTCTGTTGATTTCCTCCACTTAAATTCTTCATAAGCTGCTCTGGATATGGAGTTTTTACTGAAAGTTTTTTGATATACTCTTCTATATCTTTTCTTTCCTTCTTTTTATCTATTCTCTTTATTCCATTTTCATATTTTTTTAGATTAGAAATGGTCATGTTCTCTCCCACTGACATTCCAAGTATTAAACCTTCTCTCTTTCTATCCTCTGATAAATAGCATATTCCATTCTCTATACCATCCTTTGGTGAAGAAATTTTTACCTTTTCCCCATCTACATAAATTTCTCCATCATCTTTTTTATATTCTCCAAAAATGACCTTAGCAAGTTCAGTTCTTCCTGAACCCATAAGCCCTGCTACTCCTAATATTTCTCCTGCTTTAACCTCAAAACTTACATCGTTTACTTTATTCTTATATTTAATGTTTTCAACCTTTAATATAACATCTCCAACTTTTTCTCTTCTATATGGAAATTGTTCTTCAAGTTTTCTTCCAACCATCATTGCTATTAAATCATCATTGGATACTTCGCTAGTTTTAGCATCTCCAACATATTGTCCATCTCTGAGAACTGTAACTCTATCACATATTGCAAAAATCTCTTCCATTCTATGTGATATATAAATTACAGCTATGCCTTTCTTTTTAAGTTTCTCTATAACTTCAAAAAGTTTTTTAGTTTCTACTTCTGTTAAGGCTGTAGTAGGCTCATCCATTATTATTATCTTTGAATTCTTAGTTAAAGCTTTTGCAATTTCAATCATCTGCATTTCTCCAACGCTTACATCTTTGACTAAAGTATCTGGATCTACTTTTGACCCTATTTGTTCTAGAAATGCCTTACTTCTTTCTCTTAAAACAGATTTATGAATTCTTCTTGAAAATTTACTAAACTTTTCATTTCCTAAAAATATATTTTCTGCTACTGTTAAGTTAGGAAGCACACTTAACTCTTGATGTATTATTGAAACCCCTAACTTTTCAGCTTCCTTTATATTAGTAGGTTCTACTTCTTCTCCTTCTATAAAAATCTTTCCGGAATCTTTTTTATATACTCCACTTAGTATTTTCATAAGTGTAGACTTACCTGCTCCATTTTCTCCAAGTAAAGCCAAAACTTCTCCTCCATAAGCTTTAAGATTTACTCCATCTAAAGCTTTTACTCCTGGAAAAGATTTCGTTATGCCTTGCATCTCTAACATAGGCTTTTTATCTTTCATTTTATCCCTCCTTAAAACACAACCCCTGATCTAAGTATCACATTAGCATAAGGAGTTTGTTCTCCTGTTCTTATTACAGCTTTGCATTTTTTTAACTCTTCTTTCAATTCTTCATGTGAAATAAATGTTATTTTAACTTCTCCAACTTCTTTTTTTATTGATTCAAACACTTCTGGACTAACTTCTTTAGTTTCCCTTGCTACAATAACTTCTTCCACTTGTTGTTCTAATAAAACAGCTTTAAGAGTATCTATAAAAGTTGGAATTCCTTTTACTAGAGCTAAATCTATTCTTCTTGTTTCTTCAGGAATTGGAAGTCCACAATCTCCAATAGCTAAAGTATCATTATGTCCCATTCTGGATATAACTTCAGATATGTGGCTGTTTAATAATGGTGTCTTTTTCATTTTTATTCCTCCCCATACACTCTTTTAACTTCTTCTAAAGTTGGAATTGAAGGCTGTGCTCCTTCTCTTTGAACAGTTATAGATGATACTTTATTTCCAAACAATACAGCATTTTTAACATTTTCAAAGGAAAGATTTTTAATATTTAATTTACTTGCTAATCCACCTATGAAACTATCTCCAGCTGCAGTTGTATCTATGGCTTTAACCTTAAAAGCAGGTATTATTTCTGCATTTTCATTATTTATTAAAGCGGCTCCTTTTGAACCTAGAGTTATAATTACATATTTAACTCCTTTTTCTAAAAGCTTCTTTGCTGCAATTTTAGCATTCTCTAAATTTGAAACTTCTATACCTGTAAGCTCAAAGGCCTCAGTTTCATTTGGGATTATGATATCAGTATATTTTAATAATTCCTCTGGGACTTCTTTTGCTGGAGCTGGATTTAAAATTGTTACTCTATTGTTCTTCTTTGCTATTTTAAAGCCTTCTATAATAGCCTCCATAGGAACTTCAAATTGTGAAATTATTACTTCACTTTTTTCTATAGCCTCTGAAGATTTATTTATTTCTTCCTTGCTTATAGCCATATTCGCTCCAGATGCTACTATTATTGAATTATTTGCATATTCATCTACAGTTATTATAGCTGTGCCTGTAGCTTCATTATTATCTTTGAATACATAATCTACATTGATATTATCCTTTACAAGTTCCTTAATCAAAACCTCTCCATTTCCATCCATACCAACCTTTGATATCATGTAAACCTTTGCACCCATGCGTGAACAAGCTACGGCTTGATTTGCTCCCTTCCCTCCTGGAATATTTTTCAAACTGTTAGCAAACATAGTCTCGCCAAGCCTAACCATTCTTTTAACATTTAAAACTACATCTATATTCATGCTGCCAATAACGCAGATATTATTCATTTCAAACCCTCCTAACTGCGACTTTATGATTTATTTAATCGGTTTACTTAATCGGTTAACTATATATTAAAGCAAATTTACCCACTTGTCAACCATAAACTTAACCGTTTTCATAATCTTCTTCATATTTAATTTTTATTTCTCTCAATTTCATGATTTTCTTTTTTTCTAACCTTTAATTCTGATATCAGTAATATAATTATTGGTATCAAAATTTGAAAGGGAAAAGAGTAATACGGCCATATTTCAGCATTCCACTCTGCCATATATAAAGTGTTTTCATATAGTATTATAGATACTGCTGCCATTAACAAAGATGTAGCTGTAGATATACTTCTATAATCTTTAATATTAAATATTTTACTAATGCCCTTGCAAGAAGCAAATAAACATGCACTTATTTCAACAAAACTCTCTATAACTAATTTTATTGAAATCAAAGTTTCTACTCTTTGTATAATCTCTCCTACTTTTATTCTTCGAACAGCAATAAAAGTAGGAAAAAACATATCATGATGGTCGTTACCCATAAGCATAAGATTTATACCTATAGTATTTATTAAAATTATTACTATACTAAATAACATTCCTCCAACAAAAACTTTATATATAGAAACATCACTTTTTAAAGAATTAAATATGGTCATAAACACTATGACTTCTCCTATTGGAAATGATATAAAGGAATATACAGAAATTATAGTGGACTTAAACCCTTTATAAAAATCAAGCAATATGCTTGCTTGTTCAGAACCATTTAATATCAAAAAAAATCCTAAAAACACAGCTACAACAGTAAGTCCAATTATAAATACTGCTGCACATTTTCCAAAGCTTTCAGTTCCCTGTTTTACCATATATGAAATTATAATTTCAAATACAATTCCTGTTATTATCATTGGAGTTCTGTTTAAACTTGTTAATCTTATATATTCTATAAAATTTCTTAATACTATAGCTCCAAGACTAAAAAAAAACAAAGTATACAGTATTGTTACAATCCTACCAATACCATTTCCAAATACTATTTCTAATATGGTATATAAATCTTCTCCTTTAAAATTTGTCATTATTCTAGAATAAGCAATGAGTAATGGTATTGAAATTACAAATGATATAATTATTATGAACCACATATCATTACTAGCAAGTACATTAGTTATAAACACAGCTCCCCATATATACAAAGCTATTAAGGCAATTCCTTCATATTGAGAAATACCTTTATCATTCATTTATACCACTCCTCTATATTTTTAATCTCATTTCAAATTATCATTCTCACTATTTTTTCAATAGCTTTAGCTGGACTTGGAACACTTATATCTAAAATAACCAATATAATCACTATTAAAGATACAGCATACATTACCATAGAAACTATTACAGATTTTATACATCTATTTTTTAAAAGAAAACTCATATCTATAAAAATTACTAATAAGTAAATAAATACCACTAGCCATATACTACATATACTAACCATAATTTATTCCCGTACCTTTATAGATTTGTTATATAGGCTACTGCCTTTTATTTGAACATTTACTTCTATTTTTGTTTCTAATTCTTTTAACATTTTATCCCAACTACTTTTTAATTCTTTCCACATATCAGGATTCTGCTGTTTCATCTTTAATCCAAGTCCTAATATATCGCAACTATATCCTTTATATGCTTTAGCTATAGCTTCTTCTATTCTTTTCTTAACTTTATCTTCTGCAGCTTCTTCTAAAATGCTTATCCCTTCCTTACTAAGATATTCAATTTCACTCTCTACCAAATCTTGAACGTCTAAATCCATATTTATATTGCATTGAGCTAATAATTTATTATTGTCAACAATGGGCTTTACCTTGCTTCTTATTTTTAAAGTTTCAAAGCTGATTCTACGCCTTCCATTGCTTTCTTCAGAGAGAGGATCATCTACTTCTACAACCATAGGAGCAAATATACTTTTTTCTTTTAAAAACATTATGCTTTGAGCTTCATACTCATTTAAATATCCAATTACTTTATCTTTTTTAAATAGTGCAGCTCCTCCAAGCACAATATTTGCATTTCCCTCTTCTTTTTCTATTCTTATTGTAGGCAGCATAGGGCAAACTCCTTCCTTTTCAAGCTCTTCTGCAAAGTTGTAAAAATGCACTAAAGGAAATTTAGCCACAAGTTTTCCATTTTTAAATGCCTCTTCTATATCAAAAGATAGAACTCTTCTTTCTCCTTGAGATTCTTCTAACTTTCTATAAAATATTTCTCTTGCAGTTTTTTCCTGAGAAACAATTAAATAGATATCTTCTCTTAACTCTTCATTTCTAAATACTACATCTATAACTGGAATCATTCCTTCCTCTGCTATTTCTTTGCTTACAATTATTACTTTTGTATGATTCCAATAAGCTCTTCTTCCTTTTTCTAATATTATGTTTCTTATAGCATCAAATATAGTCTTTCCTTTTGAAGTAAGTATATAAGGAGTATTTAAAGTACCTTCCGGAGTTGGCATTGCAAATTCGACTGTTAACATATAATCACCATTTTCATCCTTATCAAGGGCATAGCCAGCTACAATCTCTAAACTATCTAACTCTCTATAATTCCAACATCCAGAAAGGGTCAAGCTTATGCTTAAAGTTAAAATAAGAGATAAAAGCTTTTTTAATATCTCCATTTTATCCTCTCTTTCTACTTTTTTTGCTGTATTGCCGTACTCTATCTTCTGTAATAAACTTATCTCTTAAATTAAGCTTCCACCAAGGTAACCTTATACACGTATCTTTCATATTTCTTAACTTTACAGCCCCTATGTTTAACATGTATGGAATTCCAAAGGACTTCATAGATACTAATCTTGTAAGCAATAGTATTAATCCAAATATATAACCATAAATACCTAGCATGGAAGTAAAAAGAAGAAGTACAGCTCTCATAGTAATGGTAGAACCTTTAATATTAGGTATAAGTAATCCTGTAATGCCTGTTGCAGCTGTAATTATGACCACAGGAGCGCTTACAATTCTAGCATCTACAGCTGCCTGCCCTAATACCAGTGCGCCAACAATGCTCACAGCTTCACCTACATGACTTGGAAGCCTAATTCCTGCTTCACGTATAACATCAAATGTAAATAATAACAAAACTAGCTCTAATAAACTTGGAAACGGAGTACCTTGTTTTGCCTGCTTTATACTTAATAAAAGTTTTGTAGGTATTAATTCTTGATGAAAGTTTACAGCAGCTATATAAATAGATGGTAGACTTATGGATGCAAAAAAGCCTAATATTCTAATCAATCTATTAAAAGAAGAAAATATGTAACCTTCATAATAATCTTCATTAACTTGAAAGTATTCAATGAATATATGAGGAATTGTTAATACCATTGGACTTCCATCACAAAATATTGCAATTCTTCCATCTAAAAGCTTTCTAGCTATCACATCTGCTCTTTCTGAAACTCCTACGGTATTAAAAGTAGTTATATATTTACTGCTTATTAGCTCATCTATTTCCTGTGTTGAAAATACCCCATCTATATTTATATCATCTAAATTTTTTTCAACTTCTTCAATAATTTCAGGCTTAGCTATACCCTCAATGTAAGCTATGCATACATCCGTTTTAGTTCTCACACCTATCTTCTTAAATTTGAGCTTTAATCTAGACGTTCTTACTCTTCTTCTTATCATAGAAAGGTTCATTCTTAGAGATTCTGTAAAACCTTCTCTTGGTCCTCTTACTATTCTTTCACCTTGAGGCTCTGTTACCGCCCTTGTATTCCATCCTTTTGTATCTATTATTAAAGCTTTATTGCTTCCTTCAGATAAAAGTATAGTATCTCCATAGGTTACAGAATCTATGATTTTGTCTATATCGCTTGTAATTCTTACAGAATTTGAATCTATAACTTTATTCATTAAATAATTTGGAATATCGTTAGAATCCACATCCTTATCTAACGAAGAATTTATTATAGGATTCACTACATTTTTATTTACAATCAAGTTATCTATCATTCCATCTACAAAGAATATGCAAAACTTCGCATCACTTTTTTTATTTTGAAAAACTCTAAACACTATGGAATCATCATCGTTAAATATTACAGTATTAAATAAATCTATATTTTCTTGAAGTGATTTTGTAAGCTTAAAACTTTCTGTTTCATTCTCTATTTGTTCAGCAGTTCTGTTTTTAGGATATTTCTTTTTCTCCTCTTTATCTTTTAAATTCTTATTAGATTCCTTATCTTTACTCAAAGTTTTGTTAGCTGAATCTTCACTAGAAGAGTTTTTTTTATTTTCTTCAGCCATACACTCACTTCCTTATTAGCATTCTTTTATATATAAAACTATACCTAAAATTATTTTTTACAAAAGGCAACATAATATTCTTTAGAGCAAAATAAAAAATCATGGAATTTATTATTAATTCCATGACTTTTTGATTTAAAACTCTTATTCAGCTTTGTACACAATCTCTCCATTTATTATTGTATAAATAGTGTTTGTAAATACTTCTAAGGGATTGCCATCAAAGATAGCAATGTCGGCATCCTTGCCTTTTTCAATACTTCCAACTCTATTAGAAATACCACAAATTTCTGCTGCATTTATTGTTATAGCTCTTAATGCTTCCTCTATTCCTAGCCCCTCTTTTGCTGCAAGACCAGCACAAATAGAAAGATATTGAATTGGAATCACAGGATGGTCAGTCATTATAGCAACTTTTACTCCCTTTTCATGGAGTATTGCAGGCGTCTTAAAACTCTTATTCTTTAACTCTATTTTGGATCTGTCTGTAAGAGTAGGACCAACAATAGCAGCTCTTCCTGAAGCTTTTACATAGTCCGCTATTAAATGTCCTTCAGTACAGTGATCTAAAGTAATCTCCACATCAAATTCTTTAGCTATTCTAATGGCAGTGAGTATATCATCTGCCCTATGGCAGTGAGCCTTTATAGATATTTTTTTATCAATGACTGGAATTAAAGCTTCCATTTTAAAATTTTCTTCAAAATCCTTTCTTTCTATAATAGCTTTTTCTTTTTTTAACTTATAGCTTTTTGCCTTAGTCAGAGTTTCTCTCAAAATTGCTGCTGTCGCCATCCTTGTAGTTGGGGCTTTTTTTCTATCTCTGTAGACCCTTTTGGGATTTTCTCCAAAAGCTACCTTTATAGCTGCAGGTTCTAATATAATCATATCATCAACAGAAATACCACTGGTTTTCATTGCTACAAATTGTCCACCAATTACATTAGCGCTTCCAGGTCCCGTCATTACAGTTGTAACCCCTCCCATTACAGCATCATTAAAGGCTGTATCCATTGGGTTTATTGCATCAATTGCCCTAAGTTCTGGAGTTACAGGATCTGTAGCTTCATTTACGTCCAGCCCCTCAAACCCCATATCTTGCTCATATATTCCTATATGACAATGAGCATCTATTATTCCAGGCATAATCCATCCTTTTTTAGCATCAATAACTTTTACATTATTATCTACATTTATATTTTCGCCTACCTCTACTATTTTTCCATTATCGATAAGCACGCATCCATTTTCATAGCTTTTACCAGCCATAGTCAATATTTTTCCATTCTTTATTAAAAGCAAACTAAAACCCCCGATCTTTTTTATCCATATTTAATGCTAAGTATGACACTTATACTTTGGCTTTAATATCGTCTTTTTCTGTAAAGTACTGCTAACACAACAATTATTATGAGCATTGGCAGTGAAAATACGCATTTAATTATATTAAATGCCAATGCTAAAATGGCTGCAACGAATGCTATTCCTAGAGCTATTCCAGCTATAGGAAGTATAATCACACCTATTAAGGATAAAATCCCTATTAAAACAGCTACAGTAAATATAAAACCTATTAAAAAACCCATTTAATTTCCCCCTTTAATAAAAAACTTAACTAATCAAACTTTTATAAATTTAAGACTATCGAAACAACTTTATAGACTAGCAATTAGTATACGAGTATTTTGCTATTTAGTTCTCCTAAATTGAGGTCTTTAATCGTAACCTTTGGAGTTCCCATCCTTCTCGTTTCTATGAATCCTCCGTGAAAGTCTGAACCTGCTGTTATAATGACTCCTTCTTTTCTGCACCACTCCAAACAATTATTGATTACATCATTACTATGGTTAGGATGAAAACACTCTATTCCCTCTAGTCCCATATCTATAAATATGCTTAGTTTCTTAGAAACCGGGGTGTCATCTTTTTCATAATATGGATGCGCAAGTACAGGTATTCCATCTGCTTTTTTTATTATCTTTACTACTTCTTCTGTAGAAGGAAATTCAGGAAATAAGATGGTCTTTTGTTTGTAAAACAACCTATTAAAATAGTCTCCTACATCCCTGCAAATTCCTTTATCTATTAGAAAACTTAGTGATTTCCAACCTCCTCTTCTTCTATCATATTCATATTTTTCATATTCGGAAAAATCTATTTCATATCCCTTCTCAATCAAGTACTTAATAGACTCATCATTTCTTTTGTTTAATAAATACTTATTATAATCTATAAGTTTAATAAGTTCTTTATTCTTATTATTTGTTCCATATGCTAGTATATGATACAATTTACCTTTAAATGTACTTGAAATTTCAATTCCTGGTAAAAAAGCTATTCCTTTATCTTTTGTCAATGATTTCATCTTTTCAATATTTTCTATTTCATCATGATCTGTTAAAGCCATAAGTTCTATACCATTCTTTAAAGCTTCTTCTATTAATTCTTCTGGAGAATGGGTTCCATCAGATGCATTACTATGAATATGTAAATCTACATAAGAATTATCTTTTAATATCACCTGTAAATCACTTCCCTTTCTTTTGTATTTCTTAATTACTATCATTTTTATATACTTAACTAAATGTCTTCTATACAGTTATCAATTTCTAACCTTGCACTTTAATATACAGCATGCTTATATTATGAAATTTTTAAATATGTTATATTAATTTATACTAATTATAGCATACAATTTTAATATATTAATATTTATGTCAAGTTTTGTTTACTATGTTACTAATTGTAATTATAATTATATTATATAGTTTTTTAATTCTTACACATAAACTCTTGAAATTTTTTAAAATAAATAACATTAATATTGAATGGGGGCTAAATTTATGAAAAATACAAAAATAGCTATAATAGCTGGTACGCCAGTAGATACTAAACTAGGTGTGAATTTTCTAATTTCTAAAGGAGTTCAAGCTTTTGGATATCCTATATCTTCTACTCCAGAAGAACAATCTGCACTTCAAATACTATCTGCTGAAACACTTACAGAACAAGTTCGAAGCAGAATTAAGGAGATAAAAAATGATGGATTTGAAACAGTAGTAATTTACTGCAACTCTATGAGTGCAGCAGTGAATATGGATAAACTATCTTCGCAAGAAGATATTAATATAATCACACCATATAATGCTTATAGACAGATTGCAAAAAAATATAACCTTATTGGATTAATGACAGCTAATAATCAAAGTGCAGCAGGCATAGAAAAAGTAATCCAAACAGAAAATCCAAACTGTAATGTACTAGGTATGTCTATTCTCCCTCTAGTTATAGAAATAGAAAAAGATACATCTTCAGATAAAATAATAGAAAAGTTTTCATTAAAGAAACTTTTAGAATTTTATATAAACAATAAAGTAGAGGCTATTTTATTAGGTTGCACACATTTCCCTTGCTTAAAAAAAGAATTAGAAAAGCTAACATGCATACCTATAATAGACCCAGCAGAACTTATGTTTAAAACCATAATTGAATTCTAGTTTTCAACACCAAAATATCTTTACATGTAAAACACCGTACCCTTGAGAATATGCGGTGTTTTTACTGAGCATCCTTTTATATATTTTGCATCATATTTAATATATAAACTTTATCACGTTTATACTTCAAAAGTAGTATTATCTATGAATTTCCACTCGCTTTTAATCCTTTTTATATCTTGTACTAATTTATACAATGCTAAATCTTTCTGCTTTGCTTCTATCATAACATCTATATCCCTTTTTAATGGCTTACACATTTCTATAAATCTTATAAAGTCCTCTACCTCTATATAATCTGCATGTCTTCTATCCTTTTCCCCACTTTTAGGGCTAGATACATGAATCTTTGGAGGAAGCTTTTCTTCATTCCAAGTATTGAATATCTCCTCTATCATATCCTCCAGAGAATCTTCATCATTATTACATAAATGATGATGAATATCTAATACCATAGGCGCACTAACAGTTTTGCATATATGAAGTACATCTTTTGCAGTAAATGTCTTATCATCATTCTCTAAGATAAGCTTTTCCGTTATATCCTTTGGATAAGCTCTAAAATTAGTTATAAATCTATCTATTGCCTTATCTTTTCCTCCTTCCGCACTCCCAATATGCAGTACCATCTTTCCTAGATTATATCCCATATCTTTAAATAAATTTACATGAAAAAATAAATTTCTTTTAGTAGCTTCTACAACATCTTCTCTTTTACTATTTATTACGTTGAATTGATCTGGATGTGTATCTATCCTAATATTATGTTGTATTATAAACTTTCCTATCCTCTCAAAATCCTTTTTAAATATGCTTCTATAGTTCCAGTCCTTCACTTCCGGATGAGTTGCTAATGGAACTAAAGCAGAAGTTATCCTATAAAAATGTATTTGATTTTCTACATTATACTGAAGTATTTTATAAAGATCATCTAAATTTGATAGAGTTACCCTTTTTAACTTATTTAACTTTTCTTCATCTGATATAAATTTTGAGTAAGTTTTAAATGTTACCGTACTCGATGATGTAACCTTTGGAAGTTTAAGTGAAATAGCTACATACCCTAGTCGTATCCTCATTTTATTTCCTCCGATTTAGGTAAAACTAAAACCAAAAATTCTCAGATTTATTGTCTCTATAAAATAATAAGAATGGCAAAATACAATGCCATTCTTATTATTTACTCTTTAATTTCTTCATATTCTACATCAATCACTTCATCATTATATCCATATTTACTACTTTTATTATATATCTTAAATGGTGATATCCTTGCATTATCTCTTTTGTTAAGTTTTATGAATTTTGACTTTATAAATTTTACACACTTATAAGTTGCATATGCAAGTATTCCTAGAGGAAGAAGCGTAAACAATCCTTGTACTATAAATAAAGTTAAAAAAACAATTCCTAAGATTAACAATATGCTTTTCATTTCTTTTTTTACTTTATAGCCTTTATTAAAATACTCCATTAATATCTCCTTCTTTAAAATTTAATTTAAATCTTGAATACATTATAACATATTTTTTACAATTCAGTACTATATAACTATTAAAAAAGTTATTAATATTTTATTAACGGATTATTGTAAAATTTCTTCATATTTTTTGCTTACACACTTAGGATATTTGCTTTTATCCCATATATGATCCTTCGATAGTGTCTCATCTGTTACATTAAAATAAGTATGTCTAACTTCTCCTTTATCACTTCCATATATAATGGGATCATTCCATGTAGCATCTAAATTATAATATTCACCATCTATTTTAACTATATTCCATGCATGAGGAACAGTAGTGTGTTTATCAATAGCATCCCCTGTTACATATAGTGTTTCAATACCAGCAGAGTTCAATAATCTATACATGGCCTTTGCATAACCATCACAAACTCCTTTGCCTTTTACTAATACACCATAATCTGTATAGGATTCTTCAGGCATATTTCCATCATACAGTCTTTCATCATATTCTACGTTTTCTAATAAATAATCGTGAAGAGCTAACTCTTTTTCATAGTCACTCATACCATCTTTTACAACTTTACTTATTATTTCCTTAACTTTATTTTGAGATGTTCTTTTCATATACTGCATGAATTCTTTAGGATAACTATAATTAAATTTAATATTCATAATCGCCTCATTAGAATGAGCATAACTTGATACACTCCCTCTAGCGCCAATATACCCATAGTCTAAATTAGGATGATCATGAAAAATATTATTTATAATGTCTAATTTATAAATGGATTTATTATAATTTTTTATTTTAAGAATAATACTGCTCTCAAAATTAGCTAAGGCATATGCTAAAGCATTATAAAATTCTAAAGGAGTATATATATCGCTGCTAGGCTTTACAAAATTTTCTTTCAAAAGGCCAGAATTTTGTTCCTCTAGAGCCTTTGTTTTAAAGTCAAACTTTATTCCCTGCAGTATTAGCTTTCCATTTGATGACTTTATTCCTTTATCAATGATTAGCTCATATTCTTCATCATAATCATAACTATCTAAAGGTTGAACCACTATAGAATTGTTGTCGTCATTATAGCAAATGTTTACATCTATATATTCTTTACTGTCTAATTTTATTAGTTTTATGTTATCTTTAATTGTTGATTTATCCAATGAGCTACTAAATTTTATTGTCCAAGCTTTATCAATTTCTACACTTTGTTGTGATTTCCATACCTTATAATCACTATCTACAGCAAATCCTACTTCAAATGCAGATAGTATCATGATAACTACAAAAGCAAGAAATATTCCTAAACTTCTTTTTCTAATCAAATACCTCCCCCCAGTCCATTTAATAATACTATATCTCCATTTTAATTCTATCTTTATAATTATAGAGTTTTTACATAAATTTCTCAACTATTTCCCTTGAAGTTAGGGTTTTTATAGAAATAAATATGATTATGTGTATATTTTTTACGAGTATTTTAAACCAACTTCAAAAGTTAGTATTGTATTATATTATATCTGTTGTATAATTAATCCAAGGAGTTGATTTTTTGAAAATAGTAACTTTAATAGAAAACACTCTCGAAGACAATAGTACCTTAATCAAAGAACACGGATTATCTATATTCATTGAAACTGAAGAAGGTAATATTTTATTTGATACTGGTCAAAGTGGCAACTTTATTTTAAATGCTGAAAAGTTAAATATAAATTTAAATAAAGTTGACTTTATTGTTTTAAGTCACAGTCATTATGATCATGCAGGAGGAATGAAGCCGCTGCTAGATTATATTCAAACTAAACCTAAATTGTATGTAAGCCAGTATTTCTTTTCTCATAGCCAAAAATATTATCTAACAGATGCAAACAAATCTAACTTAAAATATATTGGCATAGATTTTAACGAAGACTTTACACTAGATAAAAACATTCCTATAAATTATATAAATTCTAATTCCTATGCATTGACTTCTAAAATAAACATCATCTCAAACTTTCAAAGAAGTTGTAATTTTGAATCTCTTAATAAAAATATGAAAATAAAAATCAATGATAAATTTTATACTGATAGCTTTGATGATGAAATTGCCCTAACTATAGACACTCCAAAAGGTTTGTTGGTAATTGTAGGCTGCTCACATCTAGGTATTGTTAATATAGTGAATAGTATCATAAAAAGAACAAATAAAAAAATATATGGCATTATAGGTGGTACTCATCTTATAGAAGCTGATACATATAGAATCAATAAAACTATACAATGTTTTAAAGATATGAATATACAATTACTCGGTGTTTCCCATTGTACAGGAAAAAGTGCTATAGAAACATTAAAAAAAGAAACGGACAAACTCTTTATAAATTGTACTGGAAAAGTAATCTATATTTAGCAGCTCAAATTTTTAAATATGATAAAAACATAGAAAACTTAAAATAGTAAGTTTCTATAATTACCTGTTAAACATAAAAAATCATATTTATTATAATTACATTATTTTAGGAGGTATGTTATGAAAGCTATAGTGACTGTTTTAGGAAAAGATAAGGTAGGAATTATATCTAAAATAAGTACTATCTTAGCTGAAGCTAATGTAAATATTTTAGATATAAGTCAAACTATTCTTCAAGGATACTTTACCATGATAATGTTAGTAGATTTATCTCAATCATTAAAATCTTTTAAAGAAATTAAAGAGATTTTAGATTTAACTTCTGATAAGTTAAATCTATCTATAAAAATTCAGCACGAAGATATATTCAACTCAATGCATAATGTGTAGAAGAGGTGAGTTTATGATTAGTCAAGACAAAATAATGGAAACAATTAGAATGATAGAAAAAGAAAAATTAGATATTCGAACTATCACTATGGCAATTTCCTTAATGGATTGCTGTGATTCCGATGGAAAAAAAGCTCGTAATAAAATATATGACAAGATTTCTAAGTGTGCAGAAAACTTAGTATCCGTTGGAGAAGATATAGAAAGAGAGTATGGTATTCCTATTGTAAATAAAAGAATATCTGTGACTCCTATATCTCTAGTTGCTGGATGCTGCAATGATAAAAATTATGTAGAGTTTGCAAAGACTTTAGATAAAGCTGCTAGTGCTGTTAATGTTAACTTTATAGGAGGTTTTTCAGCTCTAGTTCATAAAGGCTATTCTGCTGGAGATAAAATTCTTATTTCATCAATTCCAGAATCCCTAAGTGAAACAGAAAGAGTTTGTTCTTCTGTTAATGTTGCAACTACTAAAAGTGGTATTAATATGGATGCAGTGAAAGAAATGGGACATATTATAAAAGAAACAGCAGAACTCACTGCAGATAAAGATGGTCTTGGTTGTGCAAAACTGGTTGTATTTGCAAACGCCGTTGAAGATAATCCTTTTATGGCAGGTGCTTTTCATGGTATTGGTGAGCCAGAATGTGTTATAAATGTGGGTATAAGTGGTCCTGGTGTTGTAAAAAGCGCTTTAGAACTTGTTAAGGGTGAAAGTTTTAATGTAGTTGCAGAAACCATAAAGAAAACAGCATTTAAGATTACTCGTATGGGACAACTAGTTGCGTCAGAAGCTTCAAGGCGTCTTAATGTGCCTTTTGGAATAATAGACTTATCCTTGGCCCCTACACCAGAGATTGGAGATAGTGTAGCTCATATTTTAGAAGAAATGGGATTAGAGTGTTGTGGAGCTCCTGGTACTACCGCTGCTTTGGCTCTTTTAAATGACGCTGTAAAAAAAGGTGGAATAATGGCTGCTTCAATGGTTGGAGGTCTCAGCGGTGCTTTTATTCCTGTAAGCGAAGATGCTGGCATGATTGACGCAGTATTAAAAAATTCTTTGACTATAGAAAAATTAGAAGCTATGACTTGCGTTTGTTCCGTTGGCCTTGATATGATTGCAATTCCTGGAGATACTCCTGCTGAAACTATTTCTGGCATTATTGCAGATGAAGCTGCTATAGGAGTTATAAATAATAAAACTACTGCCGTTAGAATAATACCTGCCCCTGGAAAAGGAATTGGTGATATGGTTGAATTTGGAGGACTTCTTGGAAGGGCTCCTATTATGGGTGTAAACAAATTTGGCAGTGCTGACTTTATCAAAAGAGGAGGTCAAATTCCTGCTCCAGTGCATAGCTTTAAAAACTAAGCAAGAAGGAATTTATTATAACTTGCATATACTCATTTATAACTATAGTCATGGATATGCCTAAGGGTAGTATTATGCTTTAGAGTTATAAACTCTAAAGCTTTACTTTTGTTTTACATATAAATAAAACTTAACAATAAAGGAATACTATTCTGTAACTTGGAAATAATACTACCTAGCATATTAAAAATAGAGAGCGTGATAAAATATGAGAATTCCAAATCATATAGGAATTATTCCAGATGGCAATAGACGTTGGGCTGTAAACAAAGGACTAACTAAGGAAAAGGGATATGCATCTGGATTAAATCCAGGGTTGATTTTATTTCATCTTTGCAAGGAACTAGGCGTAAAAGAATTAACATTTTACGGCTTTACTACAGATAACACAAAAAGACCTACTGTTCAAAGAATAGCTTTCACCAAGGCATGTATTGATGCAGTAGAAATGTTAAGCAAAGAAGATGCAGAGTTATTAGTAGTTGGAAACTCTAAATCTCCTATGTTTCCATCAGAACTTTTACCTTATACAACACGAAAAACTTTTGGTAAAGGTGGAATCAAAGTAAACTTCTTAGTAAACTATGGATGGGAATGGGATTTAGGAGATCTTGTAAATAATAAAAGCAGCAATAGACGCGACATTACTAAATGTTTAAAGTCTAATGATATCTCTAGAGTTGATCTTATAATAAGATGGGGCGGAAGGCGAAGGTTAAGCGGATTCTTGCCAGTGCAGTCCATATATTCAGACTTTTATGTAGTAGATGATTATTGGCCAGACTTTAATAAGGCTCACTTTTTCCAAGCACTAAATTGGTATAATACTCAAGATATTACTCTTGGAGGATAATTGTAGTTTTGACTGCGGCAACACATCCAAAACTTTTCACGTGAATTGTTGATATATTAAACATCACGCATGGGATTTGCATTGTATAAAGCGTTAAACAAGCATTAGAATCTTTCTTAAACGCAAATTCCATACGTGATGTTATATTTAAGAAAATTGCGGTGCAATTTTCTTAAATTATGTTTCTTTAATTCCATTTTTTATAATCCAATTTTTATACAGGTCGGGTCTTTCTTCCTTTAAAACCTTAAGAAATTTATCTAAATACATGTATTTTTTTAATCCTTTCATAAGGTGCCTAGGATATTTTACATTCCTTGTGTAACATCCTTTAGGATCAATTACCATAACAGACTCATCCTTTTGAACAAATATATCTTTACATCTAATATCAATTTTTGTAAAGTTTAGTCTTTTAAATTCTTCTAGCAATTCTATCACATTTAAAGCTAAGGTTTTGCTAAGCCCGTATACCTTAATATAGTCTTTTAGACATTGTCCTTCCACATAATCTCTTACCATATATATGTTATTATACTCATAAACTTTGGGAAAGTATTTGGAGCCATTTACTCTTCTTAAAATTTCATATTCTTTTTTACAGCTTTTAGCAGTAGTACATATTTTCACAACCTTGCCGTCTTTCCTTAAAAACACTTTCCCATGATGCCCTTCCCCAAGAAATTTACATCCACTTAAATCTAATCCCGCATTATTTTTATAACTTTCAAGACATTTCTTATCTTTTTTATTTCTATGGAAATTATCCATAAATATCTCCTTGTTTCACATACTTTATATAATTATAATATGAGAATATTATAAGTTAGATGCCCATAACTTTTAAGCTGATGATTTTCTAACATTTTTACAAGCTATTCTACTTAATTTATTTATTGCATTTATCCACTTAACAACCAAATTAGGCCTTACTTCTAAAGTTACTTTTATAAATTCATCCAAAACTCCAAGAGCTTCTAACTCTCTCAAGAGCATTCTTGGTATATCCCTTTTCTTACTGTAAGATTTTCTTGGGTCTATTACCTTAATGTCTCCGCCGCTTTCTATATATATATTTTTACTTGATATATCTATTCTAGTAAATCCCAACCTACGAAATTCTTCTAATAGTTCAATTAATTTAATTCCTATATCCTTCGATAATCCACGCTTTTTTACATAATCATATAGAGCTATACCTTCTATATACTCTCTAAGCATACACTTGTCCGACATTTCTATAGCTTTAGGAAAATACTTACTGCCTTCTACTTTCTTTAATATATTGTACTGGCTTTTGCAACTACTTTTATTATTAAAAATCTTTAATGCATATCCTTCAGAAGTTAAATATACCCTTCCTTCTCTGCCCTTGCCTAAAAACTTGCACCGTTTTATATCTATTCCAAGATACTTTTTGCTAATGCTTATCACCTCTGAATATTTCTCTACTACATACTATTAGACAGTCAGCTTTAAAGTTACTAATCACTAAAAAAGCATTTTAGAATGCCCCAAATTCTAAAATGCTTTTTCTTCGTGTTATGAAAACAATGCTCTATCACTTAGTAAATCATCTTCTTTGAAATTATTTTCAAAGTATTTTAATAGTTTTTCTATAGTAAGCCCCCTCTTTTCTTCTCCTCTAATGTCTAGAATAATCTCTCCATGATGAAGCATTATAAGTCTATTTCCTAAGTTAATAGCATGATTTAAGTTATGAGTTACCATCAATGTAGTCATTTTTTTTTCTCTTACTATGCTCTCAGTTAAATCTATTATTTTTTCAGAAGTCTTTGGATCTAAAGCTGCTGTGTGCTCATCCAAAAGCAAAATCTGTGGATTTCCCATAACCGTCATTATTATAGCCAGTGCTTGTCTTTGTCCTCCTGATAATAGCCCTACCTTAGTATTGAGTTTATCTTCAAGCCCAAGTTCCAATTCCGATAAAAGCCCCCTAAAATACTCTATATTATTTTTATCAACAGCAAAACTGAACCCAAATCTTTTTCCTTTGTTATATGCCATAGACATATTTTCTAGTATAGTCATAGATGGTGCTGTTCCCATTGAAGGATCTTGAAAAACCCTCCCTATAAACTTAGTACATTCATACTCTGGCATTTTAGATATTTCTTTATCCTTAAGTTGTATTACTCCTTCATCTGGCTTTATAGTTCCAGAAATTAAATTTAATAAGGTAGACTTTCCCGCTCCATTACTTCCTATTATAGTTATGAAATCCCCCTCATCTACTTTAAAGTTAAAATTGTTAAAGACTACATTTTCATTTGCTGTATCTTTATTGAATACTTTGTATAGATTTTTTATTTGAAGCAACTACTGCTCTCTCCTTTCCATCTTTTCTAAGTCCAATGGCAATCTTAAAATTATTAGCTCCTAACACGACAATAACGATTAAAGCTGTCATAAGTTTTAAATCCGTAGTCTCAAGGCCAAACCTTAGTGCTGCTCCTACAGCTAATTTATATACAATCGCTCCTAAAAGAGACATAGTTGTAGCCTTTACAAACTTCAAACTCTTTAAAAGTGAACTTCCTAATATTACTGCTGCAAGCCCTGTTACTACAGTACCTGTTCCCATACCTGCATCTGCATAACCTTGATGTTGTGCCATTATAGAACCTGCTAGAGCTACTAATCCATTAGAAATGCTAAGTCCCATAACTTTAATCATGTCCTTGTTTATTCCAAGGGAAGTCACTAGCTGCTCATTGTCCCCAACAGCTTTTAATAAAAATCCTATTTTTGTCTTTAAAAATATATCTAGTAATACCTTAACCATAATAGAACATATCACTATTAATATTATAGGCTTTATAAATCTTGTGACCGTGAATATGGTATTAAATCCAAAGAAAGGTACATTAGATTTTCCCATTATTCTTAAATTTATAGAATATAGACCTATCATGACCAATATTCCTGAAAGTAAGTTTGTTATTTTAAGCTTAACATGAAGCAAACCTGTGATTATACCTGCAGCCATTCCTGCAATCATAGATAAAATGCAAGCCAAAAATGGATTCATATCCATTGATAAACATAAGGCAGTAACTGCTGCTCCTAAAGGAAATGTGCCATCTACAGACAAATCTGGAAAATCTAATATCTTATAGGTTATATATACTCCAAGGGATACTATAGCAAAAATTAATCCCTGTTCTAATATGCCTATTATAAAGTTTATCATTACTCAACACCACCTTTTACCTTCTCAGCTTTAGTAAAAATTTCTTCTGGAACAGTCATGTTTAGCTTTCTAACTGCATCTTCATTTATAACTAGACTAGTTTCTTTAGAAGTGGTTATTGAAACCTCTTCTGGTTTTTTTCCTTCTATAAGTTCCACAGCCTTAAGCCCTGTTTCATATCCAAGCTTGTAATAATCAATACCTGCAGTTGCAACTGCTCCATTTTTCACATGAGCTGCTTCAGCACCCATAACAGGTATATTTCTGCTATAACATATCTTAGTTATGGTTGATACTGCTGATGCTACCATGTTATCTGTAGGAATATATAATATATCAATCTTATTTAATATTGAGTCCAAAGCCTGTGGTATTTCGTTGCTGCTAGTTATACCTGAAGTTACTATATTAAAGTTAAAACTTTTTGACGCATTTTTTGCTGCTTCTATCTGAAGCTCTGAATTAATTTCACTAGTATTATAAATAATACCTATATTTTTAGTCTTTGGTGCTAGCTTTTTAATAAGTTCAAATTGTCTCTCTATAGGTACAGCATCAGAGGTTCCTGTTACATTTGTGCCTGAATTATCTAAAGACTTTGCAAGTCCAGCCGCTACAGGATCTGTCACTGCTGTTATAACTATAGGAATATTTTTATTTGCCTTTTGAGTAGCATTAAATGCTGCTTGAGCTGAAGGTGTGGATATTGCTGCAATTAAATTCACATCATCATTCACAAATTTTTCAGCAATAGTCTGAGTTGTTGGCATATCATTTTGTGCATTTTCAAAATCTATCTTTATATTTACTCCATCTTTGTAATTTTTATCCTTAAGAGCTGCAATAAAGCCTTCTCTTGCTGAATCTAAAGCTGGATGCTCAGCTATTTGAGTAATTCCTATCTTAACTAATTCATTCTTTGATTCTCCTGCGCCTAAAGAAGTTGCCTTTGAATTTGAACATCCTCCTAAAGCACTTACTACTAATAAACTACCCACTAACATTAAAATTTTCTTAACTACCATACTACCATCCTCCATATATTTTTATTTTTTATAAAAATAAAAACTCTCCTAATAGGAGAGTTGATTTATCAACATATAATAAAACATAATATATCCGTAAATATACTAATCATATACGGCATATTATATATTGCTTGTTATTACTATATCTCCTACCATCCTACTACACTACGATTTTTAATCAATAATCTCTAGTTGCTAGTCTTTAATCTTAAACTAACAACTTCTAGCCTGCTTTCTATTCTTCCATACTACATTTTAAACCATTCTACTAAATTTTTAAACTGACTTCATTTTCTTTATTACTTCTATTCTACTACTTAAATTTAACTTTTGTTATAGTCTTTTACTTAATTTATTATATTTTACACTAAGATGAACTAACTGTCAATGCTTATCGATTCAAAATTCTTATTTAACTTAAGCATCTCACTACTTTAACTTACTTTCCGCTTCGCTTATGCATTTCATTTAAACTTATATATTGCCTTTTTAGTTTAGTCGTTTGGTATAGATCTATGTGCTAGACCAATTACTATTTCATTTAAATGGAGAAGTCCTATGCTCATAAATATACAAACACTTATATGCTCTCCGCCTCTTGCTATACCTATTTTTCCTCCTACATTAAGCCCATTTGCTTTAGCTGATACCTGCATTATAGCTTCTCTTGCAGCTCCAACAACAGCCCCATCATGAACATGACAATCTTTTATAATTCCTGTTCTCTTTGCAGCAACTAAAGCTCTTTCCATTATTTTAGGAATTGATTCATTAAGATTTCCACCTACATCTACGGCAGCTGTTAGTATATCTTTTTTTCTAAACTCATCTTCTAATTTTTTTTCTTCGCTTCTCTCACTAGTAGCTAATCTGATAGCAGCTTTAGCCACCTCCACACTATTAAACTTCATTCATTTCACTCCCACGTATTGACTTATAATTAATTTGTATATATTATATCATTTAATTTTAATATGTCTTAAATGAGCCATAATTTTTATATTCATTGGGAACTTTCCTAAAACATATCTACTTTAACTTTATTCCTTTTTCCGTTTGCTCTATTTTACCTTCCTTTAATAATTTACCAATTGCCCTTTTAAAAGCTGCTTTGCTCATTTTTAGTCTATCCTTTATATCTTCTGGATTACTTTTATCATTAAGAGGTAAAAATCCGTCATATCTTTCAATTTTTTTAAGAATCACTTCTGCATCGCTATCTATCTGTTTATATGCAACATCTCTCATAGCTAAATCTAGTTTACCATCTTGCCTTACTTTTGCAACTCTACAAGTTACTTCATCCCCAATCTTTATTTCATCATAACACTCTCTTTTAGGTATTAAACCTTTATATTTATTATCAACTGCAACTAAAGCTCCAATTTCATCACTTATTGAATAAACAGTTCCCTTAACCCAATCTCCATACTTATATGGACTGTTAGTATGAAGAAATCTTCCTACATATGTAGTAGCAGTTAATCTTTTACTTTTATCTACATAAGCTGCTACTAAATACTTCTTTCCAACTTGCATCCTATATTTTTGCTCTTTAAAAGGTACAAGTAAGTCTTTTTCTAAACCCATATCTAAAAAAGCACCTATTCCTGTAATTTCTTTTACTTCTAAGGTTGCAATTTCTCCTACTTGTATTAAAGGTTTTTTTCTTGTAGCAATAGGTCTATCTTTTGAATCCTTATATACAAATACCTCAATTTCATCTCCTACTTCTATTTTTTCTGGAAGCTGATTATTAGGCAGAAGTATGTTATCCTTACTATCTCCTGTTACAGCGTCTAAATAAGCCCCTATCTTTGTAATATTTGCTACCTTTAAAGTTTGAATCTTGCCTATATTTATCATTAAAATATTCACCTTACCTTATATTATGATTTTCTATATTTAAAATATTAATCTTAATGTAAACTTTATCTTGACTTCTATTTTAGTCTACAACTCTTATTATAGTCAATCTTTATCTATATTCCTTACAGAATTAGCTTTATTATTTTTTTATTAATTATGTATTACTTATTTTCCTTTTATCAATAGTGTGTAACATTATATTTTTTATAGAATAGTATATTATAAATATATATCTATAAAAAACATCTTAGTGATGAAGAAATCAATAAATCTTGTAATGACTAATATAAAATCTTAAAATTCAATTGGTTCATTGTATAATCAAATGCAATAGATAAAAAAGAAAAACCATAGTGAGAAAATCATGTATAATTGTTTTTGACAAGAAAACAAAACATGAGGTGCTCACTATGGCTCGAAATAATTGTAACACA
>NZ_PVXN01000028.1 GCF_002995795.1 Clostridium thermopalmarium DSM 5974
CTTGACAAACCCATGCACTCCATCTCCTGTTATTATTAAGATGGGCTTAAGGCTGATTTTGACTATTGTCAGTCCTATTCTACATGATTTTTTCACAGGGGTGTTGCATTTAATATTGCAATTTAAGAATTATTTTTTTAATTCTTTAAGTTTGTTTTTTAAAGCCATCATTTATAAGATAATCATCGTGTTAAAAACTTAGTCACCACCCGTAAAACAGGTAGCTACCCTAATGATGTAATCCAATTTTTCACATACAGAATGTAGTTTTTTATTTTGGACGCTTGTACTGCTTAACAAACTAAAATTCACAATAAATAAAAGAACCATAGAAAAATCTATGGTTCTTTTTGTTTGGTAGCGGAAATAGGACTTGAACCTACGACACTTCGGGTATGAACCGAATGCTCTAGCCAGCTGAGCTATTCCGCCATGTTTATTGGTTGCGGGGATAGGATTCGAACCTACGACCTTCGGGTTATGAGCCCGACGAGCTACCAGCTGCTCCACCCCGCGATATTGGTGCTGGAGACCGGACTTGAACCGGTACGGAGGGTTAGCTCCGCAGGATTTTAAGTCCTGTGCGTCTGCCGATTTCGCCACTCCAGCATTTATAAAAATCATATATTTTATTTTTTTGTCGTCATCTCTCAGCGACATAGACTATTATATATTAATCATATATATGTGTCAACTACTTTTTTAAATTTATTCATATTTTTTTGAAATGATTACGAATGGAAAATAAGAAAAGGACTATAGTTAGTCCTTTTTCATTTATGATCAACCTTTTCTAGAATATCTGTTTCCCTTTATATTTTGATGCTTTTTTATGTCTTGAAATCTTTCTTCACTATCTTTTAGAAACTTGGATATAGCGTCTTCAAAGTTTATGCTGCTTGTTTTATTTCTTTCTTTTTCCCAGTCTATTTCTACAGGTCTTGATGATTTTTTGTTAACCATAGCTTGTTTTATAGATAGACTTAATCTTCCATTATCGTCAACAGCTATAACTTTAACTTTAACCTTATCCTGTTCTTTAAGATATTCTCTTATATCTTTTACATACGTGTCCGACACTTCAGATATATGAACTAGCCCCGTTTTCCCCTCCACTTCTATGAATGCTCCAAACTTTGTTATGTTGACTACTGTACCCTCTAGGATACTCCCTAACTTTAAGGTCATGTTAATAAAACTCCTCCTTGATATGTTTATATAAATTAAATTATAAATAAGCTATGGTTAATCATTTTTTTGTATTACCGCATTCTCTCCTTGCTTAATAAAACCTAGTTTCTCTCTGGCTAGTCTCTCCACATATCTGTAAGTCTTAGATATTTTGGTCTCATCTACTAATCTTTCATGTTCTTTCATTGCTTTATCTAACTCAACTTTATAACTTTCTAACTGAGCTTTCTTATTTCTTATGGTTATCTGTTGATTCACCAATATATAGCATACATATCCTAGAACTAGGGCTATACTTATTTTTTTAATTTTAGACTTTCTTTCCATATATAATTCCCTCTAAAATTATATTTTGTTTATATCTATATTTTAGTTTTGTTTTAGACTTTATTCAAGAAATTTTTTATTTATTTTTCTTAGCAATCTTACAAAGCATAAGCTGTAATGGATATAAAAGGAAATTTATCGTTACTCTTAAGGTTCTTGCCAAAAACATCATAAACCTATACTGTATTTTTAATAAATAGTTACTCATCAATTTTACATATATGTATAAACCAAGAGCTATATATATATATAAATGTATTCCAACATACATATATCCAGTGTAAAGCAAAAAAATAAAAACTAACAGTGCTGCAAAAATCCAAAATAATATATCCTCTATAAAGGTTAATACCTTATTGGGGTTTTCAAATCCTCTAATAATCCTATATATATCAAATAGGAGTCCTGTAAGTATTCCTGCTAATATACTGTATAATATCATGTTAATTTGAGTTTGTATTGGTATCAACATAATAACCTACCTAAACAACCTTGCTATAATGCTTTCATTATCTTTTTTACTTTCTGTAGTTGTATATACGCAGGAATTTACACGTCCTATTATTGCTACATCCCCGTTTTGAACATCTAATTTTTGCATTTTAAGTTCTTGTCCTCTTATGGTTAAAGTTCCAAGACTTGTGTCAAGAGTTATAGTCTTATCATCAAAATTTATAACTTCCACTACTCCAGTAAGCGTTAATCTATTTCTATTTTCAAGCACTAAGCTGCTCTTTTGATTTTCTATATTTTCTTTTTTTACTTCCATTAAACACCCCTCCCCTTTTATAAATATGTATATGCTAGCATAATAGTGAATATGCACTTGTAAAGGAGAGGCCAATAATAAAATCCTATTTAATTTATATGTTATTCCACCTGTGCTTCTTCAGAATCATCAGAGATTATCTCATACATAAGTTTAGCATCAGACTTTGAAACATGATGTGTTATATTTACTACCTTTGCCTTTAACGTACCTTTGGCAAACTTAACTTCTATTATGTCATTTTCATTTACATCTGTGCTTGGCTTTGCAACCTTTCCATTTATAAAAACCCTTCCACTTTCACAAGCTTCCTTAGCTACAGTTCTTCTTTTTATTATTCTTGAAACCTTAAGATATTTATCTAATCTCATAATTACCTCCATTAAAAATAAACAGTTAATAAAATAAAAAACCCAGATTTGCACCCAGGTTTTTATTTTAGTTTTTTTATTCTAGTTATTATTTATTAACCATATCCTTAAATTCTTTACCAGCTTTGAATACTGGAACTGTTGATGCTGGTATAGTTATTTCTTCTTTAGTTCTTGGATTTCTTCCCTTTCTTTCAGCTCTTTCACGAACTTCAAAAGTTCCGAATCCAACTAATTGAACCTTTTCTCCTTTGCTTAATGTTTCTTCTACACTCTCTATAAAAGCCTTTAATGCAGCTTCTGCATCTTTCTTTGTTAATTGTCCTTTTTCAGCCATACTAGCAATTAATTCTGATTTATTCACTTTTGTTACCTCCTTAAATTAACTAATAAATAGTGTTAGATTTTTATTCTTCATTTAAATTAAAAATCCTCTTTTATTTATATGAACTTTTAATTAAAATCACCTTATATTTTCTTAGACATTTCCCATAACTTATCCATGTCTTCTAGAGACATATCTGTAAGTTTAGTTCCAATTTCTTTTGCTTTTTTTTCTATGTATTCAAATCGACTTATAAATTTATCTATAGTATAATTTAATGCATCTTCAGGGTCAATGTCAAGAAATCTCGCTACATTTACGCAACTAAATATTAAATCTCCTACTTCTTCTATTATTTTTCCCTTATTCTTGGAATTATATACCTCTTTAACCTCTTTTAATTCCTCAATAATTTTATCAAGAGCCGGCTTTACGTCTTTCCAATCGAATCCTACCTTACTAGCCTTCTTTTGAACTTTTTCAGCTCTTAAAAGAGCAGGAAGATTTTTAGGTATATGCTTAAGCTCTTCTGTGTAAGTCTCAAGTCCCTTTTCTTTCTTTTTTAAGTCATCCCAGTTTACTAAAACTTCTTTTGAATTACTTACCTCAGCCTCTCCAAAAACATGAGGATGCCTATATATAAGCTTATTGCATATTCCCTTTATTACATCATTAATATTAAAGTATCCATCTTCTTTTCCTATTTGAGCATGGAACACTACCTGAAGTAAAACGTCTCCTAATTCCTCAATTAATTTATCTTCGTCCTCTTCATCTATAGCTTCTAAAACTTCATAACATTCTTCAATCAAATATCTCTTTAAAGACTTATGATCTTGCTCTCTATCCCACGGACATCCATCTTCTCCCCTTAAAGTCTCCATCACATTGAGTAGATCATGAAAATCCTTAGTACCCTCTAAGTTTTTAGGAACATATATAGATGTAAGGTGGTCAATGTCATCCTGCCTATCAAGCTCATATATATGTATCTTTCTAATGCTCTCAAGCTCTTTAACTCCAGCTGCCCTTACAAAATATATTTCCATATCATCGCTATAATATTCAAGAAGCTTCAATTTTACTTCTGACGCTATAAATTTATTATATACCTGAGTTATTATAGTTCCAAGCCTCTTATCTAAGATTTGATTTTCCATGTCAAAAGCATCTATTACCTTTATTCCACTTATGGGATCTATCTTTAAACTTTCCATTAAGGCATCTATAAAGCTTATAGCTGGAAGTATATCTATTTCAATATTTTCTTTTTTGCAAAGTTCTATTAGATTGCTTACAGACTTTTCTGCCACTAACGGATGTCCCGGCACGGCATATACTATATCTCCATATTTCTTATGTTTTTCTATTAAATCCTTTGCTATGTCTTCATATACCTCATCGAAGCTTTCAAGACTCTCATATTTATAGTCATAGCTTTCAAATTTAATCCCTAAACTTTTTAAGTATTCTACATTAGGATGAATTTCTGTTCTGAAATAAACATTAGTACTATTCTTCAGTACCTCAAAAGTTCCCATGGTAACAGCATCCTTGCTACCAGGTCCCAACCCTACAACCTTTATCATAGTTTCTCTCACTTTATCCTTTCTTTATTGCCTTATTAATTTTCTTGTTTCTTATTTCGCCATAATCAATCACTTTAAATGCCATTATTAACATTCCATAGATTATTATACCTATAAATATTCCTATTAGACAAGAAATTGAATTGCTCATTGTATAATTATATGCCTTAACATAAACAAAGACAACAGAAAATATCATAGCAATAGACGCGTAGGCTGGTTTTATCAGTACCTTATATAAGTCTATATATACTCCTAGTTTTTTCTTTAAAAGCCTTATATTTAACACAACTGCTGTTGCATAGGCTGAAAATGTCCCTATAATAGCTCCATAAACATTTATGCTAGGAATAGGAACTAATATACTTGTTACTATCATTTTCACTATACAGCCTATGAACAAATTAATTACAGGTAATCTTTTAGAAGTAGTTGTCTGCAATATTACTGTAGTAGTTTGAGCTAGTATTATAAGCGGAATTGATAGAGATGAGTATTTTAAAATAAGTTCTCCTTCTGCCTGCCCCCTAAAAATAAGATGTAATATCGGAGAAGCTAAAAAATATAGTCCTGCGAGAGAAGGTAATGCCACCACTGTAGATATTTTAATTGCTGATGTTACATTATGATTTAATTTGGCTCTATTGTTTAGCACAAATGCCTCTGATATTATTGGAACAACAGAGGCACATAAAGCTGCTGATAAAGTAAGAGGCACATTTACTAAGACTGCTGCTTTTCCTGTAAGTTGTCCATATAGTACTGCTGCTTCTCTTGATGTAAAGCCTGCTTCTAAAAGTTTTTGTGGAACTAAGAAGGAATCTATTACATTCATAACAGTACCTACTGCTGCCCCTAAAGATATTGGTATTGCAGTTACCAGTAGCTCTTCCATAACTTTTGGATTAGATCTGACTTTTATTCTAGGAAATCTTCTTTTAGCCTTTATATATGTACCTATTAAATAACTTCCTCCTAGTATTCCTCCTGCTGCCGCTCCTAATGTAGCTCCTCCTGCTGCATATTCTACACCCTTTGGAAGTAGTAATATAGCTAGCCCAATTCCAACCCCAACTCTTCCAATCTGTTCTAGAATTTGAGATATTGCTGTAGGGGTCATAGTCTGAAGTCCCTGAAAAAAACCTCTGAATACACTCATAATACTTATAAAAAAAGGTGCTATTCCTAAAGCTACAAGAGAATAGTAAGCCTTAGGATCCCATCTAAAGAGCCTTAAAAGCTTACTAGAGAATGCAATCATAATTATACTTGTACCTAAACCTAGTATGCTCATCAATATTAATGCTTCCTTTAATACCTGAAATATTCCTATGTCATTCCCTTTAGCGCTTTTTTCAGATATCATTTTTGACATAGCCAGTGGTACTCCTGATGCAATTGCAATAAAAAGCATATACAGTGGATATGCCATTTGATAATATCCTAATCCTTCATCACCTACAAGTATTGTAAGAGGAATTCTAAAGAACATCCCTATAGCTCTAGCAAATATACCTGCAAAACCTAAAATAAAGGTTCCTTTTACTAATGATTGTTTTTTCAAATTAATACCCCCAAAAATACTTACTAGTACAAGTATTTATATTTAACTTTTAGGTATATTATTACTCTTAATTATTACTCTAAAAAAACAATGGCAGTAATGATACCATTGTTTTTTTATTCTTAGCTATGTATAAGGATTTCTAGGCTTTAGAGAATATATTACCCTAAAGCCAAGAGGCCTTATTCCATCTGTTTTCCTAGAAATGAAGCTGCTGTTTCAGCTAATTTTAATTCTATTTCTCCAAACTTAACATCATCTTCTTTAGATGCTATTATTACAACACCAATTGCATCTCCTTCTGCAATTATAGGTGAAATCGCTTGAGCAGAGTATTTACCCTCTGCATCCTCATCATCCATTAGAGGTATTGTCTTACTACTTCCTTCTCCTAGAAGTAAACTTTTTCTATCTTCCATTACTTTTTCAAGTTCTGCGCTTATCTTCTTATCCATATATTCTTTTTTAGAAGTTCCACTTACAGATATAATGTTGTCTTTATCACATATAAGTATGATATTACCTGTTGTTGCCTGTAGTGCTTCAGCATATTCTTTTGCAAAGTTGCTCAATTCTTCTATAGGTGAATATTTCTTTAATATTACTCCGCCGTCTCTATCTGTAAAGATTTCTAATGGATCTCCTTCTCTAATTCTTAGAGTTCTTCTTATTTCTTTAGGTATTACTACTCTTCCTAAATCGTCTATACGTCTAACGATACCAGTTGCTTTCATCTATTTTTTTACCTCCTTGTTTGTTTATTTTATTAATAATGATTTTCACAATAATATTATCTGTCCAAATATGAAATTTTATACACAATTGTATAGGTTTAATTTTAATACTAAAAAAAGATGGTGTATTAATATATGACTATTAATACGCCATCTTCTTAACATTAGATTAATCTATCTTCATAAGTTTTTATATCTGCATTTTTTTGTATTTCATCTAACTTCTTAGACCAAGCCTCATCTTTCTTTTTATCTTCTAGTGTAGTTTTTATTTCTGATTTTGCTTCTTCAAAAGTTTTAACAGGCTGATCTTCTCTCTTAGTAACCTTTATTATATGATATCCAGATTGAGTTTTAACTACTCCAGATACTTCACCTTCTTTAAGTTGCATAGCTGCATCCATAAAGTCTTCATCAAATCCAGAATCTACTACTGGAACTGTACCTAAGTCTCCACCTTTGTCCTTAGTTCCATCTGTTCCATACTTTTTAGCAAGCTCTGCAAAATCTGCTCCTTTATCAAGCTGTGCTTTAATTGATTTAGCTTGTGCTTCATCTGAAACTAAAATATGAGCTAAGGTAAGTTTTGTAGGTTTTTCAGGATCCTTTGGATATTTATCTTTATGCTTGTTATATTCTTCTTGCATTTCCTTATCAGTAACTTTTACATTTTTACCAACCTCATCTTGAAGTTTCTTAATTATAACATTTTGTCTTAATATTTCTCTAAGCCCCTCTTCTGTAACTCCTTGAGATTTTAAGAATTCCTTATAAGAGGCATCATCCTTAAGGTTTTGAGCTTCTTTAAGATCTGCTATAGATTTATCTACTTCTTTCTTTAATTCCTCTTCACTTGGAACTAATTTTAGCTTTTCTGCCTCTTGAATAATAGCTTCAATTGCAGTCATTTCATTAAGAACTTGAAGTTTTGCCTGCTTTAAATTTTCTTTAACTTCTTCATTTTGAGCATAATTTTCACCATACTGCTGTTTATACTGCTCTAGTGTTCCTGCTAGATATGGATGAGAGTCCAATTGTCCTCTTGTTATTTTCTTATTTCCAACCTTAGCTACTGTCATCTTAGCTATAGCTTCTGGTGTCTTTTCTATCATATTACATCCTACAGCTGACACTGCAAAAATTGATACTGCTGCAGCTGCAATGATTTTCTTTATGTTCTTCAATTTTATTCCTCCACTCTTATCATATTTTTTCACAACAAATTTATTGTACCATAAAATTACTTTGTTTCAACTGCTCCCTGAAGATATTCCAATAATTCTTTTAGAGCAGGTATTAGTTCTTCCTTCTTTATATCTCTTAGCTGATATCCTATTGCAGGCTCTTCACCCATCTTAAATATAATTTTCCTGCTGTATTTATTTATTATATATCTTACTAGATCCTCACTTATAAAGTTTCTATTAACAAACTTTATAACAACCTCAGTAGGTTTTTCCTTAATCTCCTGTATTCCAAGCTTATTGGCAAGAGCCTTAATATAAGCAATATTCATAAGATTATCTACGGAATTAGGTATATCAGAAAATCTATCTTCAAGTTCTTCTTGAATATCTAACATAGCTTCCTTAGAATCTATACTAGCAATCTTTTTATATATCTCTATCTTTTGCATCTCATCGTCTATATAGTTATTTGGTATATATGCATCCACTTTAAGATCTACAGTAGTTTCAAAAGGCTCTCTGTCTATCTCACCTTTTATAAGCTTTATGGTGTCTTCAAGCATCCTGCAGTATAAATCATATCCTACAGATGCCATATGTCCATGTTGAGATGAACCTATAATGTTTCCTGCTCCTCTTATCTCTAGATCCTTCATAGCAATTTTAAATCCTGAGCCAAGTTCAGTGAAATCTTTTATTGCTTTCAATCTTTTTTCAGCCACCTCTGAAAGCACTTTATCTTTTCTATAAGTTAAATATGCATATGCAATTCTGTTGCTTCTTCCGACTCTTCCACGGAGCTGATAAAGCTGTGATAATCCAAACTTGTCTGCATCATATATTATCATAGTGTTTGCATTTTGAATATCTAAACCTGTCTCAATTATAGTTGTACATAAAAGTATATCATACTTATTCTTCATGAAGTCAATCATAACCTTCTCAAGTTCTTTCTCTGGCATCTGTCCATGAGCTATGCCTATCCTTGCCTCTGGCACTAATTTTCCTAGATATGAGGCCATTTCTTTTATAGATCCTACCCTATTATATACAAAATACACCTGACCTCCTCTATCTATTTCTCTTTCAATAGCATCTGCTATGAGCTGTTCATTAAATTCTACCACATAGGTTTGTACAGGATATCTTTGCTCTGGAGGAGTTTCTATAACACTTATATCTCTTATACCTGTAAGAGACATGTGGAGTGTTCTTGGTATAGGTGTGGCTGTTAAAGTTAACACATCTACATTTTTTTTCATATTTTTTATCTTTTCTTTATGAGTGACTCCAAATCTTTGCTCCTCATCTACAATAAGAAGACCTAAATCCTTAAACTGAACATCCTTTTGAAGTATTCTATGAGTACCTACAAGAATGTCCACATTACCAGCCTTAAGTTCCTTTAATGTTTGTTTTATTTGAGCAGAAGTTCTAAACCTACTTACCATATCTATTTTTATTGGAAAATCTGAAAATCTTTGAATTAAATTATTGTAGTGTTGTTCTGCCAAAATAGTTGTAGGAACTAGAATAGCTACCTGCTTACCATCCATTACCGCTTTAAAGGCCGCTCTCATTGCTACTTCTGTTTTTCCATATCCTACATCTCCACACAGTAACCTATCCATTACTTTTTCAGATTCCATATCTCTTTTGATTTCTTCTATAGCTGTAAGCTGGTCTGGAGTTTCCTCATATGGAAACTCGTCTTCAAATTGTTTTTGCCATATAGTATCTTTAGAAAATTTATGTCCTTTCAATGTAGACCTTATAGCATATAGCTTTACTAAATCTTCTGCTATTTCATTTATTGCCTTTTTAACCTTGCTCTTAGCTTTATTCCACTCACTTCCTCCAAGCTTATTTATTTTAGGAGGTTTTCCTTCACTTCCTATATACTTTTGTACTAAGTCCAACTGGTCTACAGGCACATATAACTTGTCTTCTCCATTGTAGCTGAGCTCTAAGTAATCCTTTTTATGTCCTTGAACCTCTAGTTGCTTTATTCCTTTATATACACCTATTCCATGGTTTGTATGAACTACATAATCTCCTGGTTTTAGTTCTGTAAAGCTTTTTATCTTTCCTACACCTTTTTTATTTACTCTAGCAACCTTTCTCTTTGAAGCTCCAAAAATCTCTTTATCGGATATTACGCACAGCTTTAAATCTGGATATTCAAATCCCTTTTCTTGATTTCCAAAGGTTATTACCAGTTCGCCATATTCAATATTTTCTATAACATCTTTATAGGTGCTCTCAATATCTCTGTCTCTTAGGGTTTCTGCAAGTCTTTCTCCTCTTGGTCTAGTTCCACTTAAAATAACTGTTTTATACCCTTTAAGCTTTTTATCTTTTATATCATCTATAAGTAAGTCTATCTTTCCACCATACCCACTAAGACTTACCTGAGAAAATACTTCTTTATGCAGCGGCACAAAATACTTATTTTCTTTGTGCAGCATATCTAAGGTTATGAGTTTAGATTCTCTTAATTCTTCCATAATTTCATCTTTGCTCACTAATAACTTAGACTGACCTAACAGCACATTTCCTCTTTCTAAAAACTGCTTATAATTTTCCTGAAACTCAAAGTATATGCTCTCTAACTTACCTACACATCTTTGAGTATCATTTATAAATATCAAGGAATCCTTCATATAATCTGTTAAAGTAAAGGTTTTATCATAAAAATATGGTAGAAAGCTGTCTATATTTTCAAATCCCCAATTTTCTTTTAAAAGCTCCAAATTAGCAGAAATACTTAACTCTATTCTTTCTCTTGCTTCTTTATCCTTTCCTAAGGTCTTTTTAGCCAGTTCTAAATCTTTTTTTATTTCCTCATATCCTTTATCAACGTTTTCTTTTGTTAGAATCATCTCTTTAGCAGGAAATATTTCTATACTATTAAACTTCTCTATACTTCTTTGAGATTCTGTATTAAAGCTTCTTATAGAATCTACTTCATCTCCAAAAAACTCTATTCTATACGGAATAGAGGATATAGGAGGATAAATATCAAGTATTCCCCCTCTTATTGAAAATTCTCCTTTTCCTTCTACTATGCTGACTCTTTCATATCCACTTTGTATCAACCTTTCACTTAAACTTTCCATATCAGCAGTATCTCCTACGGAAATATGTATCGTATATTTTCTATATAGCTCAGGAGAAATATAAGATGCTACTAAGTTTTCAATAGATGCAACTATAATTTTTTTATCTTCTCTAAGCATCTCTCTTATTACTTTCAGCCTTTCCCATCTTAAATCTCCTGAAATTGCATATATGTTATAGAACACTACCTCTTTATTAGGAAAGTAATATACATTAGGCAAATAAAAGGATAGATCCTCATATAAGTTTTTAGCCTCGACATCACTATGAGTAAATATGAGAATTGATTTATCCTGATTTTCATATATCCCATTTATAAAAAATCCTATACCTGAGTCAGAAAGTCCTACTACCTCTATAGGAAACCTTCTATCCTCCACAGCCTTTACTACATCTTTAAATTGCTCATTTTCAAATAAAGGCTGCATAAGCCCTTTTAATCTCATCTGTATGCACCTCTCCTAATCCTGCTCTACCTTAAAACCGTTATATTTATTCATAGCCTCCATAGTTCCCTTTTTTATTATAACTTCCACTGCAGCTGATGCTGCTTCAAATACCTTTTCTAAAATTTTTCTATCATCATCTGAAAATCTGCCTAATACAAAAGAAACTAAATCTTCTTCCATAGGCTGTCCTACTCCTACCTTTATCCTTGGAAAAACATCACTGCCTAAACTGGCAATAATACTCTTGATTCCATTATGACCTCCTGCGCTGCCTTTTTCTCTAATTCTAAGTCTGCCAACATCTAAGCTTATATCATCATAAATAATTATAATGTTTTCATTAGGTATTTTATAAAAATCAGATATTTCCTTTACACTTTCTCCGCTTAAATTCATATAAGTTTCTGGCTTTAGCAAAAAAACTCTTTCCCCATTTATATTACCATCACCATACACACCTTTAAATTTTTTCCTATTTATTTCAATATTATACTTTTCAGATATTAAATCTATAATATCAAATCCTACATTATGTCTCGTATTCTCGTACTCTTTTCCTGGATTGCCTAGTCCCACTATTAAAAACATATAAAAACACCTCCATCTCACTTCATTTTAATCATACTTAAAATATGATACATCAAAAAAAGCTTTTTATAAATAGTTATTTTACAAACGCCTTAAACCCATGAGATTATATCTCACGGGTTTAAGATATTTTATCAGCTTATTTATTCTCCATATCTGCAAGTTCTATAGTCATATCTATATTATTACCATTTCTCCATATTTTACACTTTACAGTGTCCCCTATTTTGTATTTTCCTAAAATTCCAGCCATATCCTCAAACTTTGTTATCTTTTTCTTCTCTATCTCAACTATAATATCTGTAGGCATAATTCCAGCCTTTTCTGCTCCGCTTCCTTTTGTAACTGAGGTTACATATACCCCCTTTACTCCATCATTATTATTTGAAACCGCATCCCTTCCATATATACCTAAGTCAGGCCTTGCAGCCTTTCCATACTCCATAATCTCATTTATTATATTCTTTACTTCATTTGAAGCTATTGCAAATCCCATTCCATCTTCATTCTTAAATTGAGTATCCTTTAGGTTTAAATTATTTATTCCTATAATTTCTCCTTTTAAATTGCATAAGGCTCCTCCACTGTTACCTTCATTCATAGCAACATCTGTTTGAAGCACCTTATATGTTGATTTCCCATATTGAATTTTTCTATTAAGAGCACTTATTACGCCTGCCGTTACACTACCAGTAAATTCCTCTCCTAAGGGGTTTCCTATGGCAATTGCAATATCTCCAACCCTCATTTTAGAAGAATCTCCAAACTTAGCTACGGGCAGATTCTGCGCCTCTACTTTTATTATTGCTAGGCCAGAGTCAGGATCTGAACCTATGAATTTTGCTTTTAAATATTTTTGTCCTCTAGCAAGCTTTACGTTAATCTCCTCTGCTCCATCAATAATATTATAATTGGTTACTATATATCCATTAGAACGAAATATTATACCCGAACCGCTGCTATTATTCACATTCTGTGAATCATTTGGAGAGGTTTTAATTATTCCAACAACAGTAGGTCCAACAATATTAGCTACTTTAGCTATATCACTGTAAGGGTTTTCTTGAAGTTCTTCATCTATACTCTTATCCTCCACTTTAGCTTTTTGAGAATATTTTTTTTCTATCATATAACTTGAAGATACTGCTCCTGATACTGCAGCAATTAATATGAACGCAACGCCTCTAAAAAAACTTTTAATATTATTTTTACGTTTTCTAAACTTTATTGCACCATATTTTTCATCACTTATGCTCTCCCAATTGACTTCCTTAACTTCATGATTATCTTGCAAACATATCACCTCTAAAAATTATTGGACTTTTTATCTATGGGCCTTTTTCAATGTGAATATAAATTTAACCCCTTTATTTTCTTTATTTTCAAGCCATATGTCTTCATTGTGTTGATTAATTATTCTTCTCACTATAGATAATCCAAGTCCTGTACTCACTTTAGAAGTCCTTGATTTATCTCCCTTGTAGAATCTATCCCAAATATGCTTTTCATCTTCTTTTGAGATATTAGGTCCATCATCAAACACCCATACAAATACCTTTTGTCCCTTAATTCTGGCCCCTATCTCTATATTGCCGCCAGGTTCTACGTATTTTATAGCATTGTCTATAAGATTAGTCATAACTTGTATTATCTTATCTTTGTCTGCTAATATATAAACTTCCTCATCTTCTAACCATACATCTACATTTATTTTTTTAGACTTTATAGCAGTTTCAAATTTTATAATAGAAAGTTTTATAATTTCATTTATATCCTGGGGCTTAATATTCAAACTGAACTTTCCCGCCTCTATTGCTGATAAATCCAATAAATCATTTATAAGTCTAGTAAGCCTTTGAATTTCATCATAGGCAATAGACAAGTAATATTTTTCCTTTTCCTTAGGTATTATTCCATCTAATACCCCTCCTATAAATCCCTTTATAGAAGTAATAGGAGATCTTAATTCATGAGATACATTAGATATAAAATCTCTTCTATTTTTTTCTACTTCCTCTAAACTATCTGCCATAGAATTAAAAGATCTGGCAAGCTCTCCTATTTCATCATTTGTTTGTATGTTTACTCTTCTGCTTACTTCACCTTTTGCTATCTTATCCGCTGCATCGTTTATTTTTGCTAAAGGTTTAATCAATATCTTCTCAGAAAAAGAATATATAATAAAGCTTGAACTTATTATTGCAATAATCGCTGATATCCATATAATTTCATAAACTCTTTTTAAAAGATCCTTTATTTCATTTATGGATGTATTTATGACTACTGCTCCCTGAAACACTCCTCTATAAAACACAGGTACTTCATAAGTATGGACTGGCTCTTTAAAAACATTTGCTAATATGTTATTTTTCTCAACAAGTTTTCCTTCCCTTAAGTCTCCTAAATCTTCGCTTAAAAGTTGCTGTCCTATTAATTCTTTGTGTTCTTGATTAGATACAGCATAGGCATATCCATATCTATCAAACAGGATTATATCTATATTGGCATAATTTGATACATATTCCAAAATATCATTAGTCTTATCCAAAGAAGTGTTTCCATGCAAATATTGTACAGCAGCATTAGATACTATTTGAGCTTCAGTTAAAAGCTGACTTTTTCTTTGTTCAAAAAAGTAACCTTCAAACCAAAAGGATAAAAAGGCTGCTATTATTATAAAACTCATAGATATTATGAGGATATAAGTAGCTACCATCTTTGAAAATAAACCTTTTTTTCGCATCTACTTCACCTCAAACTTATATCCAACACCCCAAACAGTCTCTATTTGCCAATTTGGTCCTCCCTGAAGCTTTTCTCTTAACCTTTTAATATGAACATCCACAGTTCTTGAATCTCCTGGATAATCGTATCCCCATACCTCACAAAGTAATTGTTCTCTTGTAAAAACCTTGTTTTTGTTGCTTGCAAGATAATAAAGAAGCTCAAACTCCTTAGGCGGCATCTTTATTTCTTTGTTTTTATATATAACATTGTATGAATTTATATCAATAGTTAAGTTAGGAAAATTTAAAATCTCCTTGCTTTCTGCTTCTACATTGTACCTTCTTAAAACAGCCTTAATCCTTGCAATTAACTCTTTTGGCTCAAAAGGCTTCACTATATAATCGTCTGCTCCTAATTCTAAAGCTAATACCTTGTCAAAGGTTTCTCCTTTTGCAGTCAGCATAATGACAGGAGTTTCATAATCCTTTCTTATGGACTTTAATACATCTATTCCATCAACATGGGGAAGCATAATATCAAGAAGAACTAAGTCTGGTCTATACTCAAGAAATACTTCTTGTACTTCCTTTCCATCATAACAAACCTCAGTACCATATCCTGAACTTTCTAAGTACATTCTTATTACTTCACATATATTTTCATCGTCATCTACGATAAGTATCTTTCCTAAAAGACCTTCCATAAATTTACCCCCGTTCTTATCTAGAGTTAATATCTTCTGTTTTATTTTAATTTCCTCTAAATTTACATTAATTATACTCTATCATATTTACATATACTATAAACGATTAAAATTATAAATTTAAATAAAAGTTACAATTTAAAGACAACTTTATGCTAAAATTCTAATTTAAAAAAGCATACAAGGAAAGTCCTTATATGCCTATAATAAAAGTTATTATAATCGTATATATAACTTTTTAATATATACTATTATGTTATAATTTAAGTGAATAATTTGCTTATAGATACATCTTCATATATTCTCTTTATAGCCTCAGCAAATATTGGAGCTACAGATAAAACTTCAAATTTATCGCTTAATTTTTCCTTTGGAATATTTATAGTATTTAAAGTAACCAATTTTTTAATAGCGCTACTTTCTATTCTTTCAAAAGCAGGTCCTGATAATACTCCATGTGAGCAGCATGCATAAACGTCCTTTGCTCCTCTTTCAACTAATGCATTTGCACCATTTGTTATAGTTCCAGCAGTATCAATCATATCATCAATTAGAATAACAGTCTTATCTTTAATGTCTCCGATTACATTCATTACTTCTGAAACATTTGCTTTTGGTCTTCTCTTATCAATTATAGCTATTGGGCAGTTTAATCTATCTGCAAAGTTTCTAGCTCTTGTAACACTTCCAAGGTCAGGAGATACAACAACTACATCTTCTCTATCCTTAAATCCTTTATCTATAAAGTATTTAGCAAGTATTGGTGCTCCAATTAAATTATCAACTGGAATATTAAAGTATCCTTGAATTTGTGCTGCATGAAGATCCATAGTAAGAACTCTATCTGCTCCTGCTGTTGTTATTAGGTCTGCTACTAACTTAGCAGTGATTGGATCTCTAGCCTTTGCTTTTCTGTCTTGTCTTGCATATCCGTAATAAGGTATAACTGCTGTTATCCTTCCAGCTGATGCTCTTTTGAAAGCATCTATCATAATTAAAAGTTCCATTAAATTGTCATTTACTGGAGCATGTGTAGGTTGAATAACGAACACATCTGTTCCTCTTACTGTTTCATTTGTATTTACAGATATTTCTCCATCGCTAAACTTTCCAACATTTGAATCACCAACATAAACACCTAATATATCAGCAATTTCATTAGCCAAAGTTGGGTGTGCATTACCTGTAAATATCTTAATGTTTTTACCATGGGTTATCATATGTAGACCTCCTTATTTTTTTCTTAATCCTTTTTTATCTACCCATCCATCTATATTAATTTGCTTTGCTCTTGCTATTGCAAGCGCTCCATTTGGCACCTTCTTAGTTATAGTAGATCCTGCTCCTATATATGTATCACTTTCTACTTCTACAGGTGCTACTAAATTAGTATTACATCCAATAAAGGAATTATTACCTATTATCGTTTTGTTTTTGCTCTTTCCATCATAATTTACTACAACAGTTCCACACCCAAAATTGCATCCACTGCCTACTTCTGCATCTCCTATATATGTTAAATGAGATACTTTAGTATTATCCCCAATAGTAGACTTCTTTATTTCAACAAAGTCTCCAATTCTAGCATTTTGTCCAATATTGCTCTCTGGGCGTATATAAGCAAAAGGTCCAACAGTTGTACCTCTTCCAATATGGCTTTCAAGTATGACAGAACTTTGAATATTAACTTCTTCCTCGATAATACTATCTTTTATTCTTGAATTAGGATAAAGGATACATCCTTCTTTTATAACAGTCTTTCCTTCAAGGACGTTTCCTGGATATATAATAGTGTCTCTTCCTATTTCTACATCTACCCCTATATATGTTGACTTAGGATCAATTATTGTAACTCCATTTTCCATGTGTATTTTGTTTATTCTATGCCTTAGTATTTCTTCTGCTTCTGCAAGCTGAACTCTTGAGTTTACGCCTTTAATCTCGTCAGCATTAACGCTTAAAGCTCCTACCTTTAAATTTTTGTTCCTTAATATCTCTATAACATCAGTTAGATAATATTCCCCTTGAGAATTATTATTATTTAATTTATCTAAACTTTCCATGAGTTCTTTAATATCAAAGCAGTACATTCCAGAATTTATTTCATTAACTTTTAGTTCTTCTTTAGTACAATCCTTATGCTCTACTATCTTTACAACTTCGCCTTTTTCATTTCTTATTATTCTTCCATAGCCAGTTGCATCCTCAACTAGGGCTGTTAGTATAGTGGCTTTATGTTTTCCTTCTTCATGAAACCTAAAAAAACTTTTTACCGTTTCCTCTGTAATCAAAGGAGCATCTCCCGTGAATACAGCCACAATTCCATCCTTGTCCTTTAAAAAGTCCTTGGCACACAAAAGAGCATGACCTGTTCCAAGCTGCTCTTCCTGTATAGAATAAGTAACATTTCTATCTTCTGTAGCCTTCCTTACTTGTTCAGCTCCATTTCCTATTACTAAGTTTATATCATTTATGTCACATTTTTTTAAAGTATCTATTACTTGATTTACCATTTCCTTACCGCAAACCTTATGTAAAACCTTTGGTAATTTAGATTTCATCCTTTTACCTTTCCCTGCGGCAAGTATTATAGCACTTTTATACAATTTTAACACCTCTTTACACGGTATATAGCAACGCATTAAGTTATATATGCTACATTTTAATGTTTATGCCTATTACATTATATTTTATATAAAAATATTTTTCAACTACATAATATCTTATATTATATGATAATATATATAATTATTCCCCTCTTTATTTTTTCAAAAAAATAAAGAGGGGCATTTACCCCTTTTTACTCCTCTTCCATTACTACTTCTTCATCTTGTTCATTATTATTTTTTACCTTTTCGTATTCATCTAAAATTGCTTCCTGTATTTTTTGTCTTGTATCAGTATTAATCGGATGTGCTATATCCTTAAATTCTCCTGTAGGAGTTTTTCTACTAGGCATAGCTATGAAAAGCCCATTTTGTCCTTCAATAACTTTTATATCATGAACTACAAATTCATTATCAAAAGTTACTGATACGATAGCCTTCATTTTTCCTTCAGCAGAAATCCTTCTAATTCTTACATCTGTAATTTGCATTGAACTCCACCTCCAAAGATGCTTTGTATATAGTATTCTCCATGATTTATATTTTTCCTTCTATTATGTGATAAATTTTTAGAAAATTTTACTTTTTACGAATCTTTTCTGGATATACTATAGGATTATTATTTTCATCAATTCCTCCAAACTTTATTATAGAAACATAATTATTAACTAACTTTTTACTGGTATTTATGTCATCTATGAGAACTCCAATTCCTATAAGCTCGCTTTCAAACTCTTTTAGTAAGTTTATTATCCCTAGAGCTGTTCCACCTGCCTTCATAAAATCATCTATAAAAATACACTTGCTTTCTTTACATATAGATCTTTTAGAAAGAGACATCGTTTGTATTCTTTTAGTTGATCCTGAAACATAGTTTATAGAAACTGTTGGCCCTTCTGTAACTTTATTATCTCTTCTAACTATAACAAGCTTAACTCCTAATTTTTTTGCAACTTCATAAGCTAAAGGTATACCTTTTGTTTCTACCGTTACTACATAATCTACTTCTAAATCTTTGAATTGGGATGCTAAAATAACTGCAGCAGTCGATATTATTTCAGGATTAAACATTATATCGCTTATATATAAGAACTCTCCTGGTACTATTCTTTGTTTATCTTGTAAAATTATACATAAGTTCTTTGCAAATTCTTCTACTTTTTCATCTGATATTCCGTATTTATATTTTATGCCTCCTGCTGCACCTGAAATAGTTTCAATACTTCCCATAGATAGTTTATCTAATGTTTCTCTAATTATTACAACATCTTCACTTATAGTGGATTTCGCAGCATTAAACATATTAGTAAATGTATTTAGATTTATAACTTTGTTTGGATTTTCTATTAATGTTTTTGTAATAGCTGTGATTCTTTGATTTCTACTAAACTTATTCATATTTCTCTCCCATTTTATACGAATTATCTCTTTATAAAATTGTACTATTATTCATATTTTATTATAATCTTATATCGTTATCAATAGTAAATGGTATGATATTTCTGATATTATTTTTGACAATTATTTTATTTTATAAAATTTTATTTTAATTATACTGTATTGTTTTTCTTAAAAGTTGTATATAATGATTAAGTAGGACTACTTTTTATCTGTTTAAGGAGTTGATTAATTTGTCATTTGATTTTTTAAAAGATACAAACAAGAAGATACATTTTATAGGTATTGGTGGAATTAGCATGAGTGGTCTTGCTGAAATACTTTTAAATAGTGGTTATAAAGTATCAGGTTCTGATAGAAGTCAATCAAATTTAACAGATCATCTAAAATTAAAGGGTGCTGAAATCTACATAGGGCATGACGAAAATAATATTAAAGATGTAGATTTAGTAGTTTATACTGCTGCAATTCCCGAAGATAATCCTGAACTTTTAAAAGCTAAGGAATTAAACATCCCTATCATGGATAGAGCAGAATTTCTTGGTCATGTAATGAAGGGTCATAAATATAATGTAGCTATATCAGGAACTCATGGTAAAACAACAACTACTTCTATGCTTTCTCATATTACTTTAAATGCTAATTTAGATCCTACAATTTTAGTTGGAGGAAATTTAGATGCTATTAACGGAAATGTTAGAGTTGGAAACAGTGAATACTTTATTACAGAAGCTTGTGAATATAAAGCATCTTTCTTAAAATTCTATCCTTATATAGGTGTGATTTTAAATATTGAAGCAGATCATTTAGATTTTTATAAGGATATAGAAGAAATACAAAATACTTTTAAAAAGTTTGCTCAGCTGATACCTGAAGATGGAGTTTTAGTTGTTAATGCAGATGACGAAAAAGCTCTATCTATATCAAAAGAAGTTAATTGCAAAGTTCTTAGCTTTGGGCTTTCCAAGGGTGATATAAGAGCTAAAAATATAATATTCGGTGAAAATGGCTGTCCTAAATTTGATGTTTACAATGGTGAAGATAAACTATTTAATCTTAAATTGAACGTTCCTGGAGAACATAACGTGCTTAACGCCTTAGCAAGCATTGCTGTTGCTCTAAGCTTAAATATAGATAAGGAATCTATTGTTGAGGGACTTTTTACTTTCCATGGGACTCACAGGCGCTTTGAAATAAAAGGTTCAACCAACGGAATTACAGTAATAGATGATTATGCTCACCATCCAACAGAAATAAAAGCTACCTTAAACGCAGCAAAGAATTTTCCTCACAAGAGAATTTTCTGTGTATTCCAGCCTCATACCTATTCTAGAACAATAAGTTTATTAAATGAGTTTGCAACTTCTTTCTCTAACGCAGATACTCTTTTACTTGCAGATATATACGCAGCTAGGGAGAAAGATACAGGCATTGTAAGTTCAGATATTTTAGGCAGCAAGATTAGAGAAAATGGTGTTAACTGCAAAAATTTCCACAGTTTTAGTGATATGAATAACTTTTTAAAGAAAGAATTAAGGTCTGGAGACTTATTGATTACAATTGGTGCAGGGGATGTTTATAAAGTTGGAGAAATGTTCTTAAGTGATGCAGTATAATTTGTAATATACTATACAAGCTAAAGATATGTTTTAAGATTTTGTCTTAGAACATATCTTTTTTATTTACAGCGAATTTTTCCTTAAGATATATATTTTTTTCTATACTTAGGGTGCATAGCTTTTTATATATTTATTCAGTATCATAGGTGTAAAAATATGAGAATTAGGCAAAAATAATAATGATATATTGATTAGGAGGTAAATCTTATGAGAAATTTTTTAATTACTGCTGTATTAGATATTATATTAATACTTATTTCATATTATTTATTTAGAGCCGTAATAAGCGGACCTACTCGTCATAAAATATATGAAAAGTACTTAAGTTCCTTTGCTAAATTTGTCATATATATTTTTATTGCTAGCGCTCTAATAACTGGCATCAGCGCACTGATTTTGTATAAAACACGATATGTAGTATATTTAAACGTAATAGCTCCTTCTTTAGTATCTATTTTAGTTGGATTTATTATATCTCTTGTTCCCACTAGAGGAGCTGGGGATAACAAAGAAAAAAAGGTATAATTTTTTTATAAATAAATTATATACCATAATATAATATTATAGTATATAATTTATTTATATTAGATTATATCTTATTACATTAAAATAGGGTGAATGTTTATGTTTAATAATATTGTAACTATCATCTTAAATATTTTTTTAGGTATTAGTTTAGTTGGTACAATCTCCTGCATAGTGTTATTTATAGTTATGAAGCTGCACAAACTAAATTTTATAGAAAGCATATTATCTAAGTTTTGTATAGTATTCATAATAACATGGATTATATTCATTATTTGTAATGTTTGCCTCATGGTAACTTATAAGCCCCCTTCTGCCGCATCAATCTCTCTTTTATATAATCAATAAATTATTTTAAAATTGTAGTTGACTTTTTAAAGATAAGATTATATAATATATTTTGTCGCCGGGGTATAGCGCAGATGGTAGCGCGCGTGGTTTGGGACCATGAGGCCGCGGGTTCGAGCCCTGCTACCCCGACCAAAGCCGTATTAAATTTAATATGGCTTTTTTTATTTTTTGTATTTGTACTTAAAATGACAAAGATAACATATTCAAGTTCCACAAAAGGTTCTGTAAGGTATGTCTGATGGTGGAGGAAGCTTTGAATATTCCTCTTGTTCTTGTGAATAAGCATAAGGGTTTGAAAGAGCCTTGAGAAGTCTGTTCATTACACTATAATCTCCCCTTTTTACAGCAGCATCTAATGCCTCTTCTACTCGGTGATTACGAGGAATTACAGCTGGATTTGATTTTCTCATTAAGTCGTAAAAATCATTTTTACATCCCTTTTGCCTTTTCAATCTTTCTTGCCACTTCTTATGCCATTTATAAAACTCCTCACTATTAAATAAATCTGTATTTTCTTTCTTATCAAAGCTCAGCGCTTTAAAGGTATTGGTATAGTCTGCATTATACTTATACATCATACTTAAAAGCTCATTAATAAGTGATTCATCTTCTTTCTCTTCATTAAATATTCCGAGTTTAGATCTCATTCCCAAGAGCCAATTACAATTATACAGATCATTAAATTCCAAAACAGCTTCTTCAGCCAATTCCACAGCCTCCTTCTTATCCTCATGAAGTAATGGCAAAAGAGCCTCAGCTAGTCGAGCCAGATTCCATGCAGCAATTGGTGGTTGATTACCATAAGCATAACGCCCATAATGGTCAATAGAGCTGAATACTGTTGATGGATCATAAGCATCCATAAAAGCACAAGGGCCATAATCAATAGTTTCTCCACTAATAGCCATGTTATCGGTATTCATTACTCCATGGATAAATCCAACTAACTGCCACTTTGCAATCAGTAACGCCTGACGTTTTACTACCTCCTGAAGCAGTGCCAAATATGGATTCTCGGCATTTTTAACTTCTGGAAAATGTCGTTCTATTGTGTAATCAGCTAGAGTTCTAAGTTCTTCAATACTTCCCCACTTAGAGACATATTGAAAAGTACCTACTCTGATATGACTTGCAGCTACACGTGTTAGAATTGCACCTGGCAGCAATTCTTCCCGCATTACCCATTCTCCAGTTGTTACCACCGCTAAACTCCGTGTAGTTGGAATACCTAGGGCATACATTGCCTCACTGATAATATATTCACGAAGCATAGGTCCAAGTACCGCTCGCCCATCTCCTCCACGAGAATATGGAGTTTTGCCTGAACCTTTCAGTTGAATATCAAAACGTTCTCCTTTTGGAGTAATTTGTTCCCCAAGCAATAAAGCCCTGCCATCTCCTAGCATAGTAAAATATCCAAATTGATGTCCTGCATATGCTTGAGCAATAGGCACAGCACCTTCTGGAATCTTGTTTCCACTAAATACTTCTGCACCTTCATAACTTTCTAAAAACTGCACGTTCAATCCAAGAGATACAGCAAGAGGCTTATTCAGTATTACAAGCTTTGGCGAAGCTACAGGTGTTGGATTAAGGACGCTAAAAAAAGATTCTGGCAAACGAGCATAACTGTTATCAAAGTTCCACCCTGTTTTTTTACTTATTTTTATATCTATCATAATATTCCCTTCTTTATTTAAATATAAAAACCATTTTTAGTATGTGCTTTTCTAGAATCTATTATGTGGCGGCTAATATGCCGTCTCATATAGTGAAGACATAAAGGTGAATTTACTAAGCTTATAGAGGCTACAACTTACTAATGTATAAATATAAAGTATATATCCTTTTTTTGTTGTCAAAAATAAATATAACCATGGATAATAAAATTTGATTTAGAAAAGGGGACTTTTATATGAACAATGAACACGGTACACTATTTAAAAGTTTAGTTAAAGCTTACTATGATGATACTTTTGAAGATATGGTAGCATCTCTGCTGTCTAAAGAGGATACTAATAAGGAATATTTAAGCAAAACCATTTCCTTTTTGTGCGGAGTTGATGTAGACTATGATGATAATTTTGTTCAAAACTTAAAAAAAGCTATTGCAAATTATGAAATACGACACAAAATAGTTCATAAAGTTAGGGAATGCTCCATGGATTGCGCAGATGAAAGTGGTAAAACCATGTGTCAGAAATCCTGTCCTTTTGATGCTATATTAGTTGATAAAAACACAAACAAAACTTACATATCCCTTGATAGATGTACAGACTGTGGTTTTTGTGTAGATGCTTGTCCTACAGGAAGCATCTTAGATAAGGTTGAGTTTATTCCATTATTGGATTTATTAAATAAAGAAAACCTAGTAATAGCCGCAGTAGCTCCTTCCATAATTGGTCAGTTTGGAGAAAATGTAACTATAAATCAACTAAGAACGGCTTTTAAAATGCTTGGATTTGCTGACATGGTAGAAGTAGCATTTTTTGCAGATATGTTAACCATAAAAGAGGCTATAGAATTTGATCATTTAGTAAATAAAGTTGACGACTTTATGATAACCTCCTGCTGCTGTCCTATGTGGATAGGAATGCTAAAAAAACTATTTCATGAGCTTTTACCTCATGTATCACCTTCAGTTTCCCCTATGATTGCAGCTGGAAAGGTTTTAAAAGAATTAAATCCTAATTGCAAAGTCGTATTTATAGGACCTTGTATAGCCAAAAAGTCTGAAGCAAAGGAAGAAGATCTTATAGGGGTTATAGATTATGTGCTAACTTATCAAGAACTAAAGGATATATTCGATACCTTAGAAATACATCCACAAAAACTTGAAGAAGATTTTGCAACAGAATATGCTTCAAGAGAAGGTAGACTTTACGGACGTACTGGAGGAGTTTCTATTGCTGTAACAGAAGCTATTAAGAACCTATTCCCTAATAAAGCAAAATATTTAAAGGCAATTCAAGGCAACGGCGTAAAGGAATGCCGTGAGATTTTAACTAAGCTTAAAGAAGGCAATATTGAGGCTAACTTTATTGAAGGAATGGGCTGTGTTGGAGGATGTGTGGGAGGTCCTAAAGCAATCCTTCCTCATGAAAAAGGTAGAAAATTACTAGATGAGTTCGCTGACAACTCGGATATATCTGTATCCATAGATAGTGACCGTATGAAAGATATTCTGAAAAGAATTGGCATGGACTCTATAGAGGACTTTAAAAATAAAGATAAAATTAAAATTTTTCTTAGAGATTTTTAGACTTTATGCTACAATAAAAGCATATGAAAAAACAGGGGGGAAGTTGCTTTTGCATACACTGATAAAAAAAATTCATAAACACGATGTTGCTATTTTGAAAATTATAAACAATTCAATGAAATGTAAAACATTAGACCTTATTATGACTCCCATAACTTATCTAGGCTCTACAATTTTCTCAATACTATTTACATTGATAGCTATAGTTCATCCTAATAAAACCGTACATTCATTAGGTATAAAAGTTTTATTTACCCTATCAGTAAGTTCTTTTATTTCTAAAATAATAAAAGAATCTGTAAATAGAATCAGACCATTTATAAAAATTAGTAATTTAAATATAAAAAAGATCGGAATAGATGAATATTCTTTTCCATCTGGTCATACTACAGCTGCTTTTTCTATGGCTGTTACAACTTCCTTATTCTATCCTAATGTAGCTGCAGCAGTAATTTTCTTAGCCTCTTGTGTTGGAATTTCAAGAATATATATAGGAGTCCATTATCCTACGGACGTGCTAGCTGGAACTTTCATAGGAAGTGCTACTTCCTATATAATCTTTCATATTATATAATATTATAATAATATATATTAAATTATAATATTGGAAAAGGAGTTAGATATGCTGAATAATATAAAAGCTGCTATATTTGATATGGATGGAACATTGGTGGATTCAATGTGGGTATGGACAAAAATAGATATAGATTTTTTAAAAATGCGCAATATAGAATGTCCAGAAAACCTAAAAGATGAAATTTCTCACCTCAGTTTTGAGGAAACAGCGGAATACTTCAAAAAAACATTCAACTTAAAAGAGAGCATAGACGAAATTTGCAATGAGTGGAACAATATGGCGTTTGAAGAATATAAAAATAACGTACCACTTAAACCTGGAGTAAAAAAATTTCTTGATATGCTAAAATCTATGAATATAAAAATCGGACTAGCTACTAGCAATTGTCATCTCCTTTTAGAAACTGCTCTAAAAACTAATGGTATATATGAATACTTTGATGCAATAACCACAACTGATGAAGTTTCAAGGGGTAAACAATTCCCAGATGTATATCTGCTCACTGCAAAAAAACTTAATGTATCTCCTAGTGAATGTATAGTTTTTGAAGACATACTTCCTGCAGTTATGGGCGCTAAAGCAGCAGGAATGAAAGTTGTGGGTATCTACGATGAATATTCACACTATCAAAAGAATGAAATACTTACTGCCGCAGATAAATATATCTATGAATATTATGAACTAATGAAGGATGCTATTTAGAGCATAATTTATATCATGAAAAAGAGAGGCTTACACCTTTAAAGTGCAAGCCTCATTTTTATCATAATTCATTCCCTGATATAAGTCCTCATTTTTCAATTTATCATCTATAGCATTTAAAACTTCCCATTTCTTTAAACTCCACATAGGACCGATTAGTAAATTTCTCGGAGCATCTCCTGTTAATCTGTGAATTACTATATTCTGAGGAAGCAAAGTAATTGCCTTCGTCACCAAGTCTATATATTCATCTTTTTCTAAAAACTTTAATTTTCCTTCTTCATAGAGTTTAACTAAAGGGGTCCCCTTAAGAAGATGAAGTAAATGAATTTTTACCCCTTGTATATCCATATGGCTTAGATATTTTATAGTATTTAGCATATCTTCTTTATCTTCTCCTGGAAGTCCAAAAATAGTATGAACAACAACATCAACATTTATACTTCTCAGTCTTTTCACTGCATCTTCAAAAACAGAAAGCTTGTATCCTCTGTTTATAATTTTAGCTGTATCCTCATTAGCAGTTTGAAGCCCCAATTCTACCCAAGTATATATTCTGTCACTAAATTCTTTTATCAAATCTATAACTCCATCATCGAGACAATCCGGCCTTGTAGCTATTGCAAGAGCAACAACACCTTCTTTTCTTATTGCTTCTTCATACTTCTCTCTTAAAACATTTATAGGAGCATATGTATTTGTATATGCTTGAAAGTATGCTATATATTTTCCGTTCTTCCATTTACTTTGCATCATTTCTTTTATATCATCAAATTGCCTATCTATAGAGAAGTTTCTATCTCCTGCAAAATCTCCTGATCCTCTTGCACTGCAATATATACATCCACCCTTACTTATAGTTCCATCCCTATTAGGACATGAAAAACCTGCATCAAGGGATATCTTAAAAACTTTTTCTCCAAATTTTTCTCTCAGGAAATAATTTAAACTATAATATCTTTTATCTCCCCATATTTTTCTCATTGTAATCTCCTTTTCTAGTAAAATAAATAACTACATAAAATCTATTATTTCTTGAAACATAGTCACTTATAAAAAGCCTATAGTCTATTATACACCATAGGCTTTTTCCTTCAAGTTTATGATTCTGACTTCTTTGCCTTAAATTCCTTAAGATCTAATTCCCAATTTCCAACATATTTCTCAATACCATTTTGCTTGTCTTTAGGAACTATAGTATATTTCATAGTTTCTTCCTCAAATCCTCTTAAAACTATGTTTACTTTGTTTAATGGATATTCTTCTTCAAAATTAAATTTTATGAGTTCTCCATCTCCTACGTTATACACCCTAATAGATCTGTTTCCATCCTTTGAGTATTGAACTGCTAAAAGTTTTTCATCTTTAGAGAATATCATATTTTCAATGACAGCATTCTCCATAATGTCACAGGACACTATTTGCTTTCCTATAGGCTTTTCCTTAGGCATTTTTCTACTTTGAGTATCCCTCTGCTCTCCACCTGCACCGCTGCTATTTGGGTTTTCTACACCACTACCTCCTCCACCGCCGCCTTGGCCTTGAGTTTCCATGGAGTCATCAAAAGTTAAAAGTCCTATATATCTGCCGTTTCCAATAGTTGATATAGCTACTATATCTCCTGTATAATCAAGGACTATAGGTCCAAAACTACTTTTTGGAACTATCTGGCTTTTCATTTGAGCACTATCATCTTTGGAATAAGCATACTTAGGAAGTCCTTCCATATCTGTAAGCAAAAATGTATCTAATTCACTTTTTTTCCTAAATCTTATTTCATCAAAGCTATGAAAAGCTTCCATGAGCAAAGTAGTTTTAATTTCCTCTATTTTATAGTCTATTCCATCCTTTATAACCTTAAATTTATATTCCACTATTTGAGTCTCTGGCTTATTCATATTTGCCTTTACCACGTTTAATCTAAAATTTCCTTCCCCTGCATTTTCGCTCATTTCTTCAGTTCTAAATCCTTTTATTTTTAAATCATTTGGCTTTATATCCTTTACGTCAGTTTTTACTTTTTCACTTAATAATTCATTGGCCTTATCGTATTTTTCTAATGCAATATTTTTTATATATGATTCTACTATATCATTGGCGGCCTTGATATCAAACCTATCCTTTTCTCTAACATTCTCAGCCTTTTTCTCTGTGCATCCTATAAGTGTAAAGATTAAAGTAAAAATCAGTATATAGCTCATACACTTCTTCATCTTCTTACCACCCATCTTCATATTAAAGTTCATATTTATTTTCCCACTAAATAAAAATTTAATTTATATAATCATTATTTTTATTAATCTTTATATACTTATAAAGAAAGTTTTATTAATATAATGGAGGTATTATCTTGAAAAGGAATTTGAGTTTAACCTTTCAACTATGTGCAGTATTTATTGGCACCATTGTAGGTGCAGGTTTAGCTTCTGGACAAGAAATAACCTTGTTTTTTACAAGATATGGACATAAGAGTTTTAAGGGACTTTTAATATGTATGATAATCTACATATTTATGGGATTTAATATTATACATACTAGCATAAAATATAATCTAAAATCTTACAACGATTTAATAAAATTAGTAAGTCCCGGCATTCTAGGAAAAGTTACCGGAATAATTACAGGAGTATTTTTAATAAGCAGCTCTTCCATAATTTTGGCTGGAAGCGGTGCTCTGCTTCACCAATACTTTAATATGCCAAGATTTATAGGAACTATTATAATGGCATGTATAGGCTTGTTTACCTTACTTAGAAATACAGATGGCCTTATTGAAGTAAATTCATTTATAGTGCCCTGCTTATTGATTGTAATTACCACCATTTTCATATTGTTTATTACATTATCTAGAGATATAGCCACTATATCTTACATAAAAACAATTCCTAAATTTAAAAACAACTGGTTTATATCCTGTCTTTTATATGGAGGCTTTAATATCTTAGCTTGCAGCGGAGTTCTTGTACCTTTAAGCTCTGAAGTTAGAAATGAATCTGCTTTAAAACGCGGACTTATTTTAGGTTCTATTGGGCTTACTGCTTTGGGAATGATGATTAACTTCATGCTGCTTTCAAATGTTCCAAATATATATAAATATGATATTCCTTTACTTTACATAGCTCATAGATTTGGAGTGGTACTTCAAGTAATGCTTCTAGCAATTATATGGCTTGAAATGTTTTCAACTGAGGTGTCTGATATATACAGCTTAAGTAAGACACTACAGCAAGTCTTTAATATATCCTATAAAAAAGCTGTAGTGATTATATTACTTATTGATATTTTAGTATCTCGTTTTGGCTTTGTTAATTTAATACGTCATGTATATCCTTTCTTTGGCGCTATAAGTTTAATTTTTATGATACAATATATTATGTTTAAATTTAATGAACCACATAAGAAAAAATAAGGGTGTGAAATTATGCTTGAAAGGTGTAACTTATGTAATAGGCATTGCAATGTAGATAGATTAAATGGTAAGACTGGATTTTGTAACTCTTCTGATAATGTAAGAATTGCAAGGGTATCTCTTCACTATTGGGAAGAGCCTTGTATCTCAGGAACACAAGGCTCTGGAACAGTATTTTTTTCTAACTGTAATCTAAAGTGTGTATTTTGCCAGAATCATGCTATAAGCAGTGACGGAGTAGGAAAAGAAATTTCAATTGAACGCCTTAGCGAAATTTTTTTAGAACAGCAACATAGAGGTGCCCATAACATAAACTTAGTAACTCCTACTCATTATGTACCTCAAATAATAGAAGCATTAAAAATTTCAAAATCAAAGGGACTTAACATTCCCATTGTGTATAATACTAACAGCTATGAAACCTTGAAAACTATAAAAGCTTTAAATGGTTATGTTGACATATATCTTCCTGACCTTAAATATTATAAAGATAAATATGCAATAAAATACTCTAACGCTCTTAACTACTTTAAAATAGCTTCTAAGGCTATAGAAGCTATGGTCTCTCAAGTAGGAGAACCCAAATTCGACCATAATGGTTTAATGAAAAGAGGAGTAATAATCCGACATCTAATGCTTCCCGGACTTCTTTTTGATTCAAAAAAAATAATAGATTATATATACAGAACCTTTAAAGATTCCGTATATATAAGCATTATGAATCAATACACCCCAACTCATAATGTATTAAATTATCCTGAAATAAACAAACCCGTAAATCAAAAACACTACGAAGCACTAATAGAATACTGCCTATCCATAGGAATTAAAAATGCCTTTATTCAAGAAGAAGGTACAGCTTCAGAAAGCTTCATCCCTGAGTTTGACTTGAGAGGAATTTAAACTATTTTACACCATAAAATAGTTTAAAGTGGAGGCGCCTATAGACGCCTCCACTTCTTCACTGACTTTTAATCTCTTTGCCCAGTAGAGCTTTCCTAAGTGCAAATCCCACGGGAGATGTTATATCTTATATTTGCTTAAATCCTCTTTAAATTCCTTAGTAAGCTTTTTAAATTCTGATATACCTTCAATAAGGTTCTTAATTTCATTGGTGTAGTTAGAAACATTGGCACTTACTTCTTCTGAAGACGCTGAATTTTCCTCAGCAATAGCTGACAATGATTCTATGTTCTCATAAATTTCTGCAATTGAATCAGCTTCCTTATCAAGTTCGTTTATGGTTTTAATCATAGATGCTGCTACAGTTTGAATTGATTTAGTAGCATCTAGACTTATATCTCTAACGTTTTGAAGATTAGTAGTTTCTCCTTCTAGCACCTCATATTGACTTCCTATCTTGTCCACTAATATGTTGATTTCACTAACAAATTGAGCTAAATTAGAGTTAATTTCCTCTACTGCCCCTTTAGTTTCTTCTGCAAGCTTTCTTACTTCCTCTGCAACTACAGAAAATCCCCTTCCTGCTTCTCCTGCACGAGCTGCTTCAATAGAGGCATTTAGTGCTAAAAGATTAGTCTGTTCTGAAATTTGAGATACTATGGAAACTATATTATTAATGTTATTTGCCTTCTCCTCTAATTCTATTCCCTTATCCTTTACTTCTTGGAACTTTTTAAGACATTCAACTATGTTTCTGCTAGTATCTTCCACATTCTTATAGCTATTATTAATTTTATCTATAGCATATTCAAGTTCTTCTTTATTTTTGTTTTCGCTGGCTACGATTTCCTTTAATATTTCTATGTTGCCATTTAGTATGGATGCAGCATTTTGTGTATTTTCAGCCTGACTTACAGCACCATTAGCCACCTGTTCCACAACACATGATATATCTTCTGAAGTTCTTTCCATAGAATTGGATATGACATTTATATTTCTAACAAAAGTATTCATTTCATCGGTTACACCCTTAAAACCAACAAAATTTGCTCTAATAATCTTTCTGTGCTCCTTTAATAGATTATACAAATCCTCAAAAAAGTCTCCTGTTTCAATTTCTCCCTCTTCTGTATAATCATTTGTATTAATTTTCTTTATTTCTTCTTCAATAAGCTTTTTAGGTCTTACTAGCATATATATAATAAAGGCTGAAACAAATGCTGGAACTATAGACACTAGTACAAATTTCAGTATATTATTTACACCTATTAAAGGTATATTAGCTAGTGCAGAAACTAAAAAAGTATATATTCCAACCTTGGCTGGTATCTCCTTAATAAATCCCAGTGATAAAACCTTATTAAACTTATATGTCCTTTTAAAAAATATATCATTTTCAAAAGTAATTTCCACTTTTAAGCTTCCCATAGATCTTTCAATTTCTTTTACTTCTATATTTTCCTTAAAAAACTCTGCACTTCCATCAAGCAATCCTAAAAAGTAATCATACATCTCCCTTTTAGAATTATATGAAAATACAGCTTTTCTATTAGATATTGGTTTTATATTTAAAATAGGCGGCTTAGCTCCTGGAAGTCTTTTAACCATCTCCACATGAACATCAAACATAGATCTAAAGAAAGAGTACAAATTTTCATGTTCAAAGAATGCAGGGAAATCATTAAAGAAAGATAAAATATTATCCTTTCCTATAGTTCTCCAAAGCTCATTAAGTGCAACATTCTTTTTATCCGATATAAACCTAATTACCTTTCTTATTTCCTCATCTTCAACATTTTCTCCAGGTAAAAATATTTTACTTGATTTCCATCCCACTGACTCCATAGCCATATTTACTACTTCATCATCATAAATTTTTCTACAAGTTTTAAGCCATGTAGCAACCACTGTTCCTTTCATATTCCTTACCTCCTAAATCGATACACACGATTAAACTAATTCTTAAATTTATATAATATCATATTAGAAAATAAGCCTTTTTATCTGTACTTATAAGTTTTCTCATCCATTGTAACTCCCTCTTTCTTATAATCTATCTTTACTACTGAAATAACTCTTGCAGCACCCTCTTCAATACATATGTCCTGAGCCTTCTTTACAATTTCTAAAAGCGTATCAAGCTCTCCCTCCATAGTTGTCTCCATAGGTCCTACTTCATACTTAACCCCACAAGAATCTATGTATTCTATTACTTTATCAACAACAGGATATATTCTTTCTTCATCAACCACCGGTAAAACCTGAATACTTACATTTACATTTTTCATTTCATATACCTCCCAAAAAAATATTTATATATGATATACTATAGAAATAAATTACTTAAATAATCACTTGACTATTTATTTCTATTATACACTTATCTTGGAGGTTTTGTAATGAAAATAGTATGTATTGGAGATAGTTTGACTTATGGATATATGGTTGATAACCCAAATAGATGGACTCAACTATGTGAAGATAAATATAATATAGATTTTATAAACAAAGGAAAATTAGGAGATACCACTGCTGGTATGATGTATAGATTTTATGAAGATGTAGTTTTACAAAAGCCTGCTATATGCATTATAATGGGAGGAACAAATGACTTTTTAATGAACTCTAATTTAAATAATGTAGAAGACAATATAATGACTATGATAGAAGAAGGAATGAATAATAATATAAATATGATTATAGGCATACAACCTCCAGTAATTCCTTCTATGGCTAAAGCTCTCTGGGCTTCTGAAGTAAATTATGAAATTATAAACCAAAAACTTTTACACTACAGAGATTGGTGTATTAATTTTTCAAGTGAAATAAACATACCATACATAGATTTTTATAACAGAATAAAATCTGAGATTAGTATAGAAACTCCAAATAAATTATACATAGATGGAGTACACGTAAATATTAAAGGACATAAACTTATGGCAGAAGCTGTCTTTGAAGCTTTAAATCCTATAATTTAAAATGTATATCTACTAATATTACTTTTCTAGATTACTTAAATATGTTTTTATTACATACTTTGTATGGTATTATATAATTATTGGATAATTATACAGTTATTTAGTAGTAAATTATATTACTATTGACGAGGAGAATTCACTATGCGAAAAATATCAATTACACAAATTAAAGGAAACGAACTATTAGCAAAACCTATTTATGATCCTTCTGGTAGATTACTTTTAGCTAAAGGGACTCTTCTAAAGCCAGGATACAAGATGCGATTGACTACTCTTGGGATTATGTCCATATATGTAAACGATGAACTTTCCGAAGGAATAGAAATAGAAGATTATATATCTGAAGAAATTAGAATTAACGCTAAAAAGGCTTTAAAAGATGAGGTTCAAAAGATTTTAAATAAGCAAAAGCCTAATACACGTAAATTTTTAGAATTGGCAAATTCCATTATAGATGACATACTTTCTCGCAAAGAAGTCATACTAGATATCTGTGATATTAAGTCTAAAGATGAATGCTTATTTGAACATTCCATAAATGTATGTGCCTTATCTGTAATAATGGGAATTCATCTTGGATATAGTAATGAACATTTGAAAGAGCTTGCTGTTGGTTCACTTCTGCATGATGTTGGTAAGCTTTTAACTCCAAAAGATATTATAGATAGGGTAAAAAACGGAATATTGAATCCTGAAGAAACAGATGTGCTAAAAAAACACCCTATAGACGGATATGAAATTTTCAATGATAGATACGATGATATAAGCTATATATCAAAAGCAATTATCTTAATGCATCATGAATACTGTAATGGTACTGGCTTCCCTTTAGGTCTTACTGATGACAAGCTTCATGAAACAGTAAAGCTTGTATCTATTTGTAATACATTTGATAACCTTACTTCTGATTTTAGCGGGTACAAAAAGCTGGAAGTATATGAAGCATTAGAGTACCTGGTAGCTATGAGTAACACTCTATTTGATAAGTCACTGGTTGATTTGTTTATAAAGAATATTGCTGCCTATCCTTCTGGAAGTATAGTAAAACTTAATACTGGAGCCTATGGAATAGTTTTAAAACAAAATAAAGCTTTTCCTCTTAGACCTATAATAAATTTAATTTATGACGAAAATGGGAACAAGCTCAAAGTTCCTAAGCAACTGAATTTATCCCAAGAAAACACCCTATTCATTGTAGGCACAGTAGAAAATATCTAAAAAACAAGTCAGAAAATAGTAATTTGGCAAGTCATGAGGTTTATATAGCCTACAACTTGCCTTTTATTATAATCTATTTCTAAAGTATTTCCGTTTCTACTTTTTCAACAACAGCTTCTGTGTTCTCTTCAATAAATTCTATCACATTTTGTATTACAGTATTTGCCATTCTAGTACTATTACTAACACAAGCTATTCCTATTACAATTGACTGGTGATAATCTTGATTTTCTATCTCTGCAATAGAAATATTAAATCTATGCTTAGCCTTTCCAATTATACTCTTTATCACCATTCTTTTTTCCTTTAGGGAATGAACCCAATTTGCATATAAGTATATCTTTGCTGTTCCCACAATCACTTTATTCAACCCCACCTATTATTTTGCATTTGCTGGTTCTATATTGATCTTCTTGCCTTTAATTGTATTATTTTTCATTATATTTAATACTTCTCTTGCGTATTCTTTTGGCACCTCTACAAAAGTAAATTTCTCATATATATCAATTTTACCAATTAATTTTCCTGCGATACCAGTTTCTCCTGCTATAGCCCCTATAACATCCTTAGCTTGAATCTTATGATTTCTTCCAATATTTATAAATAATCGTACCATTCCTTCTTCTGCACCAGTATCTCCTAAATCATCATCAAGATTTAATTCTTCTTTTCTTTCTTCTCCTGCAGACATCTTTAACAATGCAGCAGCTACATCTATTGATGCGTAATCTTCGTCTAATAGCTTTTCAATATAGTCTATATACTTTCCTAAGTGTCCAGCTTCTATAGTTTCTTTTACCTTCTCCATAAATATTCCCATCTTAACCTCTTCTACATCATCAGCTGATGGAACTTCTGCTCTTTTAATTCTTGTCTTAGTATATCTTTCTATATCCTTTAACTTTCGTATGGCTTTCCCTGAAACAAAAGTATAAGCAATTCCTGATCTTCCAGCTCTTCCTGTTCTTCCTATTCTATGAACATAGTATTCTTCATCTTGAGGTAAATCATAGTTAAATACAACTTCCACATCATCAACATCAATTCCTCTTGCTGCCACATCTGTTGCAACCAAAATTTCTATAGTTCCGTTTCTAAACTTGTTCATAACCCTATCCCTTTGCTGCTGTTTCATATCTCCGTGAAGTCCTTCAGCAAAGTATCCTCTTGCTTGAAGTTGGCCTACTACCTCATCTACTCTTTTTTTCGTATTACAGAATACTACAGACAATTTAGGATTTGTTATATCAATAAGTCTTGATAACACTTCAAGTTTTGCTGATTCTTTTACCTCTAAGTACCTTTGTTCTATACTTGGAACTGTTAATTGCTTATGAACTACTTTTATAAATTCAGCATTTTTTTGATATCTCTTGCTTAATTCCAGTATAGGCTTAGGCATTGTAGCTGAAAATAATACAGTTTGCTTTTCTTGAGGTATTTCTTGTATTATGGTTTCTATGTCATCTCTAAAGCCCATATCTAGCATTTCGTCTGCTTCATCTAAAACTATCATCTTAACATTTTCTGTCTTTAATGTCTTTCTTCTCATATGGTCCATTACACGCCCTGGAGTACCTATAATTATCTGAACTCCTCTTTTCAAAGCCTTAATTTGGCGATCTATAGGCTGCCCACCATATATAGCAAGTACATTTATGCTTTCTTTATATTTAGCAAGATTGTTTAATTCTTGTGCTGCTTGAATAGCTAATTCTCTTGTAGGGCACAATACCATAACCTGCAAACCCTTGTCCTTTGGATTTACCATCTCTATAGCTGGTATACCAAAAGCTGCTGTCTTACCTGTTCCAGTTTGAGCTTGCCCTATTATATCTCTTCCATTTAATATAAAAGGTATTGCTTTTTCTTGTATAGGTGATGGTTCCTCAAATCCCATTTCTGCAATTGCTTTTTTTAATTGCTCCGATATCTGTAAATCTTCAAACTTAATTTTTCCCATATTAACTTCCTTCCAAATCTTAGTTTTTCATTATCTCAACTTAACCATTATATATTTATTGTTTACAACTTGCAATCAAATATAGCATGGTTTAAGAAAAATCCTATAATTATTAGAGCTATCTTTTTATTTTTCCAATTACCATATGTACTTTTTAAACTCTTCTTATTACCATTAATACTATTTTTATAACTGGATTTATTATTATAATAATATTTTTCAATCAAAGGATTTAATTTTTATTAAACCTATATGCTAAGTCTTTTGTGATGAAAAATAACTGGTTTTATCATCAAAACAATAGCTCTTTAGAATACAGTATAGTTTAAAGGCTTGTCCACTTAAATTTAGGTCTAACACTTCATTTTGTATCATTTTAAAATCTCTCATACCTATCCCCTCCAAAATGTAGATATGCACTTTTAATACAGTGTATACAAAAATATTTTAAAAATTTTATGAGAGTGAATTGATTAGATATTTAAAAATCACCTATAGGATTTGCATTGTAAGCTTCTTTGCGCAGTGAAGCTTTCTTAAATGCAAATCCTATAGGTGATTTTATACTGTATTGTGCGTAAAGGCTACTATTTTGTCAATTGGAATGTCTGTTATAGAGCCTAATGTATCATTAACTATCTTCCAATTATCATCTTTATCATCACCATATTGCCTCTCCTGTATATCATTCTTCTTATCGCTTGCAGATATGCATGAATTTCCTAAAGGACAAGCAGGTGGAGGACCAATCCTTGTAACCAAACGTACATATGAGTTGTTTACACTTAAAATTACTCCTGTAAAACCTAATCCAGCTTTCCCTCCAGTTGTTACAAAAATAGTTACGGTTTCTCCTATATATCTAGATAAGTGTATTACAAAATTTGAATCTATAATAACCTGATTATCTTGTGCAATACATAATTCATCTTCTGCTAGAACTTTCTTTATAGTTCTATGTTCCAATATATTCTCATTGTTTCGGAGCACAAAATTCATCTCCTCTTATATTATAATTTAATATACAGTACTATATTTATATATGTTTTAAACTAGCCTAATATTCCACTGACGAGCCACTGAGTAAAAAAACATCACAAATGGAGAGCTTAAGAGTGAAAATCAATAAAAGTTATGTATAAAATCAAAAGCCATGCATAAATGAGGAAATATATTCCACTATATGCATGGTTTTTATTTATGATATTTTATAAATATCCCTTTTTTAATAGTACCTTATATAAATATCGTCATCGTTCTTTAAAGTTTACGATACATTGATTAGATATTTGAACATCACGCATAGGATTTGCATTATAGAAAGCATTGAACAAATGATTCAATATTAAAATTGCCGCAATTTTTCTTATACTGCGTTATGAACAAATGCTGCTATTCTATCTATAGGAATATCTGTTACTGAGCCAACTGTAGTTCCTCTGCAGGTAAATCTTCCAGTGTCTTCTAAATCCTCTCCTCCAAGACATTGCCTATTAAAGTCATTATCAAAATTATCTCCTTCTACTCCTGCCACATTATCATATCTATATCTATCTTTTTTATCATTACAGCAGCTTCCTAGTGCACATCCTGGTGCAATTCCAATTTGAGTTATAAGTCGTACAAAATTATTATTTACACTTAAAAGAACACCTGTAAAGCCTTCTCCTGATTCTCCTCCACTAGTTGTAAATATAGTAACGGTTTCCCCTATATAATTTGATAAATGAGATACAAAATTTGTTCCATCCATATTGCTATCCCCCTAAAAATATATAATATTTTATAGACTAGCTATATTACCATACAGTATTCTCCTCATATACTCATATTAGTTTTCAATAGCTAGTAACCATTTTTATTTCAAATGGATAATTAACAACTATTCACTAAGCTGTTAATTATCCATTGTCTTTTTCTTTTCACTTTTATACCTTTTCTGAACTAAGCTTACCAACTTCTAAACCTTTAAGTTTATAAATTTTTAATCTAACTTTTATACAGCATTATGAACAAAAGATGCGATTCTGCTAATAGGAATATCTGTTACCGATCCAACATTCCTAAATCCACAACTAAATCTACCAGTTTGATCTACCTGACCTTCGCTGTAATACCTTCTTGGTTTACTGCAGCAATTACCTAGTGGGCATCCTGGTGCTGGTCCAATTTGAGTTAATAATCTTACAAAGCAATTGTTTACAGATAAAAGAACACCTGTAAAACCTTGTCCTGATTCTCCTCCGCTAGTTGTAAATATAGTAACGGTTTCCCCTATATAATCTGATAAATGAGATACAAAGTTTGTTCCATCCATACCTTGTCCCTCCTCCCGCTAGTAAAACTTTTCTGTATATATTCTATAAGATATTGCTTTTAATAACTTAGCAACTAATCTTCATAAGTTAATTTATTTTTATTGGACTAGCTGTCCTAGTATCATAATATGCCTTGTCCTTATTTTGGTTACAGTTTGTCCTTTTTTATTATAAATTTTTCTCACATATTTCAACGTATAAATTATTAGAAACTCACATCAAACCTATATACTTTCGCACTAAAAGCTCTGTATAAAAATAAAAACCATGCATAAATAGGAAAATACATTCCCTTATATGCATGGTTTTTATTTATGATAGTTTATAAATATTCGCTTTACAATACCTATTTATTGCCTAAACTATATATTAATTATTTTTTATATCTGACTAACCTTATTGTTATAGAAGGACAGTTAAACTTGACTTCCGCATCATCTACCATCATTCCCACTAAGCTAAATTCTCCATTATGCTCATCTTCTCCAGCTAACTGCCAATAATATTCTTCTATTTCATTTTGTCTTTGAACACTTAACAGCTCTTTAAGTCTTTCTACATTTCCTTCAGAACAATTTATATTATCCGAATGAGCTACTATTTCAAATCTGTCATTTTTATCTTCTACACTTATATTCACTTTATTTACAGCATGTAAAAAACAAAACTCAATTAATTCATCTACTATCTTAGAAACCTTTTTTATTTCATGTTTCATTTCCCTTAGTCCCCTTTCTTAAAGGCATCAATTAAAGGCACAATTAAGGCAGCTACTATTCCTCCTGAAAAACCATTATTATACAAATTAATTCCTCCGTGCAGTACTCCTACATTCATTACCACTGATAAGTGAATGAACCCTGTAATAATTCCAACTATCCATCCATATGCGCCTGCTATAGGTGCTAAAGTTGTTCCAAAAAGCCCTGCTATTATTACCATAGTAGAATCTATATGCCATATCTTTGTTAAACCTGCTATAAAAACCCCAATTAAAATTGGTATAGCATTTTTAGGATGTTTTCCAAAAGCAGAAAATCCAACTACAGTTAATATTGCCGCTGCCACTGGGCCATTCATGATTCCTCCAGATATTATTACATATGTGACTGATATTAATCCCATTATTCCCATATTAATATATGTTATACCATAACTCGTTAGCTGTGTAAAATCTGTAACTAATCTACCTGAATAAGTTAATATTTCTTTATATCCTTTAAAACTCCTTCCGTTTATGATATAGCCTAATATTATTAATAGAATAAATGTGGTAATAAAAATTACTTTTAAAAGCACATCAACATCACTGGAGAGCACTTGCTGAGGTTCTATGATTAATCCAAATCCTCTTAATATTGATGTTATAACAGATCCTAAAAGCCCTGCTGTAAATCCTGTATTGTATAGATTATATCCGTCATGTACCTTAACCATATGTGAAGATAGCGGCGTTATAACAAATCCTGCAATTATCCCAAATATTATTCCTAATGGGATTCCTATTTCAACTGGTACATGTAACCCAAATGCAATCTCACTAACTAAAGGTGCTAAAGTACTACCAAACATCACCACTAAGACCACATTCTTAAACTCTATTTCTTGATATTTACAATATAAATATCCCCCTAGATATATAGGCATTATATTAAATACGTTTTTACCTATAAATGAAAACCCCATAATAGTCAATGTTGTAGCTATTAAAGTTCCATTAACTTTTAACTTTAATTTGTATAAAATGTATATATTCACAAAAGCCAAAATAGCAGAATTTACAAATGCAGCTCCAACCCCTCCAACAGCTATATAATCTGTTAAAAGTATATCTGGAGCTATAATTATGTTATACAGTCCACGAATAATATTTGTAGGTGTATCTAATATAAATGCCAATATGCTCATGCATATAGGTAAAAAACTCAGTACTTTTAAATGCCCTTTTCTCCCTAAATGTATGGCGTCCCTTTTATTCAAAATCTTATCCAAGTAAATTCCTCCATAACATAAGTTTTTATATACTATATTATATCATATTATATACAACCATCCTAGTTAATGCATACCTTACTTTATTCTAATATTTTCTATATAACGACATAAATTTATACCATTTAATTTACACACATTTTCTCCTCAATAATATAATGATAATGTAGCTAGACTTAGAGAGGTGAATAACGTGTATCAAAATTTTATGCCATGTCCAGATCCAGTGTATATGCCTTTTTCTAGAATGCCAATGCCAGAAATGGGAGATTTAATGTTGGCTCGTGCATATGTACCTGACCAACCTTATATAGGATTATTACCATTAAATGAAGCATTGGCTAAGGGAACTGTCTTCCCTAACCTTGTGGTACCTTTCCCACATAAAAGATAATTAATAGGAGGACTTAGTATGGATGGAAAATTTAAAGATAATGTTTCTTCTCGTACGGAACTTCTAAGGCAAATTCAACAGTTTGAATTTGCTCTCGTAGATTTAAATTTATATTTAGATAATCACCCAACAGATAAAAAAGCTATAGAGGATTTCAATGACATTCAAGAAAAATATATGAAATTAAAGAAAGAATATGAAAATAAATTTAGAATGTTTGCAAACTTCGGAAATTCTAAAGCAGATTCTTCCTGGTCTTGGGTAGATGATCCTTGGCCTTGGGAAAGAGGAGAATAACTCAGAAAGGAGAGCATATGCATGTGGATTTATGAAAAGAAGTTACAATACCCTGTAAAAGTAACGAGCAAAGACCTTAGAATGGCTAAAATCCTAATGGCTCAGTATGGCGGCCCTGATTCAGAGCTATCAGCCGCATTAAGATACTTAAATCAGCGTTATACTATGCCAACAGGAAAAACTAAGGGGCTACTTAATGATATAGGAACCGAGGAATTAGCTCATGTAGAAATGATAGCCTCCATGATTTATCAATTAATGAAAGGTGCAACGCCTCAGGAATTAAAGGAAGCAGGCCTAGGCGGACACTATGCTCAACATGATAACGCTTTATTCCCTGTAGATGCTAACGGAGTGCCTTTCACTTCTGCTTACTTCCAAGCACTTGGAGATCCTATAACAGATTTGCATGAAGATATGGCAGCAGAACAAAAGGCTAAAGCGACTTATGAACATCTTATAGCCTTAACTGATGACCCTGGTCTTAAAGAGGCACTTAAGTTCCTATGGGCAAGAGAAATTGTTCATTATCAACGTTTTGGAGAAGCCCTACAGGACGTTTATGAAATATCCGGAAAGAAAAGATATTATTAAAATCTAAATTAAGCCCTGCTATAGTAATACAATTCATTTTTAAAGCTCATGGCATAATGCCATTATTGGTGCGGGGCTTTTCCTTCAAAAACAATAAGTATATGCTAATTGTTGTATTTTATAAATATAGATTATATTATAATACTATGAAAGGAATGAGCATCTAAATGTATAACCCTTATGAAATGTATTCATGTCCTTATTTTATGAATAGAGGAGATTATAGTCTAGACACAATGTACAATCCTTATGGGTTTTACCCATACTATGGCAATGTACCAATGTATAACTATTACAGGTCTAACCCTAATCCCAACCCTAACCCCAACAATATTTCACTAAGAGATTATGGACCAGAACCATTTGTAGTTAATATCGAAGAGGTTACAAAACAAAACACTACTTTCCGTACTGCTTTATGGACAGGAAAATACTTACAGCTTACCTTAATGAGCATAAATGTTGGAGAAGATATAGGTTTGGAAATACATCCTGACACTGATCAATTCTTACGAGTTGAAGAAGGTGAAGGCATAGTTAAAATGGGTAAAACCCAAAATAACTTAAATTACGAAAGAAGAGTTTCTGACGACTCTGTAATATTAGTACCTGCTGGTATGTGGCACAATGTAATCAATACAGGCAATAAACCTCTTAAATTATATTCTATTTATGCACCACCACATCATCCACATGGCACAGTCCATATAACTAAAGCGGATGCAGAAGCAGCTGAATAAACTCTTATGTTATAAAAATAGACTTCTAAGGATAGAAAATAATCTATATCCTTAAAAGTCTATCTCTTATTTTTCATCTAATATCTAATGATCTTATTGCTTACTAGCAGCTATTTATAAACTGCTAAAGCTAATTCTCTTACTATTTTGCACGCAACAGCATTTGAAACACCCGAAGGATCGTAGTGAGGTGAAAGCTCTACTACATCAAGTCCTACAACATTTAAGTTTTTCATTTTAAGTATAGCATCCATCATTTCATGGAAACTTATACCGCCAGCTTCTGGAGTTCCTGTACCTGGAAATACAGAAGGATCCAAAACATCTAAATCGATTGTTATATAAACTGGATTATCGCCTATTTCTCTAATTGCATCATCCAATCCGTCTGTATTGAATTTAGTTAACTTTACATGTTCTTTAGCCCATCTAAATTCATCTCCGTCACCAGATCTTATTCCAAAGTGATACATCTTTCCATCCCCTATAAAGTCCCATATTCTCTTTAGCACAGTAGCATGAGATAATCTTTCACCTTTAAACTCATCTCTAAGATCTGTATGAGCATCAAAATGAATTATGCGCAAATCTTTGTATTTTTCAAATACTGCTTCTACTGCTGGGTATGAAACTAGGTGTTCTCCACCTATCATAAAAGGAATTTTTCCATCAGCAACTATATCCTGAGTAAACTCCTTTATAGCCTTTAGCACTTTTTCTGTATTTCCAAAGCCAAACTGTAAATCTCCAGCATCAAACACCTTGATTTCTGTTAAATCTCTATCAAGGTAGGGACTGTATGTTTCAAGTCCATAGGATTCACTTCTCATAACGTCTGGTGCAAATCTGGTACCTGGTCTAAAGGATGTTGTACCATCAAAGGGTGCTCCAAAAACAACTATCTTTGATTCCTCATATTCATTATCAAAGCCTAAAAAAGTGGATACGTGCTTATTCCTCTGCATTCTCCTCTAACATCTCCTTAACATAGTTTGGAAGTGCAAAAGCTCCTACATGCAGTTCCGTATTATAGTATTTTGTTTTAAGCCCTAAACTATTCCACTTTTCAGCATTAAAGTCCTTTATAGGATCTAACTTCTTTGAAGCAAATCCAAATATATAATGAGCTCCAGGATATGTAGGAATAATATACTGATAAGCCTTAGCTATAGGGAAAATATCTCTAATCTTGCTGTGAGCTCTTTTCATTTCCCTTGCAACACTTGCATAATATGGACTCTCATTTTGATTTATTAATATTCCATTTTCAGTAAGAGCATTATAACAGTTTTTATAAAATGCTCTTGTAAACAATCCTTCTCCTGGTCCAATTGGGTCTGTTGAGTCTACTATTATTAAATCATATTCATTTTCTTTTCCTTCTACAAACTTAATTCCATCTTCAAAATATAAATTTACTCTTGGATCGTCTAATTTACATGCTGTAAATGGTAAATACTCTTTTGAAACATTAACAACCATTTCATCTATTTCAACCATATCTATTCTTTCTATAGTATTATATCTAGTTAACTCTCTTACAGTTCCTCCATCTCCAGCTCCAATAACAAGAACCTTTTTAATTTCTGGATTAACTGCCATAGGAATATGAGTGATCATCTCATGATATATAAATTCATCCTTTTCAGTTATCATTACAATGCCGTCTATTATAAGCATTTTACCAAACTCTTCTGTATCAAGAACGTCTATTTTCTGAAAAGGACTTTTTCCTGAATATAAATGCTCTTTTACCTTAGCTGAAAATCTAACATTCTCTACAAGTTCTTCTGTGTACCATAATTCCATAACCAAAAACCTCCTAATTCGAAATAATTAATTTATGTCTATAGATTATTAATATAATCCATGTAAAGCTTTGTTTATACGTTTAAGTTAATATTAAAGTTATTATATTCCTAAAACCTTGATATACTCTACCTGTGGGTCTTCTGTATCCGTGAGCATACTGTGTTGAGATTTTATGTACCTTATATATTCTATCATATCTTTGCTTATTCTTTCACCAGGAGTAACTATAGGTATTCCTGGAGGATATGCCATTATAGATTCTCCGCTTATCTCACCTTCTGCATCTTCAAGTTTTATAAGTTTTTTGCTTGCATAAAAGGCATCTCTTGGTGATACTATTACCTCAGGATTTTCTAAGTTCACATTTGCAAACTCCATCTTACAGCCTCTATACTTTTTACTCATGCTCTTTAATGCTTCTATAAGAGCTCTAATAGATTCCTCATCATCCCCCACACTTACTATAGCCAGTACATTAAATACATCTCCAAGTTCCACTTGTATATTGTATTCATCTCTTAATATATCATAAGCCTTAAAACCTGTCATTCCAAGACCAGATACGTTGATTCCAAGTTTAGTTTCATCAAAATCAAAGACCCCTTCGTTTCCTATAAGCTCTTTACCAAAAGCATATAATCCTTCAATCTTATTTATCTCTTCTCTTGCCATTCTTGTAAGCTTTAGTATTCTAGTAAATATTTCTTCTCCTCTAGTAGCTAATATCTTTCTTGCTATATCAAGACTAGTCATTAATAAATACGAGGCACTTGTGGTCTGAGTTAAATTTAGCATGGCTCTCACATGGTTTTTATCCACAAAGCCTTCATTTAAAAGTAGAACAGAGCTTTGAGTTAGGGATCCTCCTGTCTTATGAAGGCTTACTGCTGCCATATCTGCTCCAAGTTCCATAGCTCCACAGGGAAGTTCTTTATGAAAACCTAGATGTGCTCCATGTGCTTCATCTACCACAACAGCCATTCCATTTTTATGAGCTACTTTTATTATATCTTTAAGATTTGATGTAACTCCATAATATGTTGGATTAATCAAAAAAACTGCCTTTGCATCTGGATTTTTAGCTATTGCCTTCTCTACACTTTCCACTGATACTCCCATGGCTATTCCTAATTTTTCGTCAGTCTCCGGCTGCACATAAACAGGCACTGCACCACTTAATATAAGTGAATTTATTGCAGATTTATGAGCATTTCTTGGCATAATTATTTTTTCTCCAGGATTGCACACACTCATTACCATAGCTTGAACACCAGATGATGTTCCATTGACCAAAAGAAAAGCATGATCTGAGCGATATGCATCTGCCATAAGCTTCTCTGCTTCTTTAATTACACCGCTGGGACTTCCAATGTTGTCTAACATCTCCATAGAGTTTACATCTACTTCCAAAACCCTATTTCCAAAGAATTCTGCAAGCTCTGGTATTCCTCTTCCATGTTTATGCCCCGGCACGTCGAAAGGGATTACTTGTTTTCTATGATAATCTTTTATTGCATCAAATAATGGAGTTTTGTATTGATTATTCATAAGTCTAACCACCTTTTTACGGAAAATTAATCAATACTTTTAATTTCTCCATTTATTTATTTTTTAATCTATTTCCTTTCCTTAGCTAATAATTGGCTAACCTTTCCTGGAGGTACTGGTTTGCTAAAATAATATCCTTGCACCTCATCACAATTTTTCTCCCTTAGAAAATTTATATGGTTTTCGGTCTCTACACCTTCTGCAATTACTTTTAAATTCAAAGTCTTGGCCAATTCTATAATTATATTTGCGATAGAACCATTATCCTCAGATGGTATACCCATTATAAAGCTTCTATCGATTTTTAATCTATCTATAGGGAACTCCCTTAAATATGCTAAAGAGGAATAGCCTGTACCAAAGTCGTCTATAGCCACTTGTACTCCTATTTCCTTTAACTCCGTAAGTATTTGAACAGCTTGCTCTATGTTTTCCATAAGCATTCTCTCTGTTATCTCAACTTCTAGATAATTTGGTGAAAGCCCTGTAGACTTTAATATTTTCTTTATTGTCTTTGATAAATTCTTCTTATTAAACTCTACAGCAGATAGATTTACAGATACCATTAAATCTTTATACCCTTCATCATGCCACTTTTTATTTTGCTCACAGGCTTTTTTAATGGTCCATTCACTAATAGGTAAAATAATACCCGTTTTTTCTGCTAAAGGAATAAATTTGTCTGGATATATCAATCCTAATTTAGGATGCTCCCATCTTATTAAAGCTTCCACCCCTGTAATATTCCCTGTTTTTATATTAACCTGAGGCTGATAGTAGAGTACGAACTCCTCATTTTCTATAGCATATTTAAGATATGTTATCATCTCCAACATTTCATATGCATTTTCATTCATTTTTTTAGAATAAATCTGATAGTTATTTTTCCCATTTTCTTTAACATGATTCTGAGCTGATACGGCATTCTTAATCAACATTTCTGCATTCATTCCATCTAAAGGATATACTGTTATACCTATGCTGGCAGTCATAAAAATTTCTTTTCCTTGTATTATAAAAGGCTCAGAAAAAATCTCCAAAAGCTCATTAGCTATGTATACAAGTTGATCTATATTTAATATGTTATCTACTATAATAGCAAATTCGTCACCAGTTATTCTAGATAAAGCATTTAGATTTTTTATTTGCTTTTTTAATCTTTTAGATACTTGAACAAGAATTTCATCTCCAGCCATATGTCCCATTGCTTCATTTATAAATCTAAAGTCATCTAATCCTAAAGTCATTACTCCTATAAAGCTGTTATCTTTCTTAGCTCTAGTTATATCATCTTCTAAAATTTCTATAAATGCTGACTTCTGAAGAAGTCCAGTGAGAGCATCATATCTTTTTAAATAGTTTATATTTTCCTGATCCCTTTTTCTTTCTCTAATTTCCTCTTCTAAAGCTTTGTTTTGCAAATAGATTTTTTTTAAATTTTTAATTAATTGATTCTTCATGTTCTCTATAGAACTTGCTAATAATCCGATCTCATCTTGTCTATTTAACACTTCTTCAGGAATGCTTATATAATTACCTTTTTCTATCTCTTTTATATAACTTGCTAGGATTATAATAGGCTTTCTTATTTTATTAGAAAATATAATCATAATCAATAATCCTAGTAAATTAAACATAAATAAGATATATGTAGAGCTTGTCATGCTAAAAAACAAATTAGGAATAAGCAGTAGGATTACAGCTAATATAACCAGCTTTTTTCTTATACTTAATTTAAAAATCTTATGCTTTGTATTCATATTACACCTCATTTTTCCTACGACTTATCCTAATTATACCATAATAAAAAATTTTTCTTTATACTTTTTATTATTTATATATTGCATATCTATATCATAATTTTATTAATTTCCTCTTTTCATTATATTTTTTACATTTTTCCACAAATATGCTTATGTTTCTTTTCTCCTCTTCTATTTTCTCCTCTGTCATGTCTCCTCTTCCAAGCCTATCACATAAACATAATAAAGCCATTTCATCTATGGATACCTCTGATATCATTTTCCCTATATCCCCAAAGGGTAAATCTTTAACAACAAATAACGCTTGCATATGCCATCTTACAAGAGAAGTAACTTTTTTTATAAAATTTTCATCATTAGTGAATTGGTGCAAAAATTCACTTGTCATTTTTGCACCAACTCTATCGTGATCATAAGATGTTATTCTTCCTTTTCTAACCTTAGTTGTAGGTCCTTTCCCAATATCATGTAAAAGAGCCGCCCACATAAACGCTCTTGAATTTTCGCTTAACTCCTTTCTCTCAGCAGCATTATCCACTACAAGCATAGTATGATTCCACACGCTTCCTTCTGGATGATACTTTGGAGATTGATCTATTTTTATCAAATCCTTTAGCATTTTAAAAGGATATTCATTAAATACTTCTTTTTGTACTATACTATTAAAATATTCAGAAGGCCTTTTATCTTTCATTAAATGTTCTTCGAATTCTTCATATATCTCAGATTTATTCATATTCAGTCCTCCTTTGTTTTTAATAGTAGTATTCCTTTTATACTAGAGTAATATTTATTTTATTAAGATAACTAAAGATACAACCAGTACAGCTCCAAAAATGAAGATAGAATAGGTTATACTATTAAATATGTTTCCAATGATGTTAACCATATCTTTTATATTGAATAAAGATTCATCCATTGGAGCTGTTCCTTTTTTATCTGTCACAAACCTTTCTTTGCTTATATTTTTTACTTTTAAAACAGCATTATCATATGCAACTTCAACTTTACCCAAAGCCTTAAATCCATTTCCTATAAATGCCGCAGACTTTATAATGCTTTCATCTATTATTCTTAAGATTACTGAAGCTGCATTAAACACTTGCCTCATTACTGGTCTATATAAATCTCTTTCAAGGTTAAACCAGCCAAGAGCTATGTTTTCGTAGAACCAATCCTTTCCCATGCCTTTCCTTAAACATCCTCTTACAAAACCTATATATACTATTACTCCATAGAATATGGTCAAAATTGATGTCTTTATATTATGGAAGGAATAAAAATGCACTTTAGGCACATCCTTAACATTAAATGTTCCCATAGTTCCAGAAATTACATTAATAATCTTATCAGGCTTAAGTCCTATATATAAAACCATCCCTGCAAGAATCATCATAGGTATAATTGCCTTAGTAGTTATTCTTCCTTTAACAGTCCTAAAATCATTTATACTTTCTTCAACAAATACGGCTATAAAAATCTTTAAAAGATATGCAGTAGTAAAAGCACTGCTTAAAGTGAATATAACCTCTGCTAAAATAAATATATTTCCTCCATAAATATGATGTGCTTCAGATAAAGCCTCATGAAGAAGATTTTTGCTTGCAAATCCATTAAATCCTGGCATTCCTATAATTGCGCATAAACCTATAAAAAATAGTATTTTTAAAACCTTTTTATTTTTTCCAAAACCACCTATTTCATTTATACTAAGTTCATGAAGAACCATATAAATAGTCCCTGCTAACATAAATAATAAAACCTTAAATATAGCATGATTTATAATATGATATAAAGTTCCATATACAGCTATTGCTCTATGCTCCTTTAATATTCCCATAAGTCCTATTCCTATGAGAATATATCCTATTTGACTCATACTGCTGTATGCAAGAATTCTCTTTATATTTCTTTGGAACATAGCTAAAAGTCCACCTAAAAACATATTTATAAATCCTAAAACCAGTATTACAAGAGCTATAATAAAATCTCCACCCATTATTTCCATGGTAATTATTATCCCAAATATACCTGTCTTTAGGAGTATGCCTGATAATATGGCACTAGCTGGAGCTGGTGCTGCAGGATGAGCCTTTGGAAGCCAGACATGGAGCGGTACCATACCAGCCTTAACTCCAAAACCTATAATAATAAGTGTGGATATAAGGTATTTTATATTTCCTAAACTTTGGCATGCAACTTGAAGTTCTGTTATACTCAAAGTTTTTGTATAATCATACAATAGGAAGAGTCCCATAAGAAGGATTAACCCTCCACTAACCGCCATTACTATATAAGTGTCTCCCGCCTCATGTGAGTAATCGTCCTCATCATGAATAACCAATGCATAAGATGTAAGGGACATAATTTCGAAAAAAGTAAACAGATTTAGAATATTTTCTGATATAAATATTCCAATAGTGCTCCATAAAGTAAGCATGAAAAACAGATAATATCTATTTCTGTTTTTATAGCTTATAAGATATTGTGTAGAATAAATTGTGGTCAAAAACCATACCATAGATGCAAGCCATACAAAAATATATCTAAAAACATCTATTTTTAAGTGAAGTCCAGTTCCCATAACATTAGGAACTGATACTTCTACTACACCTATTTTCACATATCTATATAAAAGCATAACTGCAATAAATGTTATTCCTGTCATTATAATGTTAAAAGTATCTCTATATTTTTCATTTCTTCTTCCTAAAATATATCCAATAAAACAACCTATAAGAGGAAATATTATAATAAACCATAAAAGGCATTTTCCATTCATTATCTCACACTCCTTTACATTACTTCCTCAGCAATTTCCTGTATAAAAGAAATCACCGGATTTGGAAATAAACCTAAAATTATTACTATTGTAGTTATAATAACAATAGGAATTAGCATCTTTTTAGGAGATTCTTTTACTATAATCTCTTTATCATCTTCCTTTTTAAAAAAGGCAGCTGTAACTACAGGAAGAAGATATAATGCTGTTAATACTGCACTTATAAGGAGTATAGCTGGAAATAGTATTTTCCCTGCCATAAGCCCCCCTTGTGCTAAGAACCACTTGCTTACAAATCCGTTACTTGGAGGAATTCCAATAAGGGATATTGATGAGATTCCAAAGCACCACATGGTAACCGGCATTCTTTTGCCTATGCCTTTTATTTCACTAATCTTAGTCTTTCCTGTAGTATACATGATTGCTCCTACTGAAAAGAATAAAACAATTTTTATAACTGCATGATTTATAAGATGAAGAATTCCTCCTACAAAAGCATCCTTATTTAAGAGTATAATTCCAAGAAGAATATATCCCAGCTGACTTATGGTAGAGTAAGCTAGTCTCTTTTTTAAATTTTCTTGGTGAAGAGCTAAGAATGATCCTAAAAGTATTGTTATAACAATTGGTATACTCATGTATACACTTGCCTTAGTTTTTCTTATAACTTCCACTCCAAATATGAAATAGCTCATTCTAATAAGTGAAAAGACACCTGACTTTACCACAGCTACTGCATGTAAGAGAGAACTTACTGGTGTTGGTGCTACCATAGCTGAAGGAAGCCATGAGTGAAATGGAACTAAAGCAGCCTTCACTCCAAATCCGATAAACATACTAATATAAATCCCTAACATTACTTTTGTATCATAAATTCCAGTTACAATTCCTCCTGGATTAAAATCTAAGGTTTTAGATATACTAAACAATATCATCATCCCTAGAAGAACTAAAGTTGCTCCTCCAAAAGAATATATAAGATATTTTTTCCCACTATCAATAGCTTCTTTGGTACCATTATGAATGACTAACGGAAAAGTAGCTAAGGTAAGAAGCTCATAAAATATATAAAGGGTAAAAAGATTACCTGAAAATCCTATTCCAAGGGTAATTCCAAGTGTTAAAATGAAGAATGAAAAAAATCTAGTTTCCTTTCCTTCATGTTTCATATATTCCATAGAGTAAAATGTTGTAAATATCCATAATGTTGATACTAGAATAGAAAACAATACACCTAGCTTGTCAATTTTAAAATATACATTTACAAATTCATTTAATTTTAGTATGTGTATATTGCCGTATCCCACAAAATGAAATGCACACAAAGTAAATATAAAATTAAGAATAACTCCTAAGGCCACATAAACATTTCTTGCTCTTTCCTTAAACTTAGCTATGGGCAGGATAACAGCAAGCAGCGCAGGAAAGAAAACTGGAAGTAAGATTAAGCTGTTCATAAGTATCCCCCTATACTATACCGAGTTGAATTAAATCTATAATTCTTCCTGAAACAATTCCTGTATATACCATTACCATTACTAAAACTATGACTGGAAGTATCTCTTTTACAGGCTTTCTTTTAGACTTATAAACTTTACCTTTTAAATTTTCTTCTCCGAAAAATCCATTTATTACAATAGGAAGATAATATACAGCGTTTAGAAGACTGCTTGCTAATATAACTCCTAACAATAGTAATTTATCTACTCTTATACTTGCTAAAGCTAAATACCACTTGCTAATAAAACCAGGAAGAATAGGTATTCCTATCATTGATAATGCCCCTATTAAGAATAATGATAGAGTAACAGGCATTTCTTTTCCTATTCCTTTTAAATGTTCTAATTCCTTATGCCCAGTTTTTTCAATCATAGCTCCAACAGTTAAAAACAAAGCTGATTTTGTTACTGCATGGGCTATTATGTGAAATATTGCTATTGCAACTCCAAATTCCGTACCAAGTCCTATCCCCAAAAATATATATCCCATTTGAGCTACACTAGAGTAAGCAATCATTCTTTTTATGTTCTTTTGAAATATAGCAAACACAGAACCCATTATCATTCCCATACTTCCAAGAATTAATATTATGCTCAATATTAGAAAATTGCTTATTATCTCTATTCCAAAAGCTCTATACAATATCTTGATTAAAAGAAGTACAAAAGCCTTTAAAACTAAAGATGATAATATAGCACTAGATGAAGTTGGAGCACTTGAGTGTGCATCCGGAAGCCACGTATGAAGAGGAAACATAGAACTTTTTACACCAAGACCTACAGTAAAAAGCCCAAGACTTATTAATATTAAGTTTGGATAATCTTTATAATTGTTTATTAGCACTTCATGAATATAAGAAATATTTAAGTGCCCTGTTATGGAATATAGAAAGGCAATCCCCATGAGTACAAGGCCCGAACCAAGACAGCTTGTAATTAAATATTTTAGAGTAGCTTTTATATTTTCTTTTTTGTCCTTTATCACAATAATTCCACAAGAAGCTAAAGTCGCCACTTCTACAAATACAAAACTGTTAAATAAATCATTAGTGTATACAACTCCAAGTAACGAACCAATTAAAATATTGATAAGCATATAGTATAAAGGTATTCTGCTTTCTTTAATTTCCTTGTCTATGCTGTAGATGGAATACCATATAACCATTAGAGATATAAAAGTAAATAAAACTCCCATAATTATTTCTACATTTCCTATATAAAACTCAATTCCTATAGGTGCATTAAAATGTCCTACTTTATAGAAAAACTTTCCTTTTTCAATAACATATATTAATACTGACGCCGAAAAAAGAAAACATAGTCCCATAGACATAATACTTATAGCTTTCACAACATTATTCTTCTTTATAATAGGCATGATAAAAGAAGTAACAAACAAAATCAGGACAACTAAAAGCGGAAAACTTTTAATAATCAATATTTACTCCTCCTCCATTTTCATAATTTCGTCTAACTCTATAGTTCCATACTTTTCATTTAGCTTTATAGTAAGAGCTAATGCAAATGCTGTTGTGCTAACAGCTACTACAATACCTGTAAGCATTAGAGATGTAGGAATAGGATTAATATACCCCTGTACTCCTTTAAACTTTCCAATTATTATAGGGGCTTCCCTTCCATCTATATATCCTTTTGCTATGAAGAATAAGAAAACTGCTGTATCCATAATATTCATTCCTATAATCTTTTTAATTAAGTTATTATGAAGCAAAAGTGTGGCAAAACCTATACAAAATAGAATAACGGCACCTGATTCATAATAATTTTTTATTAACACTTCCATCTATATTTCTCCCTCATCAAATAAACTGTAAAAAAAGTATATTGTTATAGAAACGATAGCACCTACTAATATATTAAGAGGCAATATAAATCCTCCACTTAATATCTTTCCTGGAGTTCCTAAGGGTGGCTGTGGAAAATTTAGTTCGCTTCCTCCAGATATAAAGCTGTATCCCTTTAAGACACCATATAAAATTACAGATAAACAAAGAATTTTCATTAAAAGCTTATAACTTAATTTTTCTTTAGTCTGTTCTCTCCCATGGACAATTCTAAGTAGAATAAAGCTAACTCCAATAATTGTACCTCCAGCAAATCCTCCTCCTGGACTTAGATGTCCATGAAATATAACATAACATCCAAAAATCTGTATAAAAGGGATAACTACCTTACTTATTTCCCTTAAAATTGTATCTTTCATGGTGTTCCTCCTATTTTTCCTTTAAAAGAATTATTACAATTACAGCTGAAGTAAATAAAACACTGGATTCTACAAAAGTATCAAAAGCACGATAATCTAATATAATTCCTGAAACAATGTTAGTAGCTCCAGTATCTTTAACAGAGTTTTCTACATAATATTCGTACACCTCATTGTTTGCAGGATTTTTTGCTTCTCCAAATGTAGGCAAATCCATAACTCCTAAAAGCAAAATGAAACTTAATGTTACTGTAATTATAAAAGCAAATATCTTTTTCATCTCTTTGCTCCTTTAATTCTTTTTAGTGTAAGTACAAACAAAAGTGTTGTGATTCCTGCCCCTACAGCAGCTTCTGTAATGGCTACATCTGGTGCATTAAGCTGCTGCCATAAAATAGCCATGATTAAGCTGTAAACCGTAAAAACAATTATGGCACCTAACAAGTTTTTAATCACTGATACGGATACAGCAGAAATTATTAAAAATGCAAGCATAATCATGCTAAATATCTTCATAATTATTCACCTCTTCATCATATCTAGCTTTGGCAATCAAATGTGTACCTGTAGGATTAGTAATCCATATAAAGAGCAAAATAAGCATTAACTTTAAGCTTATTGTATTAAATCCGCTAAATACTATTAAACCAAGTAAAGATAGCATAGCTCCTAAGGTATCGCATTTAGCTGCTGCATGTGCTCTTGTAAGCATATCAGGAAACCTTAAAAGTCCAATGGTTCCTACCATAAAGAAGAAGAGACCTCCAAATAGGAAAATACCAGATAAAACTATTCTCATACTTTTTTACCTCCCCATCTTCCTATAAACTTAGATATAACTATAGAGGCAACAAAGCTTATTAGAGCATATACCAGTGCCACATCCACAAAATAAGTTTCTTTTAATATGAAAGATACTATTAGAATTAATATAATAGTTTTTGTTCCAATGACATTTATAGCAACCAATCTATCTGCAGCAGTAGATCCTTTAACAGCCCTAAATATACACATAAATATGGTTATTGATAAAAACAAACTAGAGAATATCAACATTTTGTTCATTTACATCCCTCTGCTTTCAATAGAATTTCTTCAAATTTTGAATTTACTAAGCCTTCTATATAATGTTTCTCTAAGCAATGGATAGTTAAAGTATCATTTTCCATAGAAACTGTTATAGTTCCTGGAGTTAAGGTAATAGAATTTGCAAGTATTGTTTTATAAAAATCTGATTCTAATTTTGTTTTAATAGATACAACTGTAGGAGATATGTCCATACTAGGGCTTAGAACCTTCTTAGCAACCTGAAAATTAGCAATCACTATTTCTTTCAATAAAATAAGCACATATATAATGGCATACTTAACCTTCTCCATAAAAACCTTTTGTTTACTTCTGTATTCTCCGGAAAATCTGGCACTTATATATGCTGTGCTGGCACAAAGCAAAATTCCTATGATGATAGTTTGTAAGTCTTTACTCTCTGATAGTATTATCCAATATAATATATATAATAGAATAACCTTATAAGTCATTTTAATTACCTCCTTTACCAGTTATATTAAACTTATAAAGCAATTTTCGTGCCAATTTCATAAGTTAAAATTAAATTTTTTATAATCCTTGATTTTATTAGCTTTACCGATACCGTTTTCAATATAAAAAAAGTTAAGGGAAGCTACGAAAACATACGACCTCCCTTAACTTGTTTCATTTCGGAACATAATGTATTTTTTTTTGCAATTTTTTTGTTTCGTTTTGAAACATATGTTTTAAAACGAAACACATAAGCTAATTTATATCTCTTTTATACCATACTTTTTCATCTTCCTATACATAGTAGTTCTTCCTATTCCTAAAATTTTAGCTGCTGCAGCAATATTTCCTCTACAGTTTTGTATAGCCTTAGTTATATATTTTTTTTCTATTTCATCTAAAGTAAGCAATTCTCCTTTTTCTCCTATGCCTTCTGATATTTCTACGGAATTAATATATGAAGGCAAATCCTTACTGGTCAATGTAGAATTATCCTCTGCCATATTTATAACTCTCTGCATAACATTTTGAAGTTCTCTAACATTACCAGGCCAATTGTAAGCAATCATGCCTTTATAAAAACTTTCTCCTATGCCTTTAATGCTTTTTCCTGTCAAATTGCAAAACTTATCTTTGAAGTAATCTATAAGTATTTTTATATCCTCCCTTCTTTCTCTTAAAGGAGGTATATATATAGGCATAACATTTATTCTGTAAAACAAATCTCTTCTAAAATTTCCAAGTTCTACTTCTTTCTTTAAGTCCTTATTAGTGGCTGCAATTACCCTAACATCTATAGGTATGACATCATGTCCTCCTACTCTAACTATCTTTTTATCTTCAAGAACTCTTAAAAGACTCACCTGAGCATCAAGAGGCATGTCTCCTATCTCATCTAAGAATATGGTTCCTCCATCCGCAAGTTCAAACTTTCCAGGATGCCCTCCTCTTTTAGCTCCTGTAAAGGCCCCTTCTATATATCCAAAGAGTTCGCTTGAAACCAATTCTCTTGGAATTGCTCCACAATTTAAAAATACAAAAGGATAATCTCTTCTATCACTTTCATTGTGAATAGCCTGAGCAAACATTTCTTTTCCCGTACCACTTTCTCCTTGAAGAAGGATTGTACTGTTAGTTTTAGCTGAAATAGAAGCAAGTTCTATAGTCCTTATCATAGCTTCACTTTTACCAAGTATATCTCCAAAGGTAAACTTAGCATTTGCTCCAACTATTTTATTAATCAGACTGTGCACTACCTTTATTTCTCTAAAAGTAATAACCACTCCTCCAGAACTATTAGTCTTTGACTTAATAGGTGTTATATTAGCAATACAAGCTCTTTTTCTTCCTGTCCGAGTTTTAAAATAAATCTCTTCTTCTTCATATGTTTTGCCACTTATAATTCCTTTTATAATATCCCTTATATTACTTCTGTCCAATATAACTCTAAGGTTTTTTCCTATTATATCCTTTTGATTGTAGGATAAAAGCTTACGAGCAAATCTATTTATGCTCATAATAGTGCCCTTATTATCTACTCTAATTATCCCTTCAGAAATAGATTCAGTTATTTGATAAAACCTTTCATTTATAACTTTAAGTTCATTAGTATATTCAGCTAGTTTTAATTCTTTTTCTATAGCTTCAGCCGCAGCTACTACCATTCCTAAAGTATGAGGATGTACTAATTCGCAGTTTCCTGTTATGCTTAATACTCCTAATATAGTTCCATCTTTATTTTTTATAGGGCATGCAGAAGAAGTTAACCTGTGATACTGTTTTATATAATGTTCTCCTCCTACAACCTGTATAGGTTCTCCTGTAAGAAGAGCTAATCCTATAGCATTGGTACCTATAACTTCTTCCCTTACATTATAACCATTACATAGTCCTAAAGAACAATATATATTGACTAGTCTTTCCTCACCTATATGCTCTAGGACATATCCATCTCTATCTGTAAGCCTAATTATAAATTCTGTATCTTTAACGATTTTATAAATACTATCCATAAATGGCTTTGCTGTATCTAGTAAAGGGGCAAATTCTTTATATCTTTTTTTTAATTTTTCATCATCTAATCTTATTAAAAAATCCTTCATAAAGGGATCAATATTATACTCTCTGCTCCTTTTCCAGGATTCAGCAATAACATCACGAATCCCTTCTTTTTGTAATACTCCACTTGTAACAAACTTTTCCCACTTTTTTATAACTTCCTCATTGTTATCTAACAATCTCTTAATGGTCAATAACACCCCTCCAACTGATGTATCTCTATCTTATTTTTATCCTCTGTGCTATACTACTCCAAAGGATTATTATCTCAATTATATCATACCTTAAACATTTTACGTTTAGAAATGTTTCCATATAAAAAATAGAACTTGTTTTATCCTATTACTTTATCAATTAATTTAATATATTCTTTTATATTCTCATCATCATAATTTACTCCTTCATACCACGGCTTATCCTTAGATGGTTCAGTAGAAAAATATTTAGCTTTTATTATAAGCTCTGGCCTATATTCATAATGCATAATATCAAAATGTCCCCATTTTCCTCCCCAAATAAAGTTATTCCTCTCCATAATTTCAACAATTTCTTTAGGGTAACTATTAAGCCTTTTTTGCCCTTGCTCTTTGTTTGCCCATCTCCAATAGTCCCATTTGCTAGTTGCAAAATCTATAGCTATTCCAAAGGAATGGACGCTTAATTGATTTGTACCACTAATAAGCCTATAATTAAAGGTTCCCATGGTAGGAAAAACATAGCTGTACATATTCTTATTCCTTTGTGTAAGGTTTACAATTTCTTTCATAGCATTTTCTAAGGATTGTGATGCATTGTTATTTCCATTGAAGGCACAATATCCATATCCACATCTTGTCCTCACAAGTTTTTTTTCCACTTGCTTCTTTGAGTCTCCATATACTTCCTTAAATAATGAATATACCCTTATACGCCCTGGATCAAAGTTTTCTTCCATAAGCTTTCCATTATTAAAAAGAGGATAAACTTGTTCAAGCATATCTTGTAAATCCGCATTATTTAATTTTTCATTAAAGCTTTTGTGCCTCTTATCATCATAAATAATGCGTCTTCCTGACTTTGTAACTATATAAACCTTGTCATCCTTTCCTTTCTCTACACCTGAAATATATTCAGGATAAGCCATCATAAGGCATAATAAATCCCTTTTCATAGTGATATTATATTTATACTCATCTACACTTTTCTGTTCTTTTCCTAAAGTATATGCCACAGCATAACTAGTATTAAACATTAAAAAGCATAAAAACACAGTTATTTGTTTAATGAACTTATTTTTCATTTCATCACCATCTTACTATTTTTATTTAGAATTATCTTTAGATTACAGGATACTAACATTTTTTAAAATGCATACATTTTTAAAATTAGTATGTACAAATCTTTAGTATTTTAATATGTTATATTATAAACTATAATCATATATTTATATCCTATATAGCTTATGATTTTATGATATAATCTATTAGGGTGATTTATATGCAAATACTAAAAAATGATTGGGAAAACTTATTACAAGATGAGTTTAAAAAAAATTATTATTTAAAACTTAGAAAATTTTTGATAAATGAGTATAGAACAAGAATCATATATCCAAATATGTATGACATATTTAATGCTCTTCACTATACAGCATATAAGGATGTAAAAGTGGTTATACTAGGTCAGGACCCATACCATGGTCCTAATCAAGCTCATGGCCTAAGCTTTTCTGTAAAGCCCGGAGTTCCTGCACCTCCTTCTCTTATGAATATTTATAAGGAGCTTCACGATGATCTAGGCTGCTATATACCTAATAATGGATACCTAAAAAAATGGGCAGATCAAGGAGTTATGCTCCTCAACACTGTGCTAACCGTTAGAGCAGGTCAGGCAAACTCTCATAAAAACATGGGCTGGGAGCACTTTACGGACAGAGTAATTAGCCTTTTAAATGAAAGAGAGGACCCTATAGTTTTTATATTGTGGGGTAAAAACGCTCAATCAAAACTGAGCATAATAAACAATCCAAAGCATTTTATAATAAAATCTGTTCATCCAAGTCCTTTATCTGCAAACAGAGGTTTCTTTGGAAGCAAACCCTTCTCTAAGGCCAATAACTTCCTTGTTTCCATAGGTAAAGAGCCTATAGATTGGCAAATTGAAAATATTTAAAAAAGTTTCTATCAAAGTATATATAAGCACTACATCAAATTCTAATCCTTTAGCTAGGTAAGCTGGTATTGCCAAAGTGCCACTCACATATTCATCATCATCATTCAATATTGCTTTAACATTAACCTTATCATCTAGGAAACAGTATACATCCTTTGCTTCCTTTAGAGTCCTAGTTATAATACCAATTGATTTGTATCCTTTTTCCTTATATATTTTTATAATTTCCTACATTCATGAAGGGATTGATAGATTGATGTAAATCCCCTAGTATAGTCATATTAGCAGACTTAAAAAGCTGATAGAAGATCTCATACTGCAGCGGTGTGTAATCCTGAGCTTCATCGATAATAACATATTTCATTTCAGAGGTTCTCGGAATATCTCCCATGGCACCTTTTAGATATAGAAGAGGCGGCTGGTCCTCATAATTAAGCACTCCAGATTTTAGACTTTCAAGAGTATATCTTTTGATTTCATCAATTTCATTCTCACAGTATTTAGTATTTAGATTTGCAGAAAAAAGCTCTAGTTTTTCAAAAAGCCTCCTGTAAACATCCAATAAATCAAACTCTGTCATTCTATTGATTTTATTATATAAATCTTTTATTTCATCTCTTACGATATCTGTACTGCGCTTCATAATTTCTACTTCATCTATATAAGAACCAGAATCATTAAGCTTACTTGAAACTTCTTTTATTCGTTCCTTTTCATAGGGCTCTGCAAGGAACAAAATTCTATCTTTTATCTTCTGTAGCCTCCTCTTCAATGGAAGTTCTGCATAATCATTAAAAAACAATTCTTTTATATCTTTAGAAGATATAATTAACCTACCGTTAAAAATAATATCTGTAAAGTTTCTATCTTTACTTTCTAGGTAGGAAACATATTGTTTTAATATATCTACAAATTCTACAGAAGACTTAAATTTAATACTGCTAATTCTTTTTTTATAGTCATCTTCCTTTTTGCAAGTAAGAATATACTCCATCATTTCACAATAGTTTTCTTTTCTAAACCTATCTACTAAGGAATTATGCATATACTCCTTAAATGTAGTTTGATACATATTATCTTCTCCAAGCTGCGGAAGTACATTAGAGATATAATCATTAAAAGTATCATTTGGAGAGAATATTACTATATTTTGAGGACTTATCTTATCCCTGTGCTTATATAATAGATAGGCAATTCTATGAAGAGCAATAGAAGTTTTGCCGCTTCCAGCAGGTCCTTGGACAATCAGATTTTTGTATTCTTCATTACGAATTACTTTGTTCTGCTCTTTTTGAATAGTTGTTACTATGGTCTTCATCTTATTATCTGTACTTTTACCCAAGATATCCTGTAGTACTTCATCATCTATCTTAAGATTGCTATCAAACATATACTCAATTTTACCATTATTAATTTTGTACTGTCTTTTTAACGTTAGTTTCCCACTAATGATTCCTTCAGGACATTCATAACTTGCTTCCCCAATTTCGTAATCATAAAACATACTTGAAATAGGTGCTCTCCAATCGTATATGAGGAAATCATAATTATCATTTATAAGGTTTGAAATTCCAATATAATACTTTTCAGCTTTCTCCTCACCATTTTCAAGAAAATCTATTCTTCCAAAATAGGGTGATAAAAGCATTCTCTCATATTTTCCTTCAAGCTTTCTGGTGAACTCATGGTTCCTTTTCTTTGCTTTCATTATGTTTACAAACTCAATAAATTCTACAATCTGCTCCAACCCATTGCTTATAGAAAGAGAACCTATGTCATGCCATATGTCTCTTTGTGTTTCAATGTAATCTCTTTTAAAGTGTTCTTTAAAGTCACGACTTTTATCAAGCTGTTTTCGAATCTCTTTAAGTATCTTTTGCAGCCATTTATTTTCAATTATCCATTCGCTATTGCTCATATTCATAATATACACACTCCTTTAAATAATATTTTTAAAACCCCAGAAGTTTCGCAGATTAAAAAATAAATAGGGCGTAGCCCCTTGATATGTAATGGTTTAGATGAATAATAATTGAAATATGTAAATTCCGATTTTTACTGGAAAAAATTTAGGGTTTAAAAATGAAA
>NZ_PVXN01000029.1 GCF_002995795.1 Clostridium thermopalmarium DSM 5974
GTTGAGCGGATTTGCCTACTCAACATCCTAAGTGCTTAGACGCACATCCAGTAGTGCGCACATCCTATCCTTCTGCGTCATCCCATTTGTCAAACGCATTGTGGTGGTACTGGAATATCAACCAGTTGTCCATCACCTACGCCTTTCGGCCTCGGCTTAGGTCCCGACTAACCCTGGGAGGACGAGCCTTCCCCAGGAAACCTTAGATATTCGGCCAACAGGATTCTCACCTGTTTCTCGCTACTTATGCCAGCATTCTCACTTCTATACTGTCCACCACTCCTTACGGTATGGCTTCAACCTGTATAGAAAGCTCCTCTACCACGTGTCTTACGACACATCCATAGCTTCGGTGGTAAGTTTTAGCCCCGGACATCTTCGGCGCAGGATCTCTCGACTAGTGAGCTATTACGCACTCTTTAAATGAGTGGCTGCTTCTAAGCCAACATCCTAGTTGTCTTAGAAATCCCACATCCTTTACCACTTAACTTACACTTTGGGACCTTAGCTGATGGTCTGGGCTCTTTCCCTTTTGACTACGGATCTTATCACTCGTAGTCTGACTGCCGGGATAGAAGTAAATGGCATTCGGAGTTTGATAGGGTTCAGTAACTGTTGTCAGCCCCTAGCCCATTCAGTGCTCTACCTCCATTACTCAATTACCCGACGCTAGCCCTAAAGCTATTTCGAGGAGAACCAGCTATCTCCGAGTTCGATTGGAATTTCTCCGCTATCCACAGCTCATCCCATGGTTTTTCAACACCAACGTGGTTCGGACCTCCACGAAATTTTACTTTCGCTTCATCCTGGCCATGGATAGGTCACCCGGTTTCGGGTCTACGATATGCAACTAGTTGCCCTATTCAGACTCGGTTTCCCTTCGGCTCCGCACCAGAAGTGCTTAACCTTGCTGCATATCGTAACTCGCTGGCCCGTTCTACAAAAAGTACGCGGTCACACATAAAAGTGCTCCCACCGATTGTAGGCACACGGTTTCAGGTTCTATTTCACTCCCCTCCCGGGG
>NZ_PVXN01000030.1 GCF_002995795.1 Clostridium thermopalmarium DSM 5974
TCTACTATTGTATTTTTGAATTCTTCTGTATAATGTTTTTGACCTCTTGCCATTATAAACACTTCCTTTTCTTATTAATATTTTAAAGTGTTCGGCTTTCTGTGTCTACAATATTATACTAACACCAACCGCCATAAACAATAGTATCATATTTGAGTATGTCGTTTAGTGTAATTTTAGACCTTTCAAACAAATCCGCCTTGACTTCATCTGCAATCCACTGTGCATAGCGTTGTGCACTGCCATATTTTGATTTGTAAATAACAACTACTTTATTACTGTTATCTGACATATTATTTTTCCCCCTCTTTTATCACCTTATCTCCTCCATACAAAGTCCGATAAAATATGTCCTATGTGCTTTTACTTTATCATCTTCAACACATTATTGACTTCATCTATGCTGAATTCTTCAGGGTCAAAAGAACCCCCCACCCATTCAAGCATGGATTCATGCTCTGGATGCTGCGGGTCTTGGATTGCTTCAAGGAAATCTTCATATCCCCACGGTCCCCCTACATCTTCAGGAGGACAGTTTCTTTTACCAC
>NZ_PVXN01000031.1 GCF_002995795.1 Clostridium thermopalmarium DSM 5974
GCGAAGCTATGAACTTAAGCCCCAGTAAACGGCGGCCGTAACTATAACGGTCCTAAGGTAGCGAAATTCCTTGTCGGGTAAGTTCCGACCCGCACGAATGGCGTAATGATTTGGGCACTGTCTCGGCAGCAAATCCGGTGAAATTGTAGTGCAAGTGAAGATGCTTGCTACCCGCGGTTGGACGGAAAGACCCCGTAGAGCTTTACTGTAGCTTAGCATTGAATTTCGGTATTGTCTGTACAGGATAGGTGGGAGACTTAGAAGTAGGGACGTCAGTCTCTATGGAGTCGTCCTTGGGATACCACCCTGACAGTACTGGAATTCTAACTGGAGGCCATGAATCTGGTCACAGGACATTGTTAGGTGGGCAGTTTGACTGGGGCGGTCGCCTCCTAAAAGGTAACGGAGGCGCCCAAAGGTTCCCTCAGCGCGGTCGGAAATCGCGCGTAGAGTGTAAAGGCAGAAGGGAGCCTGACTGCGACACATACAGGTGGAGCAGGGACGAAAGTCGGGCTTAGTGATCCGGTGGTTCTGTATGGAAGGGCCATCGCTCAACGGATAAAAGCTACCTCGGGGATAACAGGCTGATCTCCCCCAAGAGTCCACATCGACGGGGAGGTTTGGCACCTCGATGTCGGCTCGTCGCATCCTGGGGCTGTAGTCGGTCCCAAGGGTTGGGCTGTTCGCCCATTAAAGCGGCACGCGAGCTGGGTTCAGAACGTCGTGAGACAGTTCGGTCCCTATCCGCCGTGGGCGTAGGAAATTTGAGAGGAGCTGTCCTTAGTACGAGAGGACCGGGATGGACTGACCTCTGGTGCACCAGTTGTTCCGCCAGGAGCACAGCTGGGTAGCTATGTCAGGAAGGGATAAACGCTGAAAGCATCTAAGCGTGAAGCCCACCTCAAGATTAGATTTCCCATAGTTTAACTAGTAAGATCCCTGGAAGACTACCAGGTTGATAGGTCAGAGGTGTAAGTGCAGTAATGCATTAAGCTGACTGATACTAATAGATCGAGGACTTGATCAAATAATGCACTGTGCAATTTTGAGAGAACAAAATTCTTTTAAAATAATATCTGGTGGTTATAGCTTGAAGGTAACACCCGTTCCCATTCCGAACACGAAGGTTAAGCTTCAAAGCGCCGATGGTACTGCACTGGAGACGGTGTGGAAGAGTAGGTCGCTGCCAGGTAAGAATAAAACACTAAGAAATTTCTTAGTGTTTTTTGTTTATACGTAAAACCACCTGTTTAAAATATAAATATGTAAACAGACATTTTTGGTGTAGAGGATTCTAAATAAAAATGGAGAATAAAAAATTTAAAAGTATAAAAATCTTGAAATGAGATAAAACTAATTTTTAAGATTTACTGGGGGGATGCTTTTAATGAGGAGAATATAAAAAGGAGATAAGCATATGCTAGGATATATAAGAAATCCTGATTTATACCATGGAGAAAATAAAAAATCTAATTTTTTCGAAGGGTGGTATTTTAAGCTTGTACATCCTAAAAAGGAACTCATATATGCATTCATACCAGGAATATTTTTATCGGATAAAAGGGAATATTCTCATAGTTTTATTCAGGTGATTAAAGCAAAAGAGAGTAGTTTTGAATATATAAAGTTTGAAAAAGATGATTTTAGAGCAAGAAAATCAGAATTTCATATAGATATAGGAGAAAATTCTTTTTCTCTTAACAAGATGAAGTTAAATATAAAATGCAAAGAGGATAGTTTTTTTGGAACTTTATATTTTAAAGATATTGTAAAATGGCCAGATAGTTTTATTAATCCAGGTAGTATGGGCTTTTATAACTATTTGAACTTTATGCAATGTTATAGCCAGGTGTGTGCTCTTCATGGCAATATTGTTGGAAGCATTAGGATTAATCATAAGATAGTAGATTTTACAGGCGGAAAGCTATATGTGGAGAAGAACTGGGGGAAGAATTTTCCGTATTCTTATATTTGGATTCAAGGAAACTGCTTTGAAAATGGAGAGGTATCTCTTTCATGTTCTATAGGTCATGTACCATTTTTATTCACTAGTTTTACAGGATTTTTAATAGGAATATATGTAAATGGTGAGTTCTATAAGTTTACCACTATAAATAGAAGCACTATTTCAATTAACTTTGAAGAAAAAAAGCTATTTGTAGAAGCCAGTAATAAGGATTATTTTCTTAAAGTTGAAGTGTTAAATAAAGAGGGAACATTTATGAATCTATATGCACCTAGAGATAATAGTATGGTGCCTATAGCAAGAGAAAGCTTACAAGGAAGTTTAATTGTTAATCTTTATGATAAGAAAAAAGATTGTATGATTTTTAAAGGTAAATGCTCTTATGCTGGGATTGAGTTTTCAGGTGATTATAAAAATTTAGTGTGAAATCAATTTTTATAGATATTTTTAAATTATCTTCCATTTGCTTTCTTTTATCAATACCTAACTTGTAAAAATAATCTTATGAATTTTTATTATTAAAATGATAATTATAAAAAATATACATAGAATGTTTCCCAATGTTTTAATTATCATAATGATATTTATTATCATTATGATAATCATGTAACTATCTTACTATTAAAATTTTAAGTTAAAAAAGGAAGTTTTTAACTTAATTAGTTCTCTTATATTTTTTATAGAATAGTGAAAAGCAGGCGTATATGCCTGCTTTTTTGCTATTCATATATTTTTTATTTACATAAAAGGTAATAAATTTGAAATATATATAAACTTGGCATAATAGTTGCTTTGAGTAATATATGTGAATTACGAAAGGAGGAAGGAATTAAAGCAATGATCAAAAAAGTAAAATGGAAAGCTAATACAATAAAGGTAGATAAAAAAGTGGACATATCTTTTTTAAGCAAGAAAGAAATAGGAATAGTAAAAAAATTTCATGAAAGTTTTCCGCAGTATTCAAGAACACCTTTAGTAAGTTTAGATAATTTGTCAAAAAAGCTTGGAGTTGGAGGCATATATATAAAAGATGAGTCTTATAGATTTGGACTTAACGCTTTTAAGGTACTTGGTGGCTCTTTTGCAATGTCAAAGTATCTTGCTAAAAGAACGGGAAAAGACATTTCTGAGCTTAGTTTTGAAAAGCTAACATCTGAGGAAGTTAGAAAGGAATTAGGAGAGATTACTTTTGCAACTACAACGGATGGTAATCATGGAAGAGGAGTTGCATGGACTGCAAATCAGTTAAAACAAAAGTCTGTGGTATATATGCCAAAGGGATCATCACAGACAAGGCTTGAAAATATCAGAAAAGAAGGGGCAACTGCTTCCATTTTAGACATGAATTATGATGATGCTGTTAGATTTACTGCTGAGCAGGCTGAAAAGTATGGATGGGTTGTAGTTCAAGATACTGCATGGGAAGGATATGAGGAAATACCAACATGGATAATGCAGGGCTATGGAACTATGGCATATGAAGCTTTAGAGCAATTACAGGAATATGGAGTAGAAAGACCTACACATATATTTATTCAAGCTGGAGTTGGTTCTCTTGCTGGTGCAGTACAAGGATTTTTTGCATCTGTATTTGAAGATAATGTACCAATAACATTAATTGCAGAAGCAGATGAAGCAGCTTGCTTTTATAAATCAGTCGTAGCAGGAGATGGAAATCCAAGAGTAGTTGGTGGGGACATGCCAACTATAATGGCAGGACTCGCATGTGGAGAACCAAATGTAATAGGTTGGGAAGTATTGAAATCTTATAGCAGTGTATTTGCAGCATGTCCTGATTGGGTAGCTGCTAGCGGTATGAGAATACTAGGGAATCCACTTAAAGGAGACGAAAGGGTAATTTCTGGTGAATCAGGAGCAGTAACCCTTGGATTACTTAATGCTATTCTTACAAGAGAAGAATACTCAGATTTAAGAAGAGAGTTAAAACTTGATGAAAATTCAAAAATATTGCTATTCAGTACAGAAGGAGATACTGATCCTGATAAATATCGTCATATAGTATGGGATGGAGAATACCCATCATATTAATTAGAAAGACATAATATTAAAATATATCATAATAATTTTAGGAAAGAGGGATAAAAATGGATTTTAATAAGATAAAAGCAGCTTCAGAAGCTTATTTACCACAAATGACAAAATTTTTACGTGACCTTATTAGAATTCCAGGAGAAAGTTGTGGAGAAAAAGAGGTCATAAATAGAATTGCAGAAGAGATGAGAGCACTTGATTTTGATAAGGTTGATATAGATCCAATGGGTAATATTCTTGGATTTATGGGAAATGGGGAAAAATTAGTTGCTTTTGATGCACATATAGATACTGTAGGTATTGGAAATATAAGTAACTGGAGCTTTGATCCATATGAAGGATATGAAAATGATGAAGAAATAGGTGGCCGTGGCGCTTCAGACCAATTAGGTGGTATAGTATCAGCAGTATATGGAGCCAAGATAATGAAAGATCTTGAATTGTTAAATGATAAGTACACTGTATTGGTAACAGGAACAATTCAAGAAGAAGACTGTGATGGTCTTTGCTGGGAATATATTATCAAGGAAGATAAGATAAGGCCAGATTTTGTAGTTTCTACAGAACCTACTGATGGCGGTATATGTCGTGGACAACGCGGACGTATGGAAATCCGTGTTGATGTTAAAGGAACTTCTTGTCATGGCTCAGCACCAGAACGTGGAGATAATGCTATTTATAAAATGGCTGATATACTTCAAGACATTCGTGCACTTAATGATAATGATGCTGGTGATGATAAAGAAATTAAAGGATTAGTAAAGATGCTAGATGAAAAATATAATCCTCAATGGAAGGAAGCTCGTTTCTTAGGACGGGGTACCATTGCTACATCAGAAATTTTCTTTACTTCTCCAAGCCGCTGTGCAGTAGCTGATTCATGTTCAATATCTTTAGATCGTCGTATGACAGCTGGTGAAACTTGGGAAAGTTGCTTAGAAGAAATTCGTCAGCTTCCATCTGTTAAAAAATATGGAGCAGTTGTAAGCATGTATAAATATAAGAGACCAAGCTTTACAGGTCTAGTATACCCAATTGAATGTTATTTCCCAACTTGGGTAATTCCAGAAGATCACCCTGTAACAAAAGCATTAAAAGAGACATATGAAAATCTTTATGGAACAACACGTATAGGGGCTAGAGAAACTGAAACAATGAGAAAGGCACGCCCACTAATTGATAAATGGACATTTTCAACTAATGGTGTTTCTATTATGGGACGTAATGGAATTCCATGTATAGGTTTTGGACCTGGAGCTGAAGCACAGGCACATGCTCCAAATGAAAAGACATGGAAAGAAGATTTGGTTAAATGTGCAGCAGTTTATGCAGCACTTCCAACAATATATGTAAATAATTTAAAAAAGTAATAGAAAATAATAAACAGGTTGATGGGGGAGTAGTATATGTTGAATATTGAGAAATTTATAAATAAATTAGATACTCTTGATTTTAAGAATATGTATGAAAATGACTTTTTTCTTACATGGGAAAAAACAGATGATGAACTTGAAGCTGTATTTACAGTAGCAGATGCATTACGTCATTTAAGAGAGAATAACAAGTCTACTCGTATTTTTGATAGTGGGCTTGGAATTTCATTATTCCGTGACAACTCAACTCGTACTCGTTTCAGCTTTGCTAGTGCTTGTAATCTTTTAGGACTTGAGGTTCAAGACTTGGATGAAGGAAAATCACAAATGGCTCATGGGGAAACTGTTCGTGAAACTGCTAACATGATTTCATTTATGGCTGATGTAATTGGAATTCGTGATGATATGTATATAGGAAAAGGTAATGCTTATATGCGTGAAGTGTCAAATGCTGTGAAGGAAGGACATAAGGCTGGTGTTTTAGAACAAAGACCAACTCTTGTTAATCTTCAATGCGACATTGACCATCCAACTCAAACAATGGCAGATATGCTTTCTATAATTCATCATTTTGGTGGAGTAGAAAATCTTAAGGGTAAAAAGCTAGCTATGACTTGGGCTTACTCACCATCTTATGGAAAACCACTTTCAGTGCCACAAGGTATTATTGGACTTATGACTCGTTTTGGAATGGAAGTTGTACTTGCTCATCCAGAAGGGTATGAAGTAATGCCAGAAGTTGAAGAAATAGCTAAGAAAAATGCAAAAGTTTCAGGCGGAAGCTTTAAAAAGACTAATAGCATGGCAGAAGCTTTTGAAAATGCAGATATAGTATATCCAAAGAGCTGGGCGCCATTTGCAGCTATGGAAAAGAGAACTCAGCTTTATGGAGAAGGAAATTTTGAAGGCATAAATGCTCTTGAAAAGGAACTTCTTGCTCAAAATGCTGAGCATAAGGATTGGGAATGTACAGAGGAATTAATGAAGATAACTAAGAATGGAAAAGCTCTTTATATGCATTGTTTACCTGCAGATATTACAGGAGTTAGCTGCATTAAAGGAGAGGTTGAGGCCTCAGTATTTGATCGCTATAGAGTTCCTCTATACAAGGAAGCTAGCTATAAACCATATATAATTGCTGCTATGATATTCTTAAGCAAGATTAAAAATCCTCAAAAGGTTCTAAGACAACTTGCAAGTAGCAATAGAACAAGAAAGTTTGAATAATATAAGTGCTAATAAGTTTATAGGAGAGTACAGCTATGAAGAAAAGAATAGTAATTGCACTTGGGGGAAATGCACTGGGCAGTAATCTTTCTGAACAGATGAAGGCTGTAAAAACAACTTCGAAGGCTATTGTGGATCTTATAGAAGAAGGATATGAAGTAGTAGTAGCACATGGCAATGGCCCACAGGTAGGTATGATTAATCTTGCTTTTGAAGCTGCGGTCAGGTCGGAAGTCATTAAGGATAATATACCTATGTCTGTATGTGTGGCAATGAGTCAAGGGTATATTGGATATGATCTGCAAAATGCATTGAGAGAAGAAATGTTAAATAGGGGGCTTAATGTCCCGGTTTCAAGCATTATAAGTCAAGTCGTTGTAGATAAAAATGATCCAGCCTTTAAAAACCCAACAAAGCCTATAGGTTCTTTCTATTCAAAGAAAGAAGCTGAGGAAATGATTCAAAAAGGCTATATACTAAAAGAAGATGCTGGTCGTGGATATAGAAGAGTAGTTGCATCTCCAAAACCAGTTGATATTGTAGAAAAGGAGACTATAAAAGCTTTATTAAATTCAGGACAACTTGTGATTGCAGTTGGTGGAGGAGGAATCCCTGTAATAAAAGATGGAAATCATCTAAAAGGAGCAAATGCAGTAGTTGATAAAGATTTTGCAAGTTCAAAACTTGCACAGTTAATAGATGCGGATTTTCTTGTTATACTTACTGCTGTAGAAAAAGTAGCTATTAACTTTGGAAAAGAAAATGAAATGTGGCTGGATGAACTTACGATAGATGAAGCAAAAAAGTATATAGAGCAAGGACATTTTGCTCCTGGCTCTATGCTTCCTAAGATTGAAGCTGCTATAGAATTTGTAAACTCAGGAAGCAATAGAAAAGCCCTTATTACATTACTTGAAAAAGCAAAGTGTGGAATAGAAGGAAAAACAGGAACAATTATTAAGTAATATATAGAAGTTTTTAAACATATTATTTAAGAGCGTAAATAGATTTATAAAATTAGGTCTATTTACGTTCTTTTAGATTATTTAAGCATATCAAAATGATAAAATTTATTGTTTTGATAAAGAATATAATAGTGTATATATACTTAATATTAAGCTTTAAAAAGTTTTAACATATTATCAATGTGATAACTGAAAGATAAAAAGGTGAATTAAAAGTATTTATACATAAAGAAGTTTGTTTAAATTTTAACTTGGCATTTATATTGCTAGTAAAATAATAAAAACATTTTTAATACCATTATTATAAAGGAGGGGTAATTTTGAATGGCAATACGGAAATCGTTAACACAAAAGAAGGATTTTTAGAAAAGTTTTTCAAGCTAAAGGATAGTAATACAAATGTGAAAACGGAAATGGTAGCTGGTCTTACTACATTCTTAACTATGGCATACATTATAGCGGTTAATCCATCATTTTTATCAACAACAGGTATGCCTAAGGAAGCTATACTTACAGCTACTTGTCTTTCAGCAGGAATCACAACTATCTTAATGGGGATTTATGCTAATCTACCTTTTGCTTTAGCCTCTGGTATGGGACTTAATGCATTCTTTGCTTTTTCTGTATGTGGCGCTATGAAAATTCCTTGGCAGATTGCTTTAACAGCAGTATTTGCGGAAGGAATAATATTTATTATTCTTTCAGTAACCAATGTTAGAGAATTAGTAGTCAATTCTATTCCAATAACTTTAAAAATAGCTGTTAGCGGAGGAATTGGATTATTTATTGCACTTGTAGGACTTGAAGGAGCTAAAATAGTTGTAAATGAAGATTCTACTTTAGTTACTTTAGGAACTTTTAGAGATCCAAGAGCTGTTATAGCAGTAATCGGTATAGTAATTATAGGAGTTTTAGTTTATAAAAAGGTAAAAGGTGCAATGCTTTGGGGAATTTTAGCATGTACTGTTTTATCTTGGATATATGCTCTTATTATTGGACCAGCAAAAGCGGCTGAACTATATGAAATATACTTACCAAGTGAAATTTTTGCTTTCCATGGTATAGGACCTATAGCTGGTAAATTAGATTTCTCAGTGTTTACTTATGGTGAAGGAATTTTTACATTTATATCTGTATTATTAACTTTCTTATTTGTGGATTTCTTTGACACAGTAGGAACATTGGTAGGAGTTGCTTCAAAGGTTAATATGATAGATAAAAGTGGAAAAGTGCTAAGGGCCAATAGAGCTTTATTAGTAGATGCTATTGGAACAACCATGGGAGCTTTAATGGGTGTATCTACAGTTACAACTTATGTTGAAAGTTCAGCAGGAGTTGCTGAAGGAGGAAGAACAGGTCTTACAGCTGTAACAACAGGAATATTATTTATTCTTTCTATGTTCTTAGCACCTATATTTATTGCAATTCCTAGCTGTGCAACTGCACCAGCACTTGTAATAGTAGGATTATTCATGATGCAAAATATAACACAAATTGACTTCTATGATTATGCAGAAGCAATACCAGCTTTCTTAACAATAATATTAATGCCATTAACATACAGCATAGCAACTGGATTAATGTTTGGAGTTATTGCTTATGTTATATTCAATTTATTTGCAAAGAAGGCAAATAATATTTCACCTACTATTTATATTCTTGCCCTGATATTCATAATAAAACTAGCTGTTACGTAAGTAAAAAATAAGAGGCTTGTAGCATTATGATGCTAGTTTGCTCATTTAAGATAGCAGAATGACTTCCTACAAAAGCTTTGCTTAGATGGAGTTTAAGACTCCATCTAAGTTTTTGATTAATAAACATCTTATGAGTAAAGGAGAGGATTATGAATAAGTTAAAATATAATTTTAAAACTGCACTTAGAAATTGTAAGGCAGACCTTGTCCTAAAAAATGCTTTTATTATAAATGTGTTTGATGGCAGCATAGATTATGGAAATATAGCTATAAATGGAGATACAATAGTTGGAATTGGAGATTATGAGGGAAATGAAGAAATAGACTGTAAAAACTGTTATATAGCTCCAGGATTTATAGATACTCATGTTCACATAGAGTCTTCAAAGGTTACTCCACAGATATTTTCTCGCATTTTAATTAAAAAAGGAGTAACTACGTGTATAGCTGATCCTCATGAGATAGCTAATGTTCTAGGTGAGGATGGAATAAGTTTTATGATAAAGGATTCTAAAAAAAGTGTTATAGATATATTCTTTATGATGCCATCTTGTGTTCCAGCTGTAGAATTTGAAGATAATGGAGCTGTACTAAATTCTAAAAAACTAAAAAAGTTTGTAAATAATGAAAAGGTATTAGGACTTGGAGAAGTAATGGATGTGCCAGCCGTTGTATATGGAAAAGATGATATGTTGAAAAAAATAGAATTATTTAAAGATAAGCATATAGATGGACACTGCCCTAATATAGATGAATACTGGCTAAATGCATATTTAAATGCTGGAATTACCACTGATCATGAATGTACAACTCCAGAAGAAGCTATTAGAAAAGTAAAAAAGGGCATGTATGTTATGTTAAGACAAGGCTCTGCAGCAAAAAATTTAGAAGATTTATTGCCAGCTGTAAATAATAATAACTTCCACAAATTTTTATTCTGCACAGATGACAAGGATATAGTAGATTTGGTAGAAACGGGATCAATAGATGAATGCATTAGGCTAGCTATAAAAGGTGGAATAGATCCTGTTAAGGCAATTATTATAGCAACTTTAAATGGAGCTCAATGCTATGGAATTAAAAATAGAGGAGCGGTTGCACCAGGATATAAGGCAGATTTAGTTATATTGGAAGATTTAAAAGAAGTAAAAGTTAAAGATGTAATTAAAAATGGAAAGATTTATAAAGAAGAGATGGCAGAGGATTTCGATGGAAATTTAGGAAATTCCATGAACATAAGTTATATAGATAAAAAAGTTTTTAAGATAAAGGCTAAGTCTAATAAAATAAATGTTATAAAGGTTATTAAAAATTCTATTGAAACAAAGAAGTGCATAAGAGAAGTAACTATTAAAGATGAATATGTAGATTCAGTAATTTCGAAAGATGCCCTTAAGATAGGTGTGTTTGAGAGACATAAACATACAGGAAGATATTCCATTGGATTTATAGAAGGATTAGGCTTAAGAAATTGTTCTATAGCCCAAACAATAGCTCATGACTCTCATAATATTATAGTAGTTGGTGATAATGATGAGGATATGCAAGTTGCCGTAAATAGAGTTATTTCTATTGGTGGAGGAATTGTTGCAGTATCTAATGGAGAGATTTTAGATGAATTAAGTCTGCCTTTTGGAGGACTTATGACTTCTAAGAAAGTAGACTTTGTTATAAATAAAATAAAAAGCTTAAATAGAATTTGTAAAAGTTACGGAAATGATGAAGAGTTAAATGTATTTTTAACTATAGGCTTTATGGCACTTCCTGTAATACCAGAGGTAAGGATTACAACAAAAGGACTCTATGATTTTAATAAGAGAGAGTTTATAGATTTATTCTTATAGAAAAAAGAGTATCCCGTAAATTATGGGGTACTCTTTTTTCTATGGTTAGAGGGTATATAGCTATGATAAACTTCTTTGAAGTTTTATCAAATCGCTGGCAATTTTATGAGCTTCTAGTCTAACTTTCTCACTGTCTATTGTTAGTAGATTACCATCTTTAACTACAACTTTTCCATTTACTATGGTCATTTTTACAAGACTTGTATTTCCACAAGTGACTAGTCCTACTAATGGGTCATGGCATCCAGCATAGGCAATATCATTAAGATCAAAGAGCACAATATCTGCGGCCATATCTTCTTTTAGTATACCTATGTCATCTCTTCCTAAAACTTCAGCACCACCTCTTGTAGCCAATTTTAAAATATCATAAGCATTTAATCCATCATATCCATATTTTAGGTGATTTAAGAGGTATGCTCGTCTTATTTCTTCCCACATATTAGAACCATCATTAGAAGCACTTCCATCTACAGCAATGCTTAATTTTACTCCAGCATTTATTAAGTCATTAGTTGGGCATATTCCGCTGGAAAGTTTCATATTGGATGAAGGACAATGAGCCACTCCAGAGCCTTTTAACATTTTCATTTCTTCTAAGTTAAGGTGAATTACATGAGCAAACCACACATCTGGGCCTGTCCAACCTAGATCTACCATAAGTTCTACTGGTCTTCTTCCATACATATCTAAGCAGAATTGTTCTTCATCCTTAGTTTCAGCAAGATGGGTATGAAGCATTACGCCTTTTTTTCTTGCAAGATCTCTTGATTCAACCATTAATTCTTTAGTTACTGAAAATGGAGAACAAGGGGCAAGAGCAATTCTGTGCATGGCAAATTTACTGTTGTCATGATATTTATCTATAAGTCTTTCGGAATCTTCAAGTATTTCATCGGAACTTTGTACTACTGAATCAGGTGGTAATCCACCTTCACTTTTTCCACGAGACATGGAACCGCGAGTTGCATGGAAACGAATGCCTATCTCGGAGGCTGCCTTTATCTGTTCATCTATTAATGTACTAGGCTGATTTTTAGGGAATACGTAATGATGATCCATGGAAGTAGTACAACCGGTTCTTAATAATTCACTGAAACCTACTAGGGCTCCATAATAAACGGCTTCTGGAGTTAAATGCTTCCAGAATTCATATAGTCCCGTAAGCCAAGGAAAGAGAGGCATTTCCTGAACTTCTTGTATTCCTCTAAAAAGAGTTTGATAAAGGTGATGATGGGTATTTACAAAGCCAGGTAAAGCTAAAAGTCCTGTACAGTCTATTATCTCTGTTCCTTCTTCAACAGTTAGGTTTTTACCTATGGATTCAATTTTTCTACCATTAACTAATATATCTACTTCTTTAAGTACTTCATCTTTATCGTTAAAAGTAACTGCTTGGTAGATATTCTTTAATAGCAAAGACAATTAATTTCACTCCTTTCTTAAACTTGGATAAAATTTCATGCTAAGCATTTGAGTAAATTGAAAGTACGTATAGAACAGAAAATGGAGCAATAATATGAATTGATTACAATATTGAGAAATATTGAAAACAATTACATCAATATCATTTTACCAAAATATGTAAAACAAGTCAACGTTATAAAATTGATAAACAAATGAGATAATTTTATCAGTTCCCTAAAAAGAAGCTTAAATGTAAATAAATGGTTTATTTTGAATTTGTTAGAGCATTATTCGAAATATATAATTAAAATAAAAAAAGGTGGGATAAAAATGAAAAGTGTTAAAGTTGAAGAAGCGGTAGGTTCAGTTTTAGGACATGATTTAACTATGATAATTCCAGGAAAGTATAAAGGAGCAGCTTTTAAAAAGGGACATGTCATAAAAGAAGAAGATATAGAAGTTTTAAAAAGCATGGGTAAAAATCATATAAATATAATAGAATTATCTGATGAAAAACTTCATGAAGATGAAGCTGCTAAAAGGATTGGAAAAGCAGCCATTGGAGAAGGAATATATTTATCAGAGCCGTCAGAAGGAAAAGTTTTGCTTAAATCAAAACATAGAGGCATTATTAAGATAAATTTAAAAAGTTTAAATGCTGTAAACAATGTAGATAAAGTCAGTCTTGCTACACGGCATAATAACATATTAGTAGAAAAGGATGAAGTTATAGGTGCTACTAGAATTATTCCTCTAGTTATAGAGGAAGGGAATATAAAGAAAGTAGAAGATATATGCCAAAAGATTGGTAAGGTAGTTTGTATAAAAGAGTTACAAGTTTTAAAAGTAGGAGTTATTATAACAGGAACTGAAGTGTACGAAGGAAGAATAAAAGATAAGTTTGCTCCTATTTTAAAGGATAAGATTCAATATTATGGAGGAGAATTGCTTGAAATAAAGTATGCTCCCGATAATAGAGAAAAGATAGAAGAAGGAATGAGAAATTTAATTGAATTTGGAGCAGATATAGTTCTTGCAACAGGAGGAATGTCTGTAGATGCGGATGATGTGACTCCAATAGCTATAAAAAATATTTCAGACAAGGTAGTGTCTTATGGGGTACCTGCTCTACCGGGAAATATGCTTATGCTTGCTTATTTTAAAGATATACCTATTATTGGAATACCAGCAGGAGCATTATATTGTAAAATTACTTCTTTTGATTTATTATTCCCAAGAATAATGGCAGGAGATAAAATACAAAAACAAGATATTATATCATTAAGCCACGGAGGGGTTTGCTTGCAGTGCAAGGAATGTATATATCCTAATTGCGTTTTTGGAAAGGCTTAGAATTAAGCTTAAAAGGAGTGAATAATTATTGTCATCTATCTTAAAAGGTATACAAAGACCTGTTATGAAATATGCAAATATAATATCAAAGGTTTTAAAAGTAGAGGTGGAAATAGCAGATAGCGATTTAATAAGGATTGCAGGCACTGGAATATACAAAAATAAAATAAACAGAAGTATGTCTAAAGAAGGGTATGTGTATAAAACTGCTTTAAAAACAGGAAAATTACAAATAATAAATAACCCAGGTAAAGATGAGCTGTGTTTTCCATGTCCTAAACGAGATATTTGTGAAGAAAAGTTTGAAATGTGTACTCCTATAAAGTTAGGTAGCGAAATAATAGGAGTAATTGGCCTTGTTTGTACTGATGAATTCCAAAAGGAACGCTTGATGAATGATTTTGAGACATCAAAAAGCTTTCTTGAACAAATATCTGATTTCATAAGCATAACTGCTTATGAAAATATAGAAAAATCAAGAGAACAGACTTTGTTGAAATCTCTTAATTTTGTAATAGACAAAATGGATGAAGGTATTATAATTCTAAATAAAAACAATAAGGTAGTTCAAATAAATAGAAAAGCAGTTAACTTATTAAACTTCGTAGACAGCAGTTTTATAGATGAAGTAAAGCTTCAAGAGTTAGACAGCAGTAACAAAGGTTCTAAAGAATATAAGGTGATGATAGGAAAACAAGTGTTTTATTTTCAAGGTGATGTTTATCCTATGAATTTGAACGAAAGTTATTTTGATAGACTGTTTATTTTTAGAGAAATAAAAAAAGCAAAATCAGATATTGTTTATCATAAGGAAGCAAGAGAAAGAATTTATGTAAAGGATATATTGGGAAATTGTGATGCTATAGAATCTCTAAAAAAGAAGATAAAGAAAATTGCTTTATCTTCTTCTACTGTTTTAATCCTAGGTGAGAGTGGAACAGGTAAAGAAATGTTTGCAAGAGCTATACATAATGAGGGCAATAGAAAAAATGAACCATTTATAGCAATTAACTGTGCTGCTATACCAGATGCACTACTAGAAAGCGAATTGTTTGGATACGAAAAAGGAGCTTTTACAGGTGCAAATGCAGGGGGAAGAGTTGGAAAATTTGAGCTTGCAAATAAAGGAACTATATTTTTAGATGAAATAGGAGACATGCCTATGCATCTCCAAACAAAAATACTAAGAGTTCTCCAAGATAAAAGAATTATAAAAGTAGGATCTAATAAAGCTGTAGACATTGATGTTAGAGTAATAGCAGCAACTAACAAAAATTTAATAAAGCTTATAGAAGAAAACAAGTTCAGAGAAGATTTATACTACAGACTTAACGTAATTCCTTTCAATATACCTCCTTTAAGAGAAAGAATACAAGATATAAAAATTCTAGTTAACCATTTCATTGATAAATACACTAAGTTACTAAAGAAAGAATATTCCTCAATAATCATAGATGAAGAAGTATGGGAAGTTTTTCACCATTATTCATGGCCAGGAAATATTAGAGAATTAGAAAATGCTATAGAATTTATGATAAATATGCTGGGGCCAGATGGAAGATTAAGTTTAGATACTGTGCCTGAAAGCATACTTAATAATACTAGAAAGATAAAAAAAAGCGATAAAGACATACATCCAATAAAAGAATTAGAAAAAAAAGAAATTTTAAAGGCTCTGGAAATTTATGGAGTTTCCACTCAAAGCAAGAAAATCATTGCAAAAAAGTTGGGCATAGGTATAGCTACACTCTATAGAAAACTGGAGGAATATAATATTTATCAAAATGATAATAAGGGTAAGAATTAAACAAATATAATATTAGTCCAGTGTAAATATATTTTAACTTATCAAAATGGTAATTTTTATCAAAATAGTAATAAAAATAAACTCAATAATAATTTATTTTTTGTATCCAGTAGCCAGCTATAAGTAACTATGAATTTTATAATACAAAATTTAAGTATTAAGCTTTGTTAATTAGTTTGATAAATAATTATTGTTGTTAAAAAATAGAAAAGTTGGCATAAATAATGCTAAATAAAATTGGGTGTAAACAAGTTTTAGTTTATTCATTTAAACGGAGGTGAACGAATTGAAAGCACTAATTAATGCCTGTATTTATGATTTTCAGAATTTCAAGAAAGACCAATATGTTCTATTTGATTCTGAAATTAAAGAAGTAGGCAGTATGAAAAACTTCCCAGGAGCAGATGAGATATATGATTGCAGTCATACTTTAGTTATGCCAGGTCTTATTAATTGTCACACCCATATCTACTCTACTTTCTCTAGAGGTATGAACGTGCCTTTTAACCCTATTACATTCCAGGATATATTAAGTCAGCTTTGGTGGAGACTAGATGGAAAGCTTAATAAAAATGATGTGTATTATAGCGGACTTGTTTATGGAATTGATTGCGTAAAAAATGGAGTAACATCTATTATAGATCATCATGCTAGTGGTCTTGATATAAAAGGTACTCTAAATGAATTGAAAAAAGGTGTTTGCGATGATATAGGTCTTAGAGGAATATTTTGTTTTGAAACAAGTGATAGATTTAATATTGATGAGTGCATAGAAGAAAATTTAGAGTTTGCAAAAGGAAAAAGCGAAAAATATGCTGGATTATTTGGACTACACGCTTCTATGAGCTTAAGTGATGAAACATTAGATAAGGTATCAAGAAATATAGGAAATATACCAATTCATATTCATGTTGCAGAAAGCGAAGAGGACGAAATTCACAGCAAAAAAATTTATGGAAAGTACATTGTTGAGAGATTAGATGGTTTTAATTTATTAAAGAGTAATTCTATTTTAGCTCACTGTGTTCATATTAATGAGAAGGAAGCAGAGCTTATTTCAAAAAGAGGATGTTATATTGCAATGAATCCTACTTCTAATATGAACAATGCTGTAGGACTAGCTGATTATGAGATGATAAAGTCTTACGGAATTCCATGTATTATAGGAAATGATGGACTTGGAGTTAATATAACAAGGGATTTTTCAAATTTGGTATTTGCCATGAAGAATAGATTAAATGGACCTACAAAATTTGGATTAGATGACATGAACCAGTGTATTAACAATGGGTATAAATATATAAGCAATATTTTAAACATAAAGATTGGAAGAATAGAAAAAGGATATAAGGCTGATATGATAACGATTCCTTATATTCCGCCAACACCAATGGAAGATGATAATATACTAGGACATATATTCTTTGGAGTATTTGATAATTTCCATCCAAGAGATACTTGGTGTAATGGAGAGTGCCTTATGAGGAATTATAAGGTAAGTATAGACGATAAAAATATAGCCCTAGAGGCTGAGAAGTTAGCAGAAAAGCTTTGGAATAGGATAAATAAAGATTAATTTTAATTAGGGGTGATTAATATGGATTTAAGCACTAATATTGCAGGTATAAAACTAAAAAATCCGTTAATGCCAGCATCAGGACCATTAGTAGGAGACTATGAAAAGATGATGATTTTAGAAGGTTTTGGACTTGGATGTATGGTAACAAAAACTATTTCAACTATAGCGGCAGATGTGCCAAGGCCTTGTATATATGGTGAAAAAGACATGATTATGAATGCAGAACTTTGGTCTGAGTACCCACCGGAATACTGGCTTAATGAGGCTCTGCCTAAGCTTAAAAGAGAATTAAAAGTTCCTCTTATTGTAAGTGTAGGATATACAAAAGAGGACATGGAAAGGCTTATCCCTCTTTTAGATCCTTATGCAGATGCTTTTGAAATTTCAACTCATTATGTTGGAAAGTATTTAAGTGTAATAGGAGAAACGGTTAAAACCATAAGAAGTCATACAACTAAGCCTATATTTATGAAGATAAGCCCACATATCCCAGATCCAGTTGCCTTTGCAAAGACAGTTAGGGACAATGGAGCTAGCGGAATTGTTGCCATAAATTCTCTTGGACCTACTATGAAAATTGATATAAAAAATAGAAAAGTATTAGTAGGAAATGATAAAGGCGAGGTTTGGACATCTGGGCCTGTAATAAAGCCATTAGCCCTAGCTATAGTAAATAAGATTAAAAGCGCAATACCAGACCTTACTGTAATAGGAGTAGGTGGAATATCTTCAGCTGAGGATGTAGTTGAATTCTTGCTTGCAGGATCAAATGCTGTACAGATGCTATCTTCTGCTATGCTAAAAGGTAAAGACTTATATGAAAAAATAATAAAAGATTTGCCACAAGTATTAGAAAAATATAATTTCTCCAGTGTAGAAGAAGTAATAAAAACTGAACTTTCTAAAGGAAGCATAAAATTTACTCCAGATAATCCTGTTATAGATCATGAAAAATGCACTAAATGTGGTTTATGCACAAAGATATGCCCTTACTTTGCTTTAAGTTTAGAAGATAAGGTGCTTGTGGATAAAGAAAAATGTTTTGGATGTTCTTTATGCGAATCAAGATGCCCAGTTCATGCTATAAGTGGAGTCTTATAAAGATTTATATGAAAGGAGCGAGGTAATTGAATATTAAGGAATATATAAGACCTTCAAGTTTAGATGAAGCATATGAAAAGCTAACTTCAAAGGAAAGAGCTGTAATTCTTGGTGGAGGAGGATACCTAAAGTTAGGAAATAAGGAAATAGAGAGAGCTATTGATATTTCAAACTTAGGCTTAGAGTTTATTAATGAAAAAGAGGATTCTATTGAAATAGGAGCAATGACTACTTTAAGAGAAATAGAGATAAATAAAATAACAAATGAAAATTTTAATGGTATTTTAAGCGAGGCTGTAAAACCTATTTTAGGAGTGCAAATGAGGAACATATTTACTATAGGTGGAAGCGTATATGGAAGATATGGATTTTCAGATATAATTACAGCCTTATTAGCTTTAGATACTTATGTTGAACTTTATAAGGAAGGAAGAATGTCCCTAGAAAAGTTTTTAAATAGAGAACATAAGGAAAAGGACATTCTCACAAAGATAGTAATATTAAAAGATAATAGAAAAGCAAGTTTTAAAAGTTTAAGAAATACTAGTACGGATTTTGCTATTTTAAATGCAGCTGTATCAAGAGTTGAAAACAATTTTAAAGTGGTAGTAGGAGCAAGGCCGGGCATAGCTAAGCTATCAAAGGAAGCTGCGGAATACCTAAGTGTGGTTGAATTAAATGAGGAGAAGGCTGTTAAGGCTGGAGAAATTGCAGCTGATAGTTTAGAGTTTGGAAGCAATATAAGGGGATCAGCTGAATATAGAAAAGAAATTTGCAAGGTATTAGTAAAGCGTGGAATTTTGGAGGTGATATAGTGAAGATTAATGTGAAAATAAATAATTGTAACAGAACTTTAGATGTAGAACCAGGAGATATGTTGGTTGATGTTTTAAGAAAGAATGGTTATCTAAGTGTAAAAAGAGCTTGTGATACGGGTTCCTGTGGGACATGTACCATATTAATAGATGGAGAGCCTATAGCTTCTTGCTCATATTTAGCTGTAAGAGCAGAAGGTCACAGCATAACAACCATAGAAGGGGCTCGTGAAGAAGCAGAAAAAATAGCTGAATATTTAAATGATGAAGGGGTTACTCAATGCGGATACTGTAGTCCAGGACTTGTTTTAAATATAATAGCTATGAAAAATCATTTGAAGAATCTTACAGAGGATGAGATTAAACATTATTTGGCTGGGAATCTATGTAGATGTACAGGATATTTGGGACAATTAAGAGCTATAAAAAAGTATTTACAGGAGGTGGAAAGATGAGAGAAGTAAATAAGTCTATTCCAAAGATAGATGGAATAGGATTGGTGAATGGGAAACCAGCTTATACTGATGATATTGCACCTCAAAACTCTCTAATAGTAAAGGTGCTAAGAAGCCCTCATGCTTTTGCAAAAATAAAGAATATAAACACTGAGGAAGCAGAAAAATTAACTGGAGTAGAATGTGTTTTAACATATAAAAATGTTCCAAGAAATATAGTTACAAGAGCGGGACAAGGTTATCCAGAACCATCTCCTCATGATAAGTTCATATTAGATGAATATGTTAGATATGTAGGAGATGAAGTTGCTGCTGTGGCTGCAATAGATGAGAAAACAGCAGAAAAAGCTTTAAAACTTATAAAGGTGGAATATGAGGTTTTAGAGCCAGTTTTAGACTTTGAGAAAGCAGTAGACAATAAAACAATTATCCATCCAGAACCAGAAGCACATGAAATGTTTCCAATAGGCTTTGATCCTAAGAGAAATATTGCTGCTGAATATCATATGCATGTTGGAGATGTGGATGAGGTTTTAAGTAAATGCGACTGTGTAGTTAGAAGCACTTATTATACTCAAGCTCAGTCTCATGTAGCAATGGAACCTCATACATCATCAGCTTATGTAGATATATATGGAAGAGTTAATATAATAAGTTCAACTCAAACTCCATTCCATGTTAGAAGAATAGTTGCTGAAGCTTTAGGTCTTCCAATAGAAAAAATACGTGTAGTTAAACCAAGAATTGGAGGAGGATATGGTGGAAAGCAAGCACTTCACGGAGAATTCCTAGTATCTTTAGTAGCTCTTAGAACAGGAAAGCCAGCAAAACTTGTATACACTAGAAATGAAGTGTTTGAATCAACTTACTGCAGACATGCTATGAGATTTAACGTAGCTATTGGCTCAGATAAGGAAGGAAATATTAAAGCAATAGATATGGATTTACTATCAAATACAGGAGCTTATGGAGAACATGCTCTAACAGTTTTCATGGTATCAGGATCAAAGACACTTCCTCTATATAATAAAGTAGAGGCTGTAAGATTTGGAGGAAAGACAGTATATACAAATTTGACTCCAGCAGGAGCTTATAGAGGTTATGGTGCAATACAAGGAAATTTCGCTTTAGAATCTGCTATAGATGAATTAGCAGCAAAACTTGGAATGGACCCAGTTGAATTAAGAAAAAAGAACATGATAGGTCAAGGAGAAACCTCTCCAATATTTAAGATAATGGGAGAAGGTACAGAAGGGGTAGACATGATTATTGAAAGCTGCAAACTTGATAAGTGTTTAGAAAGAGCAATGGAAATATCAGGCTGGAGGGAAAAATATCCTAGAAAAGAAGTTTCTAAAGGAAAGGTTCGTGGAATTGGATCCGCTATAGCAATGCAGGGGTCAGGTATACCATATATAGATATGGGATCTGCCATAATTAAATTAAATGACCAAGGCTTCTTTAACCTATTAGTAGGAGCTACAGACATAGGTACAGGAAGTGATACTGTGCTTGCTCAAATTGCAGCAGAAGCTTTAGGAGTTCCAACAAGTAAAATTGTTGTATATTCATCAGATACAGATTTAACGCCTTTTGACTGTGGGGCATATGCATCAAGTACAACTTATGTATCAGGAAATGCTGTAAGGAAAACTGCCTTAAAAATGAAAGAAATGATAGAAGAGCAAGGAGCAATAAGACTAGGTGTAACTAAATATGATGTCCTATTTGATGGAGAGAATATAAAAACTAAGGATGGGACTAAGAGCATATCCTTAAAGGACTTATCAACAGAATTATATTACAACAATAATCAAAAACAATTGGTAGCTTGTGAATCTTACTTTGGAAAGGTATCTCCTCCACCATTTATGGGAGGTTTTGCTGAGGTAGAGGTTGACTTAGAAACTGGTAAGGTAGATTTATTAGACTATACAGCAGTAGTTGATTGCGGAACTACTTTAAATCCAAACCTTGCTCGTATTCAAGTTGAAGGAGGACTTCTTCAAGGAATTGGTATGGCAATGTTTGAGGATGCACAGTATAACAAAAAAGGTAAGCTTATGAACAATAGCCTTATGAATTATAAAATTCCAACAAGAAAGGATATTAAGAATTTTAATGTAGAGTTTGTTGAAAGCTATGAACCTTCAGGACCTTATGGCGCTAAATCCGTTGGGGAAATAGGAATAGATACACCACCAGCAGCAATAGCAAATGCAATTTATAATGCTACTGGCGTTAGAATAAGAGAATTACCTATAACACCTGAAAAGGTACTTAAGGGATTAAAAGAACTAAATAAATAGAAATTTTAAAGCTGGTATAAGCAAATGCTTGTACCAGCTAAAGTGTCATATAGATGGGAGGATATTTATGTTAATAGAGGCAGTGATTTTAGCAGCAGGTTTTTCTTCTAGAGCTAAGAGCTACAAGATGACTCTAAAAGTAAGAGAAAAGACGGTTATTGAGAGAGCTATTGAAAGTATGTTAAATGTGTCTTCAAGAGTTATAGTAGTTGGAGGATATAAAATTGAAAAATTAAAGCCTATTATAAATAGATATAAAAATGTAGAGCTCATATTTAATGAAAATTTTCAGGAAGGAATGTTTAGTTCAGTAAAAAAAGGTTTTTCTCATATAAAAGGAGATTCATTTTTCTTCATGCCTGGAGATTATCCTCTCATTGATGATAAGGTATGCTTAAAACTTTTGAAGCATAGAGAGAATGAAATAGTGATTCCAACATACAATGGGAAAAAAGGACATCCCATACTTATGAAATCCTATTTAGCAAAAGAGCTATTACAAAGCTCTAAATATTCTAATTTAAGAGAGTTTATAAATACCAAAAAGCCAATTTTTATTCCTGTAGAGAATGAAGGAATATTACTTGATATTGACACCATGGAAGATTATAAAAGGATTTTAGCACTGAGCTAAGTTTTAAGGAGGTGCAGCTAAATGTTTGAAAACTGTAGTATCAGTAAACCTGTAAGAAGAATTGATGTGCCAGACAAGATTGCAGGAAAAGCAAAGTATATTGCTGACTATCGCATAGATGGGATGCTTTATGCTAAAACTTTAAGATCAACGGAAGCAAGAGCAAGAATTATAGAAGTTAAATATCCAGAACTGCCTAAAGGATATTATATAGTAGATAAAAATGATGTACCAGGAAAGAATTTGGTAAAGATTATTATAGATGATCAACCTTTCTTTGCAGATGGAATTGTCAATTATATTGGAGAACCTATAGCTTTAGTTGTAGGTCCAGATAAAAAGGAAATACTAAATATTATTTCTAAAATAGAAGTAAAGTATGAAAAAATGGATCCTATACTTTCAATCGAAGAAGGATTAGATGGGTCTAAAGAACCTATTTACGGAGAAAATAACTGCTTTGCAGATTATAAATATAGTAAAGGAAATATTGAAGAAGCAAAAAAGAAGAGTAAATATGTTATAGAAGGAGAGTATGAAACAGGATATCAAGAACAACTTTATTTAGAGCCCCAGGGAGTAATAGCTGAATACAAAAATGACAAGGTTACCATATATGGTTCTATGCAGTGTCCATATTATGTAAAGGGTGCAGTGGAGCAGTGCTTAGGATTTGAAGAAGACAAGGTGCAAATTATACAAGCTGTTACTGGAGGGGGATTTGGAGGAAAGGAAGACTATCCTTCATTGTTAGCAGGGCAAGCAGCTTGTGCAGCTGTAAAGACTAAGAAACCTGTTCAGTTAATATTAGACAGAGATGAAGATTTAGAGGTAACTCCTAAAAGACATCCTTCTAAAATAAAGATAACAAGCTATATTGATGAAAACTATAAAATTTTAGGCTCGGAAGTAGATATTAAATTAGACAGTGGAGCTTATTCAGGACTATCAAATGTAGTCTTACAAAGAGCTATGTTTGCAGCTATAGGAGTATATAATGTAGAAAATGTATTTGTTAAGGGCAAAACAGTAGCTACTAACACTGTTGTAAATGGAGCATTTAGAGGCTTTGGTGCACCTCAGGCAGTGTTTGCAGTAGAGATGCACATGGAACATATAGCAAAAGAATTAGGTATAGATCCCTTAGAATTAAAGCGAAAGAATCTAATAAAAACAGGAGACAAATCTTCAACGGGAGGAACCTTTAGAGATAGGGTTCGCATTGAAGAAATGCTTGATAGAGTAATTGAAATGTCATCTTATACAGAAAAACTTGAGAAATTTGAGGAAGAAAGAAAAGAAGGAAAATTAAAAGGAATAGGTCTTAGTTTATTCTTTCACGGAGGAGGCTTTACAGGGAGCGGTGAGAGAGACACTATAAAGGCCAAAGTAAAGCTAGTTAAATATCCAAATGGAATGGTAGAAATTCTTATATCTAATGTGGAAATGGGACAAGGAACTCAGACAGTTTTAAGAAAAATAGTAGCTCATACTTTAGGAATTCCTCTTGAGAAGATTATATATAATAATCCAGATACAGATAGGGTTCCAAATTCAGGACCTACTGTAGCTTCAAGAACTACAGTAATTGTAGGAAAACTATTAGAGGATGCAGCAGAGAAGTTGAAAGATAAGTGGAATGAAGAAGGTACTGTAGAAATAGTAACTCAATACAAGCATCCAGAAGGATTTTTATGGGATGATGATAATTTTGTAGGAGATGCTTATAATTCCTATTCTTGGGGAGTAAATGCAGTAGAAGTAGAATTAGATCCGATAACCTATGAACCTACCATTAAAGGAGTTTGGGCTGTTTTTGATATTGGAAATCCTATGGATGAGAGAATAGTAAAAGGACAAATTGAAGGTGGAATACTTCAAGGCTTAGGATATGGCGGTATGGAGGTTATGGAAAGAAAGAATGGAAAGCTTATGCAAAGAAGCAATACAGATTATATAATTCCAACTTCTAAGGATGCTCCAAGAATAGTAAGTGAGCTTATATGTGAACCATATGAAAATGGACCATTTGGAGCTAAAGGATTAGGAGAACTTACATTAGTAGGCTCAGGAACGGCTTATGCTTTAGCAATAGAAAATGCCACTAAAGTACAAATTAATAAGCTTCCTGTAAGACCAGAGCATTTGATGGAGGTGATGCATGGTGGAAAATAGTATAAAGTTAAGGTTAAATTTTGAAGAAGTTGAAATTAAAGTTAATCCATTAAAAAGGCTGCTAGATGTATTAAGAGAAGATTTAGGTTTAATAGGACCTAAAGAAGGCTGCGGAGAAGGAGAGTGTGGTGCTTGCAGTGTACTCATAGAAGGAAAGCTTGTAAATTCATGTATGGTTCCTATAGGTATATTAGAAGGAAAAGAAATTATAACTATAGAGGGACTTCAAAAGACAAAAACCTATGACATATTAAAAGAAAGCTATGAGGAAGCTGGAGCTGTTCAGTGTGGTTTTTGTACTCCTGGTATGATAATGGCTACAGAGGCTTTGCTTAGAAAACATCCTAATCCTACTGAAGAGCAGATAAGGGAAGGTATTTCAGGCAATTTATGTAGATGCACAGGATATAATATGATAATAGATGCTGTAAAAATAGCAGCGAAAAGAGGTGAAGGACTATGGTAGGAGTATATAGGCCTAAAACCTTAAAAGAAGCATTAGAGATTATAGATAAGGAAGAGTGTATAATCTTCTCAGGTGGCACAGACCTAATGGTAAAGAATAAAAAGTGGTCGGGAGTAGAACCAGGATTTACGAATCCTGTAGTATTCATAAGTGATTTAAAAGAACTAAAGAAAATAGAAAAGGAACACAATACATTAAGACTTGGAGCAGCTTGCACTTGCTGTGAGATTGCAGAAAGTAGCCTAGTTCCAGATTATTTTAAGGAAGTATTTTTGAATATGGCATCTCCTGCTATAAGGAATATAGCAACAGTAGGTGGAAATATATGCAACGCATCTCCAGCAGGAGATAGCCTGCCTCTTTTATATGCTTTAGAAGCAAAGTTAATACTTGAAAGTGTTAATGGAGAAAGAAAAGTACCAATACAAAAGTTTATTTTAGGTCCAGGTAAAAATGACATTAAGGAAAATGAAATTTTAAGAGAAATAGAAATAGACATAGGCGATTTTAATAAGTTTTGCTATAAAAAGGTAGGCACTAGAAAGTCGATTGCACTTTCTAAAGTGTCTTTCATGGGCTTAGCAAAGGTTGACAAAGGTAAAATAGAAGATATAAGAATTGCATTTGGAGCATGTGGCCCTAAAGTTATTAAAGATAAGACTGCTGAAAGTTGGATAATTAAAATAAATTCAATAAATAATAATGAACTAAATTATGCTAAAAAGATATATTCAAAGCTTATAACTCCTATAGATGATCAAAGGTCTACTGCTGATTACAGAAAGAATGTTTGTTTGAGAATATTAGAAGATTTTTTAATTACTCTAAATAAATAAAAAATTAGTTATTGCAAAAAGTATTTATGCTTATTATGGGTATAAGTACTTTTTGTAATATTTAACATGGTAATAAAAATGATATATAAAGTTTAATAAGAAAGTACAATAAGATTATAGAAAAATATACTTATAAAGGGGGATACTCACTTATGTTAGATATATATAAAGAGATATATGAGTTAAGACAAAAAAATGAGGATGCTGTTCTTGTAACAGTTGTAGAAAGAAAGGGACATGGTCCAGCAAATGTTGGCAAAAAACTTCTTTTGTATAAAAATGGAGAAGTAAAGGGTACTGTAGGTGGTGGAGAACTAGAGTACTTAGCTATTGAAAAAGCTAAAGAAGTTATGAAAGAAAAGAAGCATGATATAGTTAGATATGATTTTACAGGTATGAATGTGACTAAAGCAGATGTTAGCATAGATATGATATGTGGTGGTTTGGTAACATTATATTATGAATACATACAATGCAGTCCTAAAATATATATATTAGGGGCAGGTCATGTAGGAATGGCCTTATCTGATGTACTAGCAGATTTAGATTATAAGACTATTGTAATAGAAGATAGGAAAGATATAGCAGATACCGTAGACAAAAGGCATGAAGTAATAGTTGGTGATTATGAGGAAGTAATAAATGGACTTGAAATTACAGGAGATGACTATGTGGTAGTAGCTGGATACACTCATGAAATAGAGTATAGGATATTAAAAGCCTTATTTAAAAAGGATTGTCTTCCTAAATATATTGGACTTTTAGCATCAGAAAGAAAAGCTAGGATAATGCTTGGAAAATTAAAAGAAGAAATATCCAAAGATTTAGACTTTAGTAGTGTATATGCTCCTGTTGGATTAAACATAGGTGGAGATACTCCAAAAGAAATAGCCTTATCTATACTTGCAGAGATACAATCCATTAGATATAAAAAAGAATCAACAGGACACTTGACTAAGGATTGGAGATAAGTTGAAAAGAATAATTATCAAAATGATACTAAGGCTATAAGTAAGGAGTTATATGGGATGATGAAACAAATAAAGTAATATTTAGTTATCAATTTGATAGAAGTTATCAAATTGATAACTATTTTTTATATACAGTAACAAGTTATAACTCTTAATTAATAAAAAATTTATGAGTTAAAATAATATGATATGATTGCCAATCGGTATATTCGTAATATTCATAGAAATTTGGCATAAATAATGCTATGTGTAATTCACAGAAAGTATCCTTATAGGAAATGAGGTAATATAGATGTCTAAAATTATAAAAAATGGAACTATAGTAACTGCAGGAGATATATTCACAGGGGATATATATGTCGATGAAGGAATTATAAAAGATATAGGCATAAACTTAGAAAAAGATTGTGATGAGGTGATAGATGCTGGGGGTAAATATGTGATTCCAGGAGGAGTAGACGTTCATACTCATCTTAACTTAGATGCAGGGATTGCAGTGGCCAATGATGATTTTTACACTGGAACAGTAGCTGCGGCTTGTGGTGGAACTACCACTATAGTTGATCACATGGGTTTTGGTCCTAAGGGCTGCAATCTTCACCATCAAGTAAATGTATATCATAAATATGCAAAGAATAATGCTGTTGTGGATTACAGCTTTCATGGAGTAATTCAGCACGTAGATGAATCTATATTAAAAGAGATGGAACAGATCGTAAAAGAAGAAGGCATACCTAGTTTTAAAATTTACATGACCTATGATTATAAGGTTAGTGATGAGGAGGCTTTAAAGGTTCTTTTTAAATTAAAAGAATTAGGTGGAATTACTACTGTTCATCCTGAAAATAACGATGCCGTAAATTATTTAAGACAAAAGTTTATAAAAAAAGGGCTAACAGATCCAATATATCATGCTCTTAGCAGGCCACCTGAATGTGAAGGAGAGGCTGTAAACAGAATAATAAATCTTGCAGCTATAGCAGAAGATGCACCTTTATATATTGTTCATGTATCTTCATCCTTGGCACTAGATTATATAAAGCTAGCTCATAATAGAGGACAAAATGTATATTCCGAAACTTGTCCACAATATCTTCTTTTAGATGAAGAAAGGTATAAAGTTCCTAACAATGAGGGGCTAAAATATATAATGAGTCCTCCTCTTAGGAAAAAAGAAAATCAAGCTTCTTTATGGAAAGGTATCAAGGATGGACACATTCATACAGTTGCAACAGATCATTGTCCTTTTGCATTTAATAAAGACAAGCAGATGGGAAAAGATGATTTCACCAAGTGCCCTAATGGAGCGCCAGGAATTGAAGAGAGAATACCTCTTATGTTTTCTGAAGGGGTAATGAAGAAAAAAATAAGTTTAAATAAGTTTGTAGAAGTATGCTGTACTAATCCAGCTAAGATATTTGGACTTTACCCTAAGAAAGGAACAATTCAAGTTGGGTCTGATGCAGATATAGTTTTAATAGATCCAAATTTAGAGGTTACTTTAACTAAGAATATGCTGCACGAAAATGTAGATTACACGGCTTATGAGGGGTTTAAGTTAAAGGGATATCCTATTCTTACCATGTTAAGAGGAGAAATTATAGCTAAGAATAATAAATTTGTTGGCAAGAAAGGTTATGGCAATTTCATAAAGAGAAAAATCAATAAAATAGTTATATAAGGTTGTGGAGGGAGAGATAATGTTAAAAGAAGCAAAAGTAGAAGAGGTGCTAAATTTAGCTGAAAAGTATAAAGATGATATGAGTAAGTTTTTAAGGGATATGATAGCTATTCCCAGCGAAAGTTGTGGGGAAGAAAAGGTAGTATTGAGAATAAAACAAGAAATGGAAAAGGTGGGATTTGATAAAATAGAAATAGATCCTATGGGAAATATACTAGGATATATTGGGCATGGAAGTCATGTAATAGCTATGGATGCTCACATTGATACAGTTGGTGTAGGGGATGCAAATCTTTGGAATTATAATCCATATGAAGGCTATGAAGATGAAGAGATTATTCTTGGCAGAGGAGCAAGTGACCAGGAAGGCGGCATGGCATCTATGGTGTATGCGGGAAAAATTATAAAGGATTTGGCTTTAGAAGATGATTATACATTAATAGTTACAGGTACTGTTCAAGAAGAGGACTGTGATGGACTATGTTGGCAATACATCATAAATGAAGATGGCATAAGGCCAGAATTTGTAATTTCCACTGAACCTACTTCCTGTAACATATATAGAGGACAAAGAGGAAGAATGGAGATAAAAGTAACAACTAGAGGGGTAAGTTGTCACGGTTCTGCTCCAGAAAGAGGAGATAATGCTATATTCAAAATGGCTCCAATATTAATTGAGCTTAGAGCTTTAGCTGAAAATTTGATGGATAACGACTTTTTAGGAAAAGGAAGTTTAACAGTATCAGAAATATTTTATTCTTCACCATCAAGATGTGCTGTGGCTGATGGCTGTTCCATTTCTATAGATAGAAGGCTTACAGATGGAGAAACGTGGGAATATGCCCTTCAGCAGATTAGAAACCTCCCATCTGTCAAGGCCGCTAAGGCAGAAGTTGAAATGTATACCTATGAAAGACCATCATATACAGGGCTTGTATATCCTACTGAATCTTATTTTCCAACTTGGGTACTGCCAGAAGATCATATTGTATGTGAAACTTTGGTAGATGCATATAAACAATTATTTAAAGAAGATCCCCTAGTAGACAAGTGGACATTTTCCACTAATGGAGTATCTATAATGGGCAGATATGGAATACCATGTATTGGATTTGGCCCAGGACATGAAGAAGAGGCACATGCTCCAAATGAAAAAACATGGAAGAGTGAACTTGTAAAATGTGCAGCTATGTATGCCGTTATTCCTAAACTATATGTAACCAAGTATTCTAATAAAAACAGATGAGGCATCATATAACAGTCATAAAATAAAGAGGGGAATAATATATAAGAAGTAGGAGGTGCAAGCTATGAAAATAGAATTTTTCTATAAGTGCAAGGATGGACGTGTTATTGGAAAAGAAACAGAGAGCAAAAAAAAGATTGAAGAAGAAATAGAAGATATAAAAAATTATGCTAAGATGGAAGAGGAAAAAAAGAATTGTGATGAATGTCTAATAGATTTAGATGATTAACAGAGCATATAAAATTTTTAGTCTCTAATCCCTAGTCAACAATATAGTTATAGACTAGGGATTAAAGCTTAATAATCCATGATTATATGCTTGATAGTTCTATGGAGGCTTTTTCTATGTCTTCACTTCCTAATATTGCTGATATTACGGAAATTCCATTTACACCAGTTTCTAAAACAGATTCAGCATTTTCTTTATTTATTCCTCCGATGGCCACAGAGGGGATTCTTATATTTTGTGTAATTTCTTTTAATCCATGAACCCCTATGGGTTCATCAATATCTTTTTTTGTTCCCGTATAAAAAACAGGTCCAATACCAAGATAATCTGCTCCAGCCTTTTGGGCTTCTAGTGCTTCTTCTAAGGTATTAGCAGAAATTCCTATGATCTTATCTTCACCTAGTATTTTTCTAGCAAGTTTTATTGGCATATCACTTTGTCCAAGATGAACACCCTCAGCATCTATAGCAAGAGCTATATCTATTCTATCATTTATCAGTAAAGGAATATTATATTTTGAAGTAATTTCTTTCACTTCTTTAGCTATTTTATAAAACTCTCTCGTAGATGCATCTTTTTCTCTTACTTGAACTAAAGTTACTCCCCCTTTTATAGCTGCTTCAACACAATCTTTTAAGCTTCTACCATTTAAAAAGCTTCTGTCTGTAATTAAATATAATTTATAGTTTATATCCATTGAATTTTACCTTCTTTCTCAAAATCATTTTCTTTTAGTAAGTAAATTTCATCTATAAGTTTAACCTTAAAGCTTCCAGGAGCTTTAGCAGTTTTTGCAGCGTGTTCTCCAGCTAAATTCATAGATAATATTGAGGCAACAGTAGCTAAAAATTTATCTTCTTCTACAGCAGCAGTTGCAGCTGTTAAAGCGCCTACCATGCATCCAGCACCTGTAACTAATGTTAAAAGGCTTGTACCATTTTCGATTATAGCTGTTCTTTTTCCATCTGTAATTATATCTTGAGCTCCAGTAGCTGCAACTATGCAGTTATACTTTTTAGCAAGAGAAACGCAGGCTTCTATTGAATTGCTGCCATCATCTATAGAGTCTACTCCACGGATTTTTGCTTCATATCCTGCTAGATATTTTATTTCTCCTAAATTACCTTTTATGATATCAACTTTACCAATTTCAAATATTTTTTGTATAAAGTCTATTTTTCTTTTAATAGCCCCGCAGGCTACTGGGTCTAAAACAACAGGGATATTATTATTTTTAGCAGATAATACAGCCATAATCATAGATTGTTCTTGTTCCTTAGTCAGAGTTCCTATGTTTATATAGATGGCAGATGAGATTTTTGCAAAATCGTAAGTTTCATCATAAGCTTCTGCCATAGCAGGAGATGCACCAAAGGCTAATAATATGTTAGCACAGTCATTTATTGTTACATAATTTGTTATAGCATGAACTAGAGGAGTCTTTTCTCTCACCTTAGTGAGAACAGTAGAAATATTGTTAATCATATCAGTTTTGTTATTCATAAATTATACCTCCTTTTTTATATAGGTCTATAAAATGTCCTACAGGTCCAACACCATGGCCAATTGAAAATGAATTTTTTATTGCCGTATGTATATACTCCTTTGAAAGTTTTACAGCTTCATAAATGCTGTAGCCTTTAGCTAAAAAGCTTGCTATTGCAGAGGATAGAGTGCAGCCGGTGCCATGAGTATTTTTGGTTTCTATTTTTGTCCCTTCTATAGATAAAAACTCATTATTAAAGTAGAGAATGTCTGTAGAACTATTGCATCTGTGACCTCCTTTTACTAATACATTTTTTACTCCATACTCTGTAATCTTTAAGGCCGCTTTTTTCATGTCTTCTTCAGAACTTATCTTCATCCCTGTAAGTTCCTCAGCTTCAGGAATGTTAGGGGTTACAATATCTGAAATGCTAATTAAGTTTTTAAGTTCACCAATTGCTTCCAGTTTTAATAAATAGTATCCACTTTTAGATATCATAACAGGATCTAAAACGATGTTTTTAATTTTGTATTCTAGTAATACATTTTTTATGGTTGATATAATCTCAGAATTAGATACCATTCCTATCTTTACAGCATCTACTTTTATGTCATCAAAGATTGCTCTCATCTGAGCTTCAACAATATCTTTACTGATTTCTTGAACAGCAGTAACTCCTTGAGTATTTTGAGCTGTAACTGCACAGATTACGCTCATTCCATAAACTCCAAGTGCACTCATAGTTTTCAAGTCTGCTTGAATACCAGCTCCTCCACAACTATCGGAACCAGCGATAGTCAATACCTTTTTCATAAAATCATCCTTTCTTTTCAATAAAAAAATAACACTCATACAAAATAAATATTGCATGAGTGTTTAAAACAATAAGTAAAATATAAAAGCTTCTCTACCGCAAAGGAAAGAAGCTCTATATACTATATAATAACTCATTGCTTCCTGCGCTAGCATTATCTAGATTCAGGTTCGGAGGGTTAGAATTAAATTCTTCTCAGCCATAATGGGCACCCCTGCAATATATTTAATTTATTAAGTTTTCCATTTGTTTGTTATTATATCATAGGTTACAGAATTTGCAACATATATCTACAATTTTTAATAACATATTTTTTATGGCTCTAGCTTCTATTTAAGATATAGTAACACTAATGATTAAATGTTTCATATCTTAAAATGAAACATTATTTTCAGGGGAGATAACATGAAAATTGACGCTGTTTTTGAAGGTGGTGGAGTAAAAGGAATAGCATTGGTAGGAGCTGTATGCTGTCTTGAAAATAGAGGATATAAATTTCAAAATTTAGCAGGGACTTCAGCAGGAGCCATAGTAGCAGCTCTTTTAGCAGCAGGTTATACTGGAAAAGAATTAAAAAATATAATATTAAAAATTAATTATGCAAAGTTTTTAGACAAAAGCATTTTCAATAAATTTAAAATTACTTCTCATGTTAATAAAATCATAGGCTTACTGAAAGACAAGGGAATTTATTCTGGAGATCCTATAGAAGGGTATATAGAGGAATTGCTCAAGAAAAAGGGAAAGGTCAAATTTAGGGACGTAAGCAGAAATGGAAAGTCTTATCTTAAAATAATAGCTTCTGATATTACTAAGGGAGATATGCTGATTTTACCAGATGATCTTATACTTTATGATATAGATCCTTTAGATTTTTCAATAGCTAAGGCTGTAAGAATGAGTATAAGTATTCCTCTGTTTTTTAAACCAGTAAAGCTTAAACATAAAACTGGAATGAGTCTTATAGTAGATGGAGGCATTTTAAGTAACTATCCTATCTGGATATTTGATGGACAAGGTGAACCTAAACGGCCTACTATTGGATTAAAACTCATAGAAGATAATCAAAGTCTTACTTCGAAAGGAAAAACTGATCTAATTTCTTTTATAATTGATATAGTAAGTGCTATGCTTAACAAAAATGAAGAAATATATGTAAAACATAAAGACTGGATAAGAACTATAGGAATACCAACCTTAGGAGTAAAAGGTACTGAATTCGATAAAATAAGTACAATGGGCCTAAAGCTTTTTGAATCAGGATATAAAAGTGCAGAAAAGTTTTTAAAAGATTATCCATACCATTTCATATAAAAGTTACGGTACATTGGTGAGATATTTAAACATCACGCATGGAATTTACATTGTAGAAAGCGTTGAACAAATCTTATAAACTTTCCTTAATGCAAATCCTATGCGTGATGTCATATACAATAAAATTGCCATGCAATTTTATTATTATCTGAATTTTTGAGAAAAATCTTCTAATTGCTTTGTTGCTTCATTTATATTGTTCAGAGCCGCAGCAATTTCTTCAGTAGACGCTGCTTGTTCTTGGCTTATAGAAGCTACATTATCTATGTCTTTGCTTATTGCATCAACCGCATCATTTATATCTTCAAGTATTTTTTTTATTTGTGCTACTGATTCTTGACTTTGATTAGCAAGCTTTCTTATTTCACTAGCAACAACTCCAAATCCTTTTCCTTGTTCTCCAGCTCTTGCAGATTCAATTGCAGCATTTAAGCCAAGTAGGTTTATTTGAGATGCAATATTTTTTATTATTTCTAGAGCTTTAGAAGTTTGTTCTGCTTTTTTTAGAGTTTCTTGTACATTTTCAAGAGCTTTTCCTCCAGACTTTGCTAATGTGGCAGCACTAGCTGCTACTTGTCCTATGCTTGCACTAGCTTGTTCAGTTGATAAAGAAAGACTATTTATTCCATCTAGTAGCTGAAGGCTTTCATTAAAATCAACAGCGGAGCATATTAGACCTATCACATTTCCGCTAGGATTTTTTATAGGCTGCATAAAGACTTTTACAGCAACGCCAAAGGTCTCTTTAGGAACATCGTACTTAATGAGTTGTCCAGACTTTATACAATTCATCATATCTTTAGAATCAAGAATAGATTGCCCTACTTTAATTTTTAAATCAAAATTATTAGCTGGAATATAGGCTATATACTTTTCTAAATCTGTTACATAGAAAGCAATATCATCTCTTGTTATTGGATTTAAATAAGGTAAAGATTCACAAATACCTTCTAAGATAGCTTTATCATCCTTCATATAAATTCCTCCTAGAGTTCAACTTTAATATGTAAATTAATGCCTAAGTAAGGTATTTTTCTACAATTACTATTATTATAAACCAATATGGAAAATTACCGCAACTTTCAAAGCTAATGCTTACTAAAATACTTATCTAAAAAATTTTTAATAAAGCTCTTTACAAAATATAATACTTGCATTACAATAATGGTGTACTAATTAAATTAGTACACATAGTACACATAGTACACTTAGTACAGTTAGTATATTACATAGATTACTTAAAGTTACACCGGGAGGTGAAATTAAAATTGATAAATATAGATATTAGAAGCAGCAGACCTATATATGAGCAGATTATTGACGGTATAAAAGAAAATATTCTAAAGGGAATATTGCAGCCAGGAGATAAGCTTCCTTCTGTGAGAGAGATGTCTTCTATGATTACTGCTAATCCTAATACTGTGAGCAGAGCTTATATGGAGCTTGAGAGACAGGGAGTGACTGAGACCATTAGAGGTAGGGGAACCTATGTATCTTCAAATTATAAACCAAAAGTGGAGGAAGATAGGATGGAAAAGTTAAAAGAGGATATAAAGAAGATTATATTAGAAGCACATTATATGGGAATTAAGAAAGAGCAAATTGTAAAGTTAATAAATGAGTCCTATGAAGAGGTGAAAAAGAAGTGATAGAGATTATAAATGGCTATAAAAGTCTTGGAGATAAAGAGGTTTTAAAGAATATAAATTTAAAAGTAGAACAGGGCAGTATATTTGGGCTTATTGGACCAAATGGAGCGGGAAAAACCACCCTTATCAAAAGTATGATGGGAATTTATAAATTAGATAAAGGTGAAATAAAGGTTAAGGAAGAGCCTGTATTTGAAAATTCTAAGATTAAGGGTGTTATGGGATATGTTACGGATGAAAACACTCTTTTAGATTATTTTACATTAAAGGATGCGGTTAAATTTTATTCTTTAAGTTATAAAAGTTTTGATGAGAATAGATTTTATGAACTAAATAAAATCTTTCAACTTCCTGAGAAAAAGTCCATAAGAAAGTTCTCAAAAGGAATGAAGATGAGACTTTCTATAATGCTTAATTTAAGTATTATGCCAGAAGTTTTAGTCATGGATGAGCCTACTAATGGGCTTGACCCTATAGTTAAAAGAGAATTTATAAATATACTGCTAGAAGATGTTGCAGAAAGAGGAACTACTGTGCTTATATCTTCCCACAACTTAGGAGAGCTTGAAAGAATTTGTGATAGCATTGCAATTATCAATAATGGAGAGATTAAATATTCAAATTCCATAGAGAAAATGAAAGAAACTATAAGAAAGATACAGGTAGTTTTTAAAAATGATGCACCAAGTGATTTAGGAGAATGGAATGAGATAATCAAAGTAGAAAAGGTAGGAAGGGTTTACAACATAGTTACTAAGGATTACAGCAAAGAGTTTTTAGATAAGCTTAATAGCTGCGAAATTCTTTTCCAAGAAGAAATAGATTTAACTCTTGAAGATATGTTTATATACTCAATTGGAGGTGATGTTAACTATGAAGAACTATTTAAATAAAGCACTATTATATAAGGAATGGAAGAATGTAAGAGCTTTAAGCGGATTGTTTTTTGGACAGTTGATTTTATTTACAATAGTACCATTTGTGAAAACTGTTCAAAGCTTGCAGAATGAAGTTAGCCAAGGGACTTTCAATAATAGTTATGTGAAGAATTTTAATCAATTTTTCTTAGAAGGAAATGCAAGTGAAGTAGCGGTGATAATAACTTTAATCGTTTTAGGAACCTTCATTGTAGGAAATGATATTATGGGGAGAAAATATGATTCATTAAGCTCTATGCCATTTAAAAGAGAAGAAATTATTATATCAAAATGGATTGTGTCAGCATTGACGGTAATAGTTTCAGTTATATTGAGTTCTATAGTCATAGCACTAATATATATAGCAAATAAAAGTGTTTTAGGAGGATACATGAATGGAAGCATGATTTTTCAGAGAGCGCTCATGAACTCCTTAACTTATCTGTTTGTTGTTACTTTTATAATGCTTATTCAAGGCCTTTCAGGAAAAAATATACTTGGAGGAGTTGTTGGTACTATATTTTTATTACTTCCTATGGGATTATTCGTGCTAACTTCCGCATTTTTAAGAACACTAACTCTTAATCCTAATATATTGTCAGAGAAACACTACATTGCTATAACAAATAAATTTGAAAGTATTGCTTCTGTAATTTCCTTAGCTGGTTATAGTTTTCCTATAAATAATTTTGACATTTATCAAAAAGCTTTCATACTAGCTGTGATTATACCAATTCTTGCAATCTTATTAGTATATTCTTTTAAAAATATTCCACTAGAGAGAAATGGATATATAGTAATCTTTGCACCATTAGAAATTATATTCAAAATAGGTGTTTCAGTATGCTTTGCTCTTTTAGGAGGCAGCATAGCTTCAGAATTTTTTAAAGGACATTATCATTTATATCAATATGGCATTGATAACTTAGAAATTTATGTACCTATTGCAAACAAAATAATTACTTTAACTATGCTGACTACTTTACTATGTGGATGTATTGTTTATGCCATAACAAGAAAAATTATAGAAATGAGTAAAAGATAAGAAAGGGAGGTTTAGGTATGAATGTACTAGAAGTTAAAGATGTTAAAAAGCGTCTTGGTAAAAAAGAAATAATAAAAGGAATAAGTTTTAATGTTAAAGAAGGAGAGATTTTTGGATTTTTAGGACCAAATGGAGCAGGAAAGACTACTACTATAAGAATGTTAGTAGGGCTTATTGCGCCAAACTCTGGAAGTATAGTAATTGCAGGACATGATATGTCAAAAGAAAGAGAAAAGGCACTAGCCTCTGTTGGGGCAGTGGTTGAAAATCCCGAGCTTTACACTTATCTCTCAGGAAGAGAAAACTTAATGCAAATTGCAAGGATAAGAAAGATAGACAAAGAGTATGTAAATGAGATAATAGAACTTGTAAATTTAAAGAATAGAATAGATGATAAGGTTAGAAAGTATTCTCTTGGAATGAAACAAAGGCTAGGTCTTGCAGCGGCACTGATTGCAAAACCTAAACTTCTAATACTAGATGAACCTACAAATGGACTTGATCCAACAGGAATTCTAGATTTTAGGAGCATAGTAAAAAAAGCAGCAAGAGAAACTGGTATAGCAGTTTTTATATCATCTCATATATTAAGCGAAGTTCAGATGATATGTGATAGAGTTGCTTTTATAAATAATGGAGTTATTCAATCTGTAGAGAGTGTATATGGAGATGTAGTAAAGAGCGAAATAGAGAATATAGTTTTATCTGTAAAAGAAAAGGATAAATGCATAGAAATATTAGAAAGCTTAGAATTTGTTCATAATGTTTCTTTAGGGAAAGACGTGATTAAATGTAGTATTGATAAAGGATTTGTGCCAGAGATTGTATTTAAGCTATCAGAAAATAGGATACGCATAGAGGAAATTTATAAGAAGCATACAGAGCTTGAAGAGAGATATATGGAGCTTGTTGAAGGAGGAAAAAGAGCGATATGATGGTAACATTAATTAGAAATGAAATTATAAAGCTTATGCAGAGAAGAAAAACTTTAGTTGTAACAGGATTGTTTATTTTATTTGTAGGATTTATAGCTTTTGCATCCTATAAAACTTCTGAATCTATGAAGGAGTGGAATAAGCCAGAGAGAAGAATTCAAAGTGAGCAAGAGAATATCGCACATTTGAATCAAATGAAAAACGATGTTAATATTTCAGAAGAAGAGAAGTTACGTTTGAATGAAGAAATAAAACAAGCTAATTTAAGAATAGAAGAAATTAAAAAGGAACAATCCAGCGGAAAGAAGGATTGGAGAGTTACCTTAAAGGGAGATATAAAGCAGTTAGAAGAGCAAATAAATAATGTTCAGATAGACAATGAAGAAAAAGATAGATTAAATATAGACTTAATGACAAAAAAGTATCTATTAGATAACAATATAGAACCAGAAGATAATTCTTATGATGTAACAGCAACAAAATTTATAAGAGATTTATTTAATATTTTAGGAGTTATGTTCTTAGCAATAGGAATTACTATATTTAGCTCAGATATGGTATCAGGAGAGTACACCCCTCCAACTATGAAGTTTTTATTAACTCAGCCTGTATCAAGAGGAAAAATACTATTATCAAAATTTATAGCTTTAATTTTATCCTCCAGCATAATAATTGTGTTAATTGAAATTATAGCCTTTTTAGTAGTAGGGCTTATATTCAGCTTTGGAAATATGGATTATCCAGTAGCTGTTGGTTCAAGGTTTGTATATGACAATGCTATTGCTAATGATATGGGACAAAAGGTTTTAAAAATGGTATCCGGAAGCACAATTATAATCCCGATGTGGAAATATTTAATTGAAATGTTTTTGTTTCAAATTTTATTTATTATAGCATCAGCAGCCTTTGCCTTCCTACTATCAACAATAGTAGGCAGCAGTATGGTATCTATGGCAATAAATATAGTGCTAATAATAGCCTTTACAATGTTTCAGAGCATACCTTATGTTAGCAAATATGTTCATTATATATTTAGCACCTTTGGGGATCCATCTATGGTTCTAAGTGGAAGAATAGCTACCCAGTTTAATAATCCTAATATAACCCTTGGATTTGTCATAGGAGTGCTTGTAATATGGACTATTGTAAGCTATGTGATTTCACATGTGGTATTTACTAAGAAAGATATACTTATATAGCAGGTTAGAGTTTAGAGAGTGGGAATGGCAGTGGAGGAGTGGAGAAGTTTAGAGAGTGTAGGGAGTTTAGAAAATTTGTTTTTTCTAAATTAAGAGAAGTTCCTAAACTCCTTCACTTTCTACTCCTCCAATTTTACACTTTTTAAATTTTTTACTTGCTCTTATATCAAGAAATTTCCGTTAGAAACTTCCAATAACGCTTTGGCATATGCATTTTCTGAAGTTTTAGGTTAAGTCTGCTTTCTATAGTAGTGCTTCTAAAGTATTCTCTCCAAAGACATTCATATATTTCATCTTTGGCTTCATTCAGCAATTTTAGTCCATGATTTTTAGAAAGAGTAGTAATTGACCATTCTTGTCCATTATACATTGATGCTATTTCTCTTTTTAAATCATGGATTATGAAATTTTCACTGCATAAACGATCTGCAAAGTGAGGAGTAATTAAAGCAACAATGTTGTGTTCAGGTTCTATAGCAGAGTATAAAAAATTATTATTTATATTTTTAAATCTCACAAAGCCTAACATTCTATGAATTTCACCTGTAACTTTTTTAACTAATCTGTGAACTTCCAAAACCCTCTTGTCATAAATATGTAAATCTATATTTTTTCCAAGTTTAAAGCCAAGTCTTATGTAGTTATAGATTAAATCACTAGAGTTCCTTACTTCAGAAAGATATACATAAAATATATATTTTAATGAAACAGGAGAAATTTTTTGCTTTATAGCATTATATACCTTTGAGAATTTATCAATGTCAGTTTCTATATAAATTTCCTTATTTAAAAGATTAGGTATAAATTCATTTCTTTTTAAAATCTCTTCAGGTTTTTCTTTTCTATAATAGGATTCGTAAATACAGGTTAACAATCCTTCAAAGCTTCCATCATAGGTATAACAAATCATAGCTGTACCTCCTTTATAACTCACCGGTTATTTTACTAAAAGCATCACTAGGATTATAAATAGCAGGAGTTTCTGTAAAAAAAGAAAGTTGTTCATAATTTAGATTAGCTTTTTTATTGACAACAGTACTTTTATTACTGATGTTATCAGTAAGTCTTTTTCGTATTAATGCTTCATCAAAATCTACTTCTCCATAGTATTTTCCTTTGCAGGTTATAAAATATTTTGCTCTTTTTAAGACTACACCTAAGGCTCTTAAATCATCAAAATTGAGAGAGTGAACTCTTCTTGATGAGGCGATTTTTCCAACAGAGCGTATTCCTATACCAGGCACACGGAGAAGATCTCTTGTAGAAGCAGTATTCACTTCTATAGGAAAATTTTCTAGATGGCGAAGTGCCCAATCGGTTTTAGGATCAAGATTTATATCGAAGTTTGGATTGTTTTCATTTAAAAGCTCTTTTGCAGAAAAACCATAGAATCTTAAAAGCCAGTCAGCCTGATAAAGTCTATGTTCTCTTAAAATAGGAGTAGGAGTAGTTAAAGATGGAAGTTTAGGATTATCAGCCACTGGAACATAGGCAGAATAATAAACTCTTTTTAAACTAAATTTGTTGTAAAGACTTTCAGAGAGCTTTATAATTTGAAGATCGCTCTCAGGAGTAGCTCCGATTATAAGTTGAGTGCTCTGTCCTGCAGGTAAAAAGGATGGAGAATTTTTATAAAGTTTGTTTTCAATTCTTGAAACTGCAATTTGAGAGCCTATAAGGGACATTGGATTTAATATATTTTCCTTCTTTTTTTGAGGAGCTAAGAGCTTTAGGCTATTTGAGGAAGGAAGTTCAATATTAACACTCATTCTATCCGCAAGTTTTCCAGCCTTTTTAATGAGAATAGGGTCTGCTCCAGGTATGGCTTTTAGATGAATATATCCATTAAATTTATGTTGGTTTCTAAGTTTGGCAGCAACATCAATCAAAAGTTCCATAGTATAATTTGGATTTTTGAATACAGCAGAGCTTAAAAATAATCCTTCTATATAATTTCTTTTATAAAAATTTATAGTTAAGTTTACTACTTCTTGTGGAGTAAAAGCAGCCCTTGGTATATCGCTTGAAATTCTATTGATACAATAAGCACAGTCATAGCAGCAGTAGTTTGTGAGGAGGATTTTTAGCAGAGATATGCACCTACCATCTGCAGTAAAGCTGTGACATATGCCGCTTGTGTTGCAACTTCCAAGCCCACCTTTTGTATTTTTTCTTCTATTTCCACTAGATGAACAGGATACATCATATTTAGCAGCATCTGATAGTATTTTTAGCTTTTCCAATATATCCATATTAACACTTCCTTAGAATTTATAACTATATGATACCAAACATATGTTCTTATGTAAATATATTATTTGCTAAACAAGTAAGATATATTATGGCAAATAAGCATTTTTATAAGAATATTGAAATAAAATAAGGTTATCCTAAATGTATAGCAATTTCTTAAAAAACTAATTTTTCATAAACGGAGGGGATAAATGTGTCAATATATGATTTCAAAGTAAAGACAATAGATGGAGAGGAGATTTCACTTGAAAAGTATAAAGGCAAAGTGTTAATCATTGTAAACACTGCAAGCAAATGTGGTTTTACTCCTCAGTATGAAGGATTAGAGGAGCTTTATAAGAAATACAAATCACAAGGACTTGAAATATTAGGATTTCCAAGCAACCAATTTGCAGAACAGGAGCCTGGAAGCAACGAGGAAGTAAAAAACTTTTGCAAAATCAATTATGGAGTAAGCTTTCAACTTTTTGAAAAGATAGATGTAAGAGGCGAAAATGCACATCCATTATTTAAATATTTAAGTGAAAAGATTCCTTTTAAAGGCATAGATAAAAATCATCCTGTAGGTAGTAAATTAACTGAAGTATTAGAAAAGGAATTTCCAGAGTTTCTAGAAGGAAACTCTATAAAGTGGAATTTTACTAAGTTTTTAATAGATAGGAATGGAAATGTAGTTGAAAGATTTGAACCTACTACAGAACCTAAAGATATGGCTCCTTATATAGAAAAATTGCTTTAAGCAAAAAACTATGTTGAATAAACATAGTAAACTTTAGCATTTATCTATAAAACAATTTAGAAAGCATTGACATTATTGAGAGTTACATATATAATCATAAACATAAATAAAACGGAATATTTCTTATCAAGAGAGGCGGAGGGACTGGCCCTGTGAAGCCCAGCAACCAGTATGGATTTTAGAATTTATACAATGGTGCTAATTCCTGCAGCGAAAGCTGAAAGATGAGGATATTAAATGGGAGAAGACCTAAAGGATGTCCTTTAGGTCTTTTACTATTTTTAAACTTTTTAAGAAATATTCCTGAATGTACATTAATATTGGGGGGCATTTTTATGTATATAAAGGACATATTTTCAAACAAAAAAACTGTAATTTCATTTGAGATTTTTCCACCAAAGAAAGATTATTCTATAGACACTATATATGAGACTATAGATAAGCTGGCACCTTTAAATCCAGACTATATAAGTGTAACCTATGGGGCTGGGGGAAATACTAAGGATAGAAATAAAACTGTTGAGATAGCTTCTATTATAAAGAATAAATATAATATTGAAGCATTAGCACATTTAACTTGTATTTCCTCTACTAGAGATGAAGTAGAGGAAGTCTTAAAATTATTAAAAGATAATAATATTAAAAACATACTAGCACTTAGAGGAGATATTCCTCAGGATCCGAATTTTAAATTTCCAACTCCTCTTCACTTTAAATATGCAGTAAATTTGATAGAAAAAATAAAAAGTAGAAAAGATTTTTGCATAGGTAGTGCTTGTTACCCAGAAGGGCATATTGAATGTAATAATTTTGATGATGATTTACAAAATCTTAAAAAGAAGGTAGACGCCGGAGCAGACTTTTTAATAACTCAGTTATTTTTTGATAACAACTTCTTCTATAATTTTAGAGAAAAGGTAGATGAGATAGGCATTAATGTTCCTATAGAAGTAGGGATTATGCCAGTTACAAACAGCCGGCAGATAAAAAGAATAACATCACTATGTGGAGCTTATGTGCCTAAAAAGTTTGAAAAGATTATGGATAGATATATTGATAAACCACAGGCTTTAAAAGATGCTGGAATTGCCTATGCTACAGAGCAGATAATAGATCTATTATCTTCAGGAGTAGAAGGAATTCACATATACACCATGAACAATCCAGAGGTAGCAAGAAGAATTGTCTCTAATATAGATTCTGTTGTAAAAGCTATAAATAACAATATAGCTGTATAGAAGGCTAAATTTCAAAAATTTATTATTTGGTATTATAAAAATAAAGGGTATAATTGACTAGAGTATAGAGATTAAAAAAAATATAAGGAGGAATTTAAAATGCCACAAGTAGAAAGTTTTCAGTTAGATCATAGAAAGGTTGTTGCGCCTTATGTAAGAAAAGCAGGAGTTTTAAATGGACAACATGGAGATGTAGTAACAAAATTCGACTTGAGATTTTTACAACCTAATAAAGAAGCAATGCCAACTGCAGCTATGCACGCTTTAGAACATCTTCTTGCAGGGTTTTTAAGAGAACATTTAGACAATGTAATTGACATATCTCCAATGGGATGTAGAACAGGATTTTATCTTGTAATGTGGGGAGAAGTAGAACCAGAAACAGTAAAAAATGCTCTTGAAGCTTCTTTAAAACAGGTACTAGAAGCAGAAGAAGTTCCAGCAGCAAATGATTTACAATGTGGAAATTATAGAGATTTATCTTTATTTGGAGCAAAGGAATATGCAAAATATGTATTAGATAAAGGTTTTAGTACTAAATTCTACAGAGACTAGAAATTCCTATATAGGAGCTAGTCTGCGTATTATATAAGTTACTTAAGGGGTGGTGGCAGTGCACATAGATAGAAAAGAAGTTTTAAGATATTTGGGGCACAAAAATTGTGTAATTGATAAAAGCATAGATTTATTAATAGATGAATGCATAAAGGAAATAAAAGAAATTTCAAATTATAAATATGTATATAATATATTTAATATTCAAAGATATGAAGACTCAATAAGTCTTAGTGAAAGCAATCTAGTATTTAAAGGGAAAGATATATTAGAACATCTTAAGGATTCGTCTATGTGCGCTGTTATGGCTGTAACTCTTGGAAGCATGATGGATACTAGAATAAGATATTATGAGAAGGTAGATTTAACAAAGGCATTGATTTTAGATGCGTGTGCTTCTACTGCTGTAGAGTGGATTTGTGATGAAGTGCAAAATGAGATAAAGCAGAAAGCAGAAAATATGAATCTAGGTATTACATATAGATATAGTCCGGGGTATGGTGATTTTTCCATAGAAATTCAATCTAAAGTAATAAATGCATTAGAAGCACAAAAGAGAATAGGACTTACAGTAAATGAAAACAATATTTTGATACCAAGAAAATCTGTAAGTGCAGTAATAGGATTTCAAGATAAAAATATTAAATCTGAACCTCCAGGATGTAAAAAATGCAGCAGTTTTGGGAAATGTGAATATAGAAAAGGGGGCAGTTATTGTGGGAATTAAAAGTGATTTATTAAATAGATTTATATTTTTTGATGGAGCTATGGGGACTATGCTTCAAAATAGAGGACTTAAGGCAGGAGAGGTTCCAGAAACATATAATATTCTGCATCCAGATATAATAAAAGAAATTCATGAAAAATACATAAAAGCAGGAGCTAATATAATAACTACAAATACCTTTGGAGCTAATGAGTTAAAGCTTAAAGATACTGGATATTCTGTAGAAGAAGTGATAACAAGCGCTGTTAATATAGCTAAAGAAGCAAAAAAGAATAGCAGAGAAACATACATAGCACTAGATATTGGGCCAATTGGACAAATGCTGGAGCCTATAGGAACTTTAAGCTTTGAAAGAGCTTATGAGATTTTTAAAAGACAGGTAGAAGCTGGAGTTAAAGCTGGATGTGATCTTATATTAGTAGAGACAATTTCGGATTTATACGAGGCTAAGGCGGCAATTTTAGCAGCAAAGGAAAACAGCAGTCTTCCAGTATTTTGTACCATGACCTTTGGAGAGGATGGAAGAACTTTTACAGGAACGGACCCTTTAACTATGGTTACTCTTTTAGAAGGTCTAGGAGTTGATGCTTTAGGAGTAAATTGTTCTCTTGGACCAAAGGAGCTGCTTCCTATAGCTGAAAAGATATTAGAATATTCTTCAATTCCTGTTATTGTTCAAGCAAATGCAGGACTTCCAAGAGTTGAGTATGGGAAAACTGTATATGAAATTACACCTGAAGAATTTGTAGATAATATAAAAATAATGGCTAAAAAAGGTGCATCTATTTTAGGTGGCTGCTGTGGTACAGATGATGAGTACATAAAAAGAGTAGTGGAAGCATTAAAAGACTTAAAACCTGTTAAAATAACAGATAAAAAATTAACTGCTGTATGTTCTTCAAGTAAAACTGTGATCTTAGGTAAAGAGGTAAAGCTTATAGGGGAAAGAATTAATCCAACAGGAAAGAAAATATTTAAAGAGGCCTTAAAAAATAATAATATGGACTATATACTAAGGGAAGCTATAAACCAGGTAGAAGCTGGAGCAGATATATTAGATGTAAATGTGGGACTTCCAGAAATAGATGAAAAAGAAGTTATGGTGAAAACAGTTAAAGAAATACAATCTATAATAAATGTTCCTCTTCAAATAGATAGTTCCGAGGCAGAAGTCATAGAAGCTGCAGTAAGAATTTACAATGGTAAGCCTATAATAAACTCGGTTAATGGAAAAGAAAAGGTCATGAGGTCCATTTTTCCTATAGTCAAAAAATACGGTGCCTGTGTTGTAGGGCTTACTCTTGATGATAATGGTATTCCATCAAAGGCTGAAGATAGAGTTGAAATAGCAGAAAAAATCATAAGCACTGCTATGGAATATGGCATAAAAAAAGAGGATATTTTAATTGATTGTTTAGTGCTTACAGCTTCAGCTCAGCAGAGTGAAGTTATAGAAACCATAAAAGCTGTAAGAATGGTTAAGGAAAAGTTTGGGGTTAAGACTTTGCTTGGCGTGAGCAATGTATCTTTTGGACTTCCTAAAAGGGAGATCTTGAATCAGACTTTTCTTGCTATGGCTTTAGCAGAGGGGGTAGATGCACCTATATTAAATCCTAACAATAAAGCTATAATGGATACAATAAGAGCCTTTAAAGTTCTTTCTAATACAGATAGAGAGGCAAAAGAATATATCAGCATTTACTCCAAAGATGAACATAAAGAAACAATTCAAACAGAAAGTTATAGAGATTTAAAAGAAATAATAATAAAAGGACTAAAAGATGAAGCTATAGGGAAGACAAAAGAACTATTAAGGAGCAAAGATAGTCTAACTATAGTAGATGAATATTTAATTCCAGCCTTAGATGTAGTAGGCAAAAAATATGAAAAGGGAGAAATATTTCTTCCACAACTTATTATGTCTGCTGAAACTGTAAAGAATTCTTTTTCTGTAATCAAAGAAAAAATACAACTAGAAGGAAAAAAAGAAGTTTCTAAAGGAAAAATAATCTTAGCTACAGTACAAGGTGATATTCATGATATTGGGAAAAATATTGTAAAAGTTATTCTTGAAAATTACGGTTTTGAAATAATAGATTTAGGCAAAGATGTGCCTATAGAAAAGATAGTAGAAACAGCGAAAAAGGAAAAAGTAACCTTAGTTGGGTTAAGTGCCCTTATGACAACTACAGTAAAATCTATGGAGAAGACTATAGAAAGCCTAAGAAAAAACAATATACCATGTAAGATTTTGGTTGGAGGAGCAGTATTGAACCAGGAGTATGCTGATATGATAAAGGCAGATTATTATGCTAAGGATGCACAAGAGGCGGTAAAAATTGCAAGAAGATTTTTTAACGTTTAGAGGATGTTTTTAATAAATATAAACTAAGGAAAAAGACAAAAGGTAGATGTTTTATATGCATCTACCTTTAATCTATATAATCAGAAGTTCAAATGATATAGTTGTTGATTTTATTAATAAACACTTCTGTTAAGATTTATTAATAAATATACCAACAACCACTAAGAATTTGCAATGGACTCATCTCCATTTACTTTTAGAATAAAAGCAGTACTTCTTAGTGAAACTTTGAATCCTTCTGACACTATTATATTAACCATTTTTAAAGTTTATATGTGGGGTATTTTTTGTTATAATATCCATAGAATATATAAATTTTTATTATTATATTAAAAAATAAATAATATATTTGGGAGTTGTTGACTTTGAATGAAGTAATATTTACTAAAGAAAAAACGGAAATAAAAATAAAAAAACCGAATATGTACAAGGTTCTTTTGCATAATGATGATTATACGACAATGGATTTTGTGGTTGAGATTTTAATCAAAATATTTAGGAAAAGTCCTATTGAGGCTGAAAGAATCATGTTTGATGTTCATAGAAAAGGCATAGGAATTGCCGGAATATATTCTTATGATATTGCTTCAACTAAAATAAGACAAGTCATGATTATGGCAGAAGAAAATGGATTTCCATTAAAACTAACTTTAGAAAAGGAGTAATTATGAATTTAGATAATTTATTAAAGGAAATATTTATAGCTGCGTATTCTGAGGCAAAAATTTCTAGGCATGAATATCTTACTCCAGAACATATACTATATGCAGCACTGCAATTTGAAGAAGCGAGAAAAATTATAATAGATTCTGGAGGAAATATTAATGAGCTTAAAGAGGATCTTTTGAAATTTTTTAGAGATGAGATTCCATTGATAGATTATGGAGAGCCTATTCAAACTTTAGGAGTACAAAATATAATATCTTCCGCTGGAGCTCATGTGGTATCAGCAGATAAGGAAACAATAGGATTTCAAGATGTGTTGGTTGCGTTGTATGACTCAGAAGATACCTTTGCTAGTTATTTTTTAAGAAAACAAGGTATAAGAAGATTGGATATTCTCAAAAATATATCTCACAATATATTTGCACAAAATAATGCTTATGAAGAATTAGCCTTAGACTCTGAAGAGGATGAAGAAGAATTTTATGAAACAGCAAATAGACGAGATATACTAAATTTGTATACTTTAGAATTAACGGAAAAAGCAAGAAGGGGAGAAATTGATCCTGTTATAGGAAGGGAAGACATATTAAAAAGGACTATACAAGTATTGTGCAGAAGATTAAAAAATAATCCAATCCATGTAGGTGAAGCAGGAGTAGGTAAGACTGCTATAACAGAGGGATTAGCTCAAATGATAGCAGATGACAAAGTTCCTGATGTTTTAAAGGGAAGCAAAATATATTCATTAGATATTGCAGCATTGCTAGCTGGTGCGAAATATAGAGGAGATTTTGAAGAGAGAATTAAAAGAGTATTAAATAGAATAAGAGAAAAAGAAAAGGCAATTGTGTATATAGATGAAATTCACAGCATTGTAGGCACTGGTGCTGCATCAGGAGGCTCTATGGATGCTGCTAACATATTAAAGCCATTTCTGACTGATGGAAAGCTTAGAGTTATAGGTTCTACTACATACGATGAGTATAAAAAGTATTTTGAAAAGGATAGAGCTTTATCTAGAAGATTCCAAAAAATTGAGGTTCTGGAGCCTACAAGAGAAGATACTTATAAGATACTTCTTGGGCTAAAAAACACATATGAGAAGTACCATGGTGTAATTTACACAGATGATGCTTTAAAAAGTGCTGTGGAATTAACTTCGAAATATTTACATGAAAGACATCTTCCGGATAAGGCTATAGATGTAATAGATGAGGCTGGTGCTTATGCTAGGTTAAAACCCAACAATAAAGAAGGAGATATAAAAATCACAGAAAAGGATATACAAAAGGTAATTTCAGTTATGGCTAAAATCCCTGAAAAAAATGTATCCTTAAGTGAAGTTGAGAGATTAAAAAATTTAAGCAAGGAATTGAAAAAGTTTATCTTTGGTCAGGATAAAGCTATTGAAACTGTAGTAGGAGCAATTAAGAGGTCAAGAGCAGGATTTAATGATGAGGAAAAACCTGTAGCGAGTCTTCTATTTGTAGGGCAAACTGGTGTTGGAAAGACTGAAATTGCAAAGAAGCTTGCAGAAATATTAGATATTCCATTAATTCGGTTTGATATGAGTGAGTATCAAGAAAAACATACTGTAGCAAGGCTTATTGGTGCTCCTCCTGGTTATGTAGGGTATGAAGAGGGAGGACTTTTGACAGGTGCCATAAGAAAGACGCCTTATTGTGTACTTTTACTTGATGAAATTGAAAAGGCTCATCCGGATATCTTTAATGTATTACTCCAAGTTATGGATTACGCTACCCTTACAGATAATGATGGGAAGAGAGCTGACTTCAGAAATGTTATACTGATAATGACCTCAAATGCAGGAGCAAGATTTGTAGGAAAAGAGATGTTAGGCTTTGGTTCAAGAGTCTTAAAAGAAGATTCCATAGCAAAAGAAGTAGAAAGAATATTTTCTCCGGAGTTTAGAAATAGGCTAGATGAAATTATTATATTTAATAAAATGGATGAAAACATGGCCTACTTAATAGCTAAAAAGTCTTTAAAAGAATTTGATGAAAAGCTTTCAGCAAAGAATATCAATTTAAATGTAACTGAGAAATGCTATAGGTGGATTGCGGAAAGAGGAGTATCTTCTATATATGGAGCAAGAGAAATACTTCGCATAGTTCAACAGGAAATAAAACCTTATTTTGTAGATGAAGTACTCTTTGGAAGTCTTTCAAATGGAGGAGAAGTAAAAGTAGATGTTGTAAATGGAAAACTTATAATTAATAAATATCGAGGCTAAGTAGATAACACTTAGCCTTTATATTTATATTTTTTAGATGTAAGATCTATAATTTACATTTGACATAAGGCAGGTTAAAGATATATAGTAAACACAGATAAGTATACTTTTGTATATAGAGTAGGTGATATTATGGAAGATTATTATGTTGTAAAAAAGGTATTAAATAATAATGTGGTGATTGCACAAAAACAAGGAGAAGAATTTGTTCTAGTTGGCAAGGGCATAGGTTTTAATTCGGGTAAAGAGAAAAGGGTTTCAGAAGATAAAGTAGAAAATAAGTTTGTAAAACAGATAAACTATCACGAAGAAAATTTCAATAAGATTTTAGGTAAAATAGACGGAGAAATTGTTGGCATATCTGAAGAAATAATATCATTATGCGAAAAAAACTTCAAAACTAAACTAAATAAAGCCATACATATATCTCTTCCAGATCATATTAACTTTGCTATAAGAAGACTTAAAAATGGCGTTGAAATTAAGAATCCATTTTTACATGAATTATTGGCATTATATCCTGATGAGTATAGACTTGCAGAAAGAGCTTTAGGTATGATAAATAATAGGTTAAATGTTGAGCTTCCAGAAGATGAAATTGGATTTATATGTATGCATATTAATGCTGCTTTAAATCAACAGCAGGTAAGTGATTCTTTAGCATATACAAGAAAGATTGGAGAATTAATGGAACTAATATCAAAGTTGCTAAATAAGACTTTCGATAAGAGTTCTATTGAATATATAAGAACAATAACCCATTTGAACTTTGTAATAGAGAGAATAAAACAGAAAAAAACTATAAAAAATAACTTACTTGACATTATAAAAAAAGATTTGTATAATGATTATAACATCGCGATGAAAGTTGCTTTAAAAATGGAAGATTTATTTTCTGTAGTACTACCTGAAGATGAAATAGGCTATATAGCTTTGCATCTTAATAGACTTTCAGAAATATAATCAAAAGAATAAAAATTTGAAAAAATATAGAATCAAAATATAAAAAAGAGAAAGCATATAAAAGCAGTGTTACTATTGAATTAGGCACGAGCTTTAAGGGAATAATAATTATACTATTATAATTATTTTCCTTTTAGCTCGTGTTTTTTTGTTTTAAATTATGGACTACCAAATGCTTTAGCTGAACAACATATACTTATAATTTTGAGTTTTTGAACTAAACAAGGAGGTATTATAATGAAAAAGTTATTTTCTATCTTACAAAAGATAGGAAAGTCACTTATGCTGCCAGTATCTGTTTTACCAGCAGCGGGCTTATTATTAAGATTTGGTCAGCCGGACCTATTAAATTTACCATATATGGCGCAGGCAGGAGATGCTATATTTAGTAATCTTCCAATGATATTTGCAGCAGGAGTTGCAATCGGTTTTACAGGTGGTGAAGGAGTTGCTGCCTTAGCTGCTGTCGTAGGACAATTTATTCTACAAGCAATTATAAACGTTGCTAGTGCAAGTGCCGCTACATCTTTAGCTACAAAGCTTGCGGCTGAACAAGGAATGACGTTAGAGGCTTTTATGAAAACGGCTGCTTATAATGATGTAGTATCTCAAACAACTATTAATATGGGGGTTTTTGGAGGTATAGCTATAGGTTTAATTGCAGGTATTTTATATAATAGATTCCATGATATAAAGTTGCCTCAGGTTTTGGGCTTCTTTGGTGGAAAACGATTTGTGCCAATTATAACTTCTCTTGCAGCTTTAATTTTTGGAATTATTGGAGTTAATATTTGGGCACCTATTCAAAATGGAATCAATGTCTTTTCACAATGGGCATCAACATCAGTGCTTGGACCTGCGTTCTATGCAGCAGGAAAAAGATTATTAATTCCAGTTGGACTACATCATATGTACTATCCAGCTTTCTTATACCAATTTGGTGAGTTTGTTTCAAATGGTGTAACTTACTTTGGAGATTCAGCAAGATATTTCCATGGAGATCCTACTGCCGGGTTCTTTATGGCATCTGAATTTCCAATACTAATGTTTGGTCTTCCAGGAGCTGCTGTAGCTATGATTGCAGCTGCTAAAAAGGAAAACAGAAAAAAAGTATCAGGTATGATGATATCAGCAGCATTTGTAGCATTCCTTACAGGAATAACAGAACCAATTGAGTTTTCATTTATATTTGTAGCACCAATGCTATTTATATTCCATGTAGCTGCGGCTTTCTTATCAGGTATTGTTACAAGTATGCTAAAGATTAGATTAGGATATACTTTCTCAGCTTCATTTATAGACTACCTTTTAGGACTTAAGTTTGCAGGGCATCCATGGTTGATATGGCTAGTTGGTATAGCATTCTTTGCATTATATTTTGCAGTTTTCTCATTTGCGATCAGAGCGTTAGACTTAAAGACTCCTGGTAGAGAAGATGAGGATGAAAATGTAGTAGCTCCAATAAATGTTAAGGGAGCTGAAAAAGCAGCAAAAGTTCTAGAAGCAATAGGTGGAAAAGATAATATACAAGTTCTTGATGCTTGCATTACAAGACTTAGACTTACATTAAAAGATCCATCAAAGGTAGATCAAGCTAAATTAAAGGCTTTAGGAGCTACTGGAGTGTTATTTGCTGGAAATAACGTTCAAGCTATTTTTGGAACAGAAGCTGAAAGAATTAAAGATAATATAAAGACTATTATAGCAAATGGTGGTTATGAGCCATCAAATGAACCAGAAGTAGATGAGAAAAAATGTGAAGTAGCAGCTGATAAGGACAAGAAGACTGCCGGAGGAACAGTATCAATATGTAATCCAATTGAAGGTGAAGTTGTTAAATTAGAGGAAGTTCCAGATGAAACTTTTGCAGGAAAGCTTTTAGGTGATGGATTTGCAGTTAAACCTTCAGGAAATAAAGTATATGCGCCTGTTAGTGGAGAAGTATCAGTATTATTCCCAACTAAGCATGCAGCAGTAATTTTAACTGAAGAAGGACTTGAAGTATTAATTCATATAGGAATTGATACTGTAAAATTAAATGGAGAAGGTTTTACAGCTCATGTAGCCCAAGGAGATAAAGTTAAAAAAGGAGATTTACTTGTAACTTTTAATAAAGAAGTTATTGAACAGAAAGCAGCAAGTTCAATTTCTCCTGTAATTATTACTAATATGAATGAAGTAGCAAATCTTACAGTTGACTTTGGAAAGAAGAAAGTTCTTGATGAAGTTGTGAAAGTTAAAAAAGCATAATATTTAATAAAAAACACCAGGATTTTTCTTGGTGTTTTTTATTGTAACAATATTTTTAAATGGAGGGGCAGTAGGTGTAAGTGGAGAAAAAGGCGGTTTAGAGAGTTTAGATAATGGATAAGTTTAAAGAGTAAGAAAATAACTTAAACTTAGTGCTTTAGCATCTACATTCTCTAAACTTCTCCACTCTTTACTCGTGCCTTGGCACCACCACTTCTTTACTTTACCATAGGTCGTCGTCCATTCTTTTATCACCGTGTTTGGTTTTGCTGCTCTTACATTTTTTATCGCTGTGGCATTTGCCGTCTTTCTCTTTTTTGTCTCCTTTATGTTTGTGTATATCATGCTTTAGATTTGTTATATTTTCAACATAATAGTACATATCATTTACATTACTTTGTATTTCATCCTTATTATTATTATCCATATGATGTTGCATATGATGAAGTATAGTATATAGATATACAAACCTAGTTGCGTGTTCTTGCTCATCTGTAATAATTTCATAAAGCATATCTCTTAACTGCATATTAGGAAGCATAGATTTAATTTTTCTATATAGTTCCACAGCTTCAAGTTCTCCATCTATACTGCTTTCTACAGCTTCTATAAGGGAATCATATATTTTATCTTCTGGAACAGGAATGTTTATCAGTTGCCCTGTGATCATATGATAGATATATTGAAACATTTTATAATGTTTTCCTTCATCATCATATGCAAATTCTATTTGCCTTTTGACCTTTTTATCTTTAGTCATTTCCATCATTCTACCATATTTAGCTCTATCGGCTCTTTCATCCTTCATTGCTTCTATAAGCAGATTAATTAGCTCTTGACTTGGTTGATAAGCATTTAACATTCCGTGACAGCCTCTGTAGTCATTGATATACATATATGTTTCCTCCTATAAATTACATTACAATATATGATATGGGACATAATATATAGAGGTGACAAAGTTTAAATGGAGTTTAGGAGGTGATAAATATGGATAGAGTTTCAGATGCTAATGGAAAGCAACCTGTATTATCAGTTATAGTAGATAAAAAAAGGTCTATTTTTGATAATATAGTTTTTAAAATAGAAGAGCATGAGCATGGGATTATATCAGATGCAACTTTAGAGAAAATAAGGAACCTATTAGAAAAGGCTATTCCCAATATAGGAGAAGGAGAGCATGAAGCTTTTAAAAATGAAGGTACTCCACTTTTGAATCTTTTATACAATGTAGAGGAAGTTGAGGTAGAATTATATGCAATAAATGCAGTAAAAAGTGTTGAAGGCTATAAAAAATTTGAAAATGAAATTTTAGATAGTGCAAGAGTAGACTTAGAAATATTAGTTAGATAGTTATAATATGAAGAAGGCTTTAGCAAAAGGTGTAGAAGAATTAAAATATTAAAGAAGTTTAAAGCTTTATATGTTAAAATTTATATTAAGATATATATTTAATATAATAAATATATTTATAAAATAGGGGGAAACTATGGAGAAGAGAGTACTAGGAAAGACAAATTTTAATGTTTCAATTATAGGATTTGGAGGAATACCTATTCAAAAGGTTTCGGAAGAAAAGGCTGTATCTTTAATAAAAAAAGCACATGAAGTTGGGATAAACTTTATTGATTCAGCTGCAGGATATGGAAAAAGTGAAGAATTACTAGGTTACGGAATAAAGGAAACAGGAAGAGAAAATTGGATAATTGCAACAAAAGCACCTGATAGAGATCATGAAGGAATGAAAAAAGCAATAGAAAGAAGTCTTAAAAGATTTCAAGTAGATACCATAGACTTATACCAACTCCATAATGTAAGAACAGATGAGGAGTATGAAAAGATAATGAGTCAAAATGGAGCTTTAAGGGCATTAAAGGAAGCTAAAAAAGAAGGCAAGATAAGAGAAATAGGTATAACCAGTCATTCTCTTGATATAATGAAAAAGGCTATTGAAAGTGGTGAATTTTCTACAATACAATTTCCATATAACCCTGTAGAAAGACAAGCAGAGGAGATGTTTAGAAGGGCTAAGGAATTAAATATTGGTGTTATAGTTATGAAGCCTATGGCAGGAGGAGCTATAGAAAATAAAGAGTACTCCTTAAGATTTATATTAGAAAATGAGAACGTGACTACTGCAATACCAGGAATGAATACCGTAGAACAAATAAATGAAAATGCTAAAATAGGCAATGAGTTTGTAAAATTAAATGAAGAAGAGAGAAAAATTATTGAAGAAGAAGCAAGAAGCCTTGGAACTGAATTCTGCAGAAGATGTGGTTATTGTGGACCATGCCCACAAGGGATAGATATACCGACTCAATTTCTTCTAGAAGGATATCTAAAAAGATATAATTTAAAGGATTGGGCTGTGGAGAGATATGTATCTCAAGAGCATGGAGCAAAAGATTGTATATCCTGCGGAAAATGCGAACCCAAATGTCCCTATAATCTACCAATTAGAAATATGATGAAAAGAGTATATTCTGCTTTTGAGAGCTTGTAGTATACGTTAAAAAGAATGACCAATGCTGTGTATAAAGTCATTCTTTTTTTTATAAAAAATTAAAATAGGTCTATATTTATAAAAATTATAATAATATAAAATATTAGCAATATATGGTATAATAAAGTAATTGGTAAGTCTTAACAATTATAGGGAAGTGAGAAGTGTGGATGTAATTAATAAACGATATTTAATATTAAAGAATATAGATATCAATAATGTAGTATCTTCATATGTGGCTAGAGATGTTACAAATAACAATGTGGTTCAATTAAATCTGTTAAATTCTGATTATACCCCAGAAAAATTTATTCGCTTTCTTATAGAAAATTTTATTGATTATAATAATATAGACAGTTCTAATATTATAAAAACTATTGATTTTGGACTTGTGCAGAATATAAATGAAAGAAAAATAGGATATAAGCAATACTACTATACTACTGAATACATAAAAGGCATAGAGAATATTAAAGATGTATTAAAAGGATGTTCAAGTGACTGCATAATAGATTTATTTGTAGATATATGCAGTGGAGTTCATTATCTTCACTTAAGAAGCATTTTATATGAGAGTATTAATTTAAATAATATTTATATATTAAACAATGGTAATAAATACGAGACGAAACTTTGTGATTTAATTAGTGTTCAAATAGATAAGGAATTTTTTAGTGGAGACAATAGAGAAAATCTTATATTTATGGCACCAGAGGTTATAAATGGTGCAATGCCAAGCAAGACTTCTGATATATACTCTTTAGGAGTACTATTATACATATTATTGATGCTCAGAATAGGTATAGAAATAGATTTTTTTTATGATATTCATAAACACATGAAAAATACAGATATAAAACTAGATTTAAATATAATTAATATTATAAACAAGATGATATGTGAAGAAGAGAATAGATATAGAGATGTAAGAGAAATAATAAAAGATTTAAATAAAGCATTAGGAAAAAACTACTCAGTCAATAAAAAAGCTGATATTGAAAAGCTCAATTTTAATAATAAACTTGTAGATAGAGAATACGAGCTAAATAAAGTTCTATCTGTATATAATCAAATAAAAATTAATCGTACCCAAAGTAATATGATTTTAATTCATGGGGAAAGAGGAATAGGTAAAACTAAATTATTAAAGGAGATTGAAAGGTTCATATATTTAGATGGAGGAAGAGTTTATTCAATATATAACTTGAAAAGTAATAATTTGTCATCAAAAGGACTTTACGAAATTATAAAAAAGTTATTAGAAAGCTGCAGTCAGGAAATACTTAAAAACTATGAATGTGAACTTGTTAAAATTTTGCCATATATAGGAAATGATAAACAGGTGGTCACATTACAATCTTTAATGGAAAAGAAAGAAAAAATAAGACTCTTAAAAGTTAGTGAAAACTTTTTAAGAGAAGTCTGTGAAAATGATGAGATAGTATTTATAGTGGATGATATACATTTATTAGATAAATTTTCTATTGAATTGATAGAGTACCTATATAATAACAATAAAAACATAATGTTTATCCTATCCTATTGTGATGATGACGCTTTGTTTGATAAGGAGCTTTCGGAATTTATATTGAAAGAAAGAGACAATCCTAATTCCATAAGTATTACTTTAAAAGAGCTATCGGAAGAGGGAACTATAAGATTTATTAAAGATATATTGCATTTGGACAAAAATCCTGTAAGTTTTTCAAAAAAGATATATGAACACACTTATGGAAATCCTTTATTTATTAAAGAGACCTTAAAAAATTTTCTCTTAAATAAGGTTATTTATATAGATGAAAATACTGGAATATGGTGCAGCGATTATGATAAAAATTATGAAAATCTTCCAATTCCCCGCAGCTTAGAGCAGGCTTGCATGAATCAAATTAGTAAATTAAATAAGAAGTCCTATTTAATAATAGAATTTATTTCTTTCTTCAATAATGGAGTATCTAAAGATATAATAAAAGATTTTTTAAATGGATGGGATTTACAGTGTGATTTTATAATAAAGGATTTATGCACTAAAGGAATTATATGTGAAAAAATAGAAGATAGGGGTTTTGTTTATGATATTTACAGCAAGATTTTAAAAGATATAGTATATAAAAAAGTAAATGATGATAAAAAATCTAAGATTCATAGTTGGATAGCTGATATATTTGAAAGAGAAAATGAAGAGGATAAATGCTATGAAGACGAAATAATATATCATCTTGAGAAGTCAGGTCAAAATCATAAGGCAATCCGCTATTGTGTAGATAGTTCTGAAAAAATGCTAAAGCTTAGGAATAGAGAAGGGGCATTATTAAGCTTAAAAAAAGCTCTTTCTTTACTGAATTCAGAAGAATATATTTTAAAAATTGAGCTTTTGATAAAAGTTTCTAAATTATATGAGGATAATGCTAACTATAAATTAGCTATAGATTATGGAAAAAATGCTGAAAGTATTTGTATAAAGATTGGAGAAAAAAGACTTCTAGTAGATGTATATAATGTATTAGGAAGTGCTTACTTAAAGTTTGGTAAGCCAGATAAGGCTATAAAGTATATAAGAGCATCAGAAAATCTATTAATGAATATGGATTATGAAAAAGCGTATATAAAAAATAGGTTCATATTGGCTAGAATATATCTTAAAAATGATGAAAACGAGAAAGCTATTTCTATATGCAATAGTGCTATAGAATTATGTGGAGAAAATCACATAAAATATAAAGCTATATTATTCAGTATTTTAGGTGAAGCTTATATGGAATTAAATAGAGCAAAAGATGCTATAAAAAGTTATAAGGAAAGCTATAAATGCAGCGAAAGTATAAACTATAGGAAAGGAATTGTAGTAGCTCTCAATAATTTAGGCGTGATTTATGGTGATTATTATCAAAGAGAAAGTAAAATGGAAGAGTACTTGTTAAAAGCCAAGGAAATATGTGAAAACGATAAGTTCATATATTATGAAGTTATATCATTAGTAAACCTAGGCAGAGTTTATTTGGCTAAGTATGACTATAAAAAGTCTCTTAAGTACTTTTTAGAAGGATTAGATAAATCAAGAGAAATTAATTTTGAAAAAATGTTTTTCTATAGTTTAAATCAATTATCTATGGTTTATTTTAGAAATAACAATTATGAGATGGCTTATAGATATTATACTTTATCTCAACAAGAATTTAAAAGTTATAGAAAACAGGTTATAGATGAAGTCAATTTTTATAGACTGCAGGGAGAATTTCTCTTTAATATAGGATTTATAGAAAAAGCAAAAGACTATATTAAAAAAGCAGTTGATATATTAAATATGAAGGAATGCACATTAAAATGGATAAGTGAAATTCATCTTCAATATATAAATTTAATTGAAGATGAAATTCCACAAAATATGTACAAATATATAGATAAAATAGAGGAGCTTTTATGCAATTTTAAAAAATATAAAGTATTTGATATAGTTTACGATACAGCAATAATACTATATAAAAAAGGGAAAAAAGATTTGGCAATAAGTTTATATAATAAATATTTGTATAATTTTAATGATAATTCTAATCCTAAAATAAAATTAAGACACATGCATCTTAAAGGCATATTATCACAAGATGATAATAAGATTGAATTGCTGAATTCAGCTTTAAAGCTATCAGACAAATTAGATGAGCAAAACATTAAGTATGAGTTATGTATAGAAATTGGAGAGTGGTATTTAGATAGAAATCAGTATATTAAAGGTGCAGATTACTATTTTGAAGCTTGCAAAATAATAAGATGTTTGTTAAGTAGGCTTCCTGAAAATATAAAAGAACAATATATAAAAATTAATAATTTAAGAGAACCTTTCTATAAATTGATATGCATAAGGAATAGATATGTGGAACCTGAGATAAATTATAAGGAAATTAATTCTGTAGAGGAACTATTAGATTTTAAATACTCTATAGATCTGTTAAAGGATAAGACTTTTATTGATGAAGCTAAAGATATATATTCTAAATCTCATTCAATTTTGGCTAAGAATGAGTTGGATATTATAAATAATTTAACTTCTGATTCTATGGCAAATTTAGAAATGATATTAAAATATTTAGTATGGACAACTTTGGCTTCAAAAGGAAAGATTTTATTAGAAGGAGAAAATGAAAAGTATGTGACCTTGGTATCTTTTTGTGAAGAATGTGATGATATAGAAAATGAGGAAATACTGAAAAAGGTAAAGAATACAAAAACTCCTATGCTGCTAAATCATCAGTATACCTTAAAAGGAGATACAGCAGTTATTTGCATACCAATAATAATAAAGAATATTAAGGGCGCACCTGTGGAAGGAAGAAAGAAAAATAGAAAAACATATGATTTTGTAAAAGGATACGTTTATCTGAGTTCAGATAAAATTTTAAATAATTTTAATGAAGAAAGTTTAGGACAGTGTATAAACTTAACAAATTTAATAGACTATATATTAGAAAAGTATCAGTTAAAAATTAATTCATGCTTAGATCCTTTAACAGGAACATTTACAAGAAAATGTCTTGAAGAAAAAATAGAAGAATTTATAGAAGAAGCAGATGAAAATAAAAATATATTTTCCTTAATAATATTCGATTTAGATAATTTTAAAAGTATAAATGATAGTTACGGACATCAAATAGGAGATGAAGTTTTAAAAAAGGTCAGCAGCGTAGTTTTAGAGAATATAAGAAATCGAGATATATGTGGAAGATATGGTGGAGAAGAATTTATTATACTTCTTCCTAATGTAGATAAATATGAGGCAAAAAAGATTTCAGATAGGCTGAGGAAAAAAATTAAAAAGAGAGTAATTTTAGGAGATAATGTGCCGGTTACTATAAGTATGGGTGTTTCTGTGTATCCAGAACATGGCTATTTAAAATACGAGCTTATTGAAAAAGCTGATCATGCTTTATATGTGTCAAAAGAATTAGGAAAAGATAGATGTGAAATATGGAAAAGAGAATTTTCTCATATAAAACATAGAAATAAACTCTCTGGTATACTTTCTGGTAACTTAGTTCAAGATTCTAAAAACATTTCTTCCATCATAGATTTGATAAATATCGTAAATCAAGAGACAGACTTAGAGAAAAAGATTTATGATTCCTTAGGAGAAATAATAAACATACTGTCTGCTGAATATGCCAGCATAGTCTATATGGATGAAGACAAAGTAAAGAAAAGTTTTAAACGCAAAATAAATGAGGAAGGTTGGTGCATGGAGCAGGTTTGCAATAATATTATAGATGAAGTAGTTTCTAAAAAACAAAGTATATGCACCATGTATTGGGGAGAAGAATTAGGATATGATTTAATAAATGAATCTTCAGAGTGGTACTCTGCAATGGCAGTACCATTAATAAGAAAGGGAACCATTCAGTCTATAGTCTGTGCAGCAGTTCCTCTCAAATTAAAGAGATTTGATTATGATGACTTAAATTTATTCGATACTCTGTGCAAAATAATAAGATTAATGCAATGACGATTAAAATAAATTATAAATATTGAGACTGTGCTTTGAAGGAAACACAGTCTTTATTTTTATAAAAAGCTTTGTATGATTAGTTTCCCAGCTACAGCAAGAGACATTGTTATAAATATAGGTTTAATTAGTTTTGATCCCTTATTTATAGCAAGAGATGTTCCAAGTCTTGCACCTAAAATCATAGCTAGAGCTACTGGAATTCCTATCATATAATCTATTTGTCTATTAACTGCAAAGAGAACTAATGAAGTAATATTGCTTGTGAAGTTAAGTAGTTTTCCATTTCCTGCCGCTTGTACAAAATCAAATCCAAAAATCTTTATAAGTCCAAAGATTAAGAAGGAGCCCGTACCAGGACCGAAGAATCCATCATAAAAACCTAAAGAAAAAGCTAATAATATACCTAAAATTAAATTCAATTTTGTAATTTCTTTAAATTTGTTTTCGCTTCCAATAGATTTTGAAAATATAGTATAAATACCGACAAATAAAATCATGGCTAGAACAATTGGATATAGAAAACTTTCATCTAATTTTAAAACCGCTTTAACTCCTACTACTGCTCCTATAAGGTTAAAAGGAATTAAGAATTTAAGTAAATTAGAATTTATTTTCTTAGATTTTACAAACTTAAATGCACTGGTGAAAGCTCCAGAAGAAGAACAAAATTTATTGGTTCCTAAAGCTAGATGTGGAGACACACCTGCAAATAAGAATGCAGGAACACTAATAAGTCCTCCTCCTCCAGCAATAGAATCCACGAAAGCTGCTAGAAATCCTGCTCCACATAAAAAAATAATTTTTAAAGCTATAGATGTCGTAAACATAAAAGCACTCCTAACGTAAATTAATCAATATAAATATTTTACTTTATTTATTTAATTAATAAAAGAGCGTGTTAGAAATAAATTGTGACAATCTTTAATATTGAACCTACCGTATGAGATTTGCATTTAGGAAAGCTTCACTTTTCCAAGAGACTCTAATATTTCTGACTTTAAAATCTCTAAATCTTCTAAACTCGCTATCGCTCAGACAATAGAAGGTTCTTACGGTGTTTTAAAGTCATAAATAAAGAGCTTCTAACGCTTGTTCAATACTTTCTACAATGCAAATCTCATACTCCGGTTCAATATTAAAAAGATTATCGACATATGTTAAAGGAAAGCGTTTTAGTGGAAGAAAACTAAAAATCCCATACACATCCAGACATATCAAAGATCAGATTTGCAATCATTTTCAACTAACGAAAGATGAATTAAAGAACACTTGGTTTAGAGAGCTTAGTTTTTTCTAAGCTAGCGCAGTGGCTAAACTTAGCGCCTTGGCGCCTAAACTCCCTAAACTTTTTTTATCTGCTCCTCCACTGCATTTTAGCTTCTTTGCAAAGTGAAGCTTTCCTAAATGCAAATCTCATACGTGATTGTTCGATATAATAAAAATGCATCGCAATTTTATTAAAGGCTGTCTTTACACTCTACTCTTTAAACTTTAAACTATTATAGTAAATATGATTGTGGGGAGGTAAAATATGAAGGATATAGTATTCATAGCTCCTTTTAAGGGATTGAAGACCTTAGGTGAAGAAGTTGTTAAAACAAGGAGGTATAGCAATATAGAAGTAGTAGAAGGAGGTTTGAGCGAAGGAGTAGAAGTTGCAAAGAAAGTTATTGAAGCTGGAGCTAGGGTGATCATTTCTAGAGGTGGAACTTATACAATGATCAAGAATGTTGTTGACATTCCAGTAGTTGAACTTAAAACCACATCTTTTGATATCTTAAGAGGTTTTAGACATTTAATAAATTCCAAAGGGAAAATTGGTGTTGCAGGTTATGAAAACGTAATTTATGGATGTGAAGTAATAGGAGAGGTTCTAGGTTTAGATATAGTCAAAATAGAAATTGAAAAGGAAGATAATGCGGAAGAATTATTAGAAAAGTATGTTGACCAAGGAATCAAAATATTTGTAGGAGATACTATAGGAAGTCAAACAGCTAGAAATCTAGGATGTAAAAGCTACATTATAGAATCTGGTATAGAATCTGTGCTTTATGCTCTACAAGAGGCGAGAAGAATATTAAAAGGATTAAGGCTAGAGAAAGAACGAACTGAAAGACTTAAAACCATAATAAATTTTATAGATAATGGAATAATAGCAATTGATAATAAAGGGAAGATAAACATATTTAATTCTGTGGCGGAAAAGATATTTGGAATTCATCAGAAGGGAGCTATTGGTAAGAATGTAGAAGAAGTTATAAGACATACTAAATTAAACAAGGTACTTCAGTCTGGCGATATAGAATTGGGTGAAATACAGGATGTAGGTAGGTTAAAAATTGCTACAAATAGAATTCCTATTATTGTAGATGATAAGATAACTGGAGTGGTAGCAACCTTCCAAGATGTTACTAAAATACAAGACTTAGAGCATCAGATAAGAGTTAAATTACAAAAAAAAGGATTTATTGCAAAGTATAATTTTGAAGACATAATTCATAAAAGCATAGATATGGAAGAGTGCATAGAAAAAGGTAAGGTGTATAGTAAATATGATTCTCCTGTGCTAATATTAGGGGAATCTGGAGTCGGCAAAGAACTGTTTGCTCAAAGTATTCATAGCAGCAGTTCTAGAAAAAATGCTCCTTTTGTAGCAGTGAATTGTGCAGCACTTCCTCCTAATCTTATAGAAAGCGAGCTATTTGGATATGTAGAGGGAGCTTTTACAGGTACTGCAAAAGGGGGAAAGGCTGGACTATTTGAGCTTGCTCATGGAGGAACTATATTCTTAGATGAAATAGGAGAGCTTCCATTAGATGTTCAAAGTAGATTTTTGAGGGTACTTCAAGAAAAAGAAGTAATGAGAATAGGTGATGATAAGGTTATACCTATAGATGTAAGAATTATTACAGCAACCCATAGGAATTTGAAAGATATGATAAAAGAAGGAAAGTTTAGAGGAGACTTGTACTATAGAATAAATATTTTAACTCTTATAATTCCATCCTTAAATCAAAGGATGGAAGATATAATGGAACTTTCTAAGTTTTTCGTAGAGAAATATTCAAAAAAATATAACAAGAAAATTTATGAAATTTCTCCTAAAGCACAAAAGTACTTAAATAGCTATAATTATAAGGGAAATGTAAGAGAGCTTGAAGGAATAATTGAGAGAGCAATTGTTTTATGCAATACAAACATAATAGAATTAAAAGATGTTAAAGTAGAAGAAATTGGACCTAGAAATTCATTAACTAATAGAGAAGATACTATTATCGGTAACATAGAAGCAACATGTAAAACTTTAAAAGAAGTAGAAAATGAGTATATAAATAGGGTTATAGATTATTGTAATGGGAATTTAAGTAAAGCTTCTAAGATACTAAATATAAATAGAACAACCCTATGGCGAAAAAAGAATAGTGATGCATAATGTAATACTGTTGCTTTTTGCAAATAGTATTTATTGCGAAAAGCAACACAAATGAGTAAAAGTTTTCTGAAAACCTTTTAAAATGGTGAAAGTTAATTTTGGCATGGTACTTGCTATATATAAAAGTGAAAAAATAAAAAAAGTCATAGGAGGTATGGATATGCTAAAACTTGCAGTTGTTGCTAATGCAAATGACAATGTAGCTACAGCAGTAAAAGATTTAAAAAAAGGTGAAAAAGTATTAATAGATTTGTTTGGTAAGGATATAGAGGTAATGCTTAATGAGGATATTCCTTTTGGACACAAGTTTGCTATAAAGGATATACAAAATGGAGAAGAAATAATTAAATACAAAGAATCTATAGGACAAGCTACACAAGATATAAAGGTTGGAGATTATGTTCATGTACACAACGTTGTAAGTGAAAGAGGACGTGGAGACTTGGAGGTGTCTAAATAATGAAAAAGTTATATGGATATAGAAGAGAAAATGGAAAAGTAGGTATAAGAAATCATGTATTAATACTTCCTGCATCAGTTTGTGCTAGTGAAGTATCAGCAAGAATTGCAGCTCATGTAAACGGTGCAGTATCAGTGCCAAACCAACATGGATGCTGTCAAGTAGGTGCAGATTTAGATCTTACAATTCAAATATTAAAAAATTTAGGTAAAAATCCTAACGTGGCTTCAGTTTTAGTTGTAGGACTTGGATGTGAAGGAGCTCCAGCTAAAGAAATTGCGGAAGAAATTAGAAGAGATACAGGGAAAAGAGCTGAGTGTTTAATAATCCAAGAATGTGGTGGAACTATTAAAACAGAAGCAGAAGGTATTAGAATAGCATCAGAAATGGCTAGAGAAGCAGCAAAGCTTAAGAAAGAAGAAATCGATGTTACTGAAATTACTCTTGCTATCGAATGCGGTGGCTCTGATACTACTTCAGGACTTGCATCAAATCCTGCTGTTGGATATGCATCAGATAAGCTAGTTTCTTTAGGAGGAACATCAATATTCTCAGAAACTACAGAATTTATAGGTGCTGAGCACATACTAGCTAGAAGAGCTATAACTAAGGAAGTTGGAGATAAGATCCTTGAAATAGTTGCTAACTGCGAAAAGAAGGCAAATACAATGGGAGTTGACATGAGAGGCGGACAACCTACGCCAGGTAACATTCAGGGTGGTTTAACTACTATAGAAGAAAAGTCTTTAGGCTGTATCTATAAAGGTGGTACTGCACCAATTGATGGAGTATTAGATTATGCTGAAGTACCATCAAATAAAGGTCTATATGTAATGGATACTCCAGGACAAGATATTGAATCTATCACTGGTATGGTAGCAGGTGGAGCAACAATAGTTGTATTTACAACAGGAAGAGGAACCCCTACAGGTAATCCATTAGCTCCAGTTATTAAAGTAACAGGAAATCCGGATACATTTGTAAAAATGAATGATAATATGGATATTAATGCTGGAACCATAATTGATGGAACTAAAACTGTGCAAGAAGTTGGAGAAGAAGTTTTTGAGGAAATGCTTGAAGTAGTTAATGGAAAGCAAACAAAAGCTGAATCCTTAAATCATAGAGAATTTGGAATGTATAAGCTGATATCAACATTCTAAATAAAAAGCAACATAGCTAAGAGGTAAATATAAAGGTTAAGAACATGCCTTCTTAACCTTTATACTTATATTGAAATTATATTTAATCATAGTATTAACAGAATTACATGAATGGATCTGTATAATGGTAGGAGGAATAAAAATGAAGATTTTGCAGTCAGTTAAGAAGATTCCGGGGGGACTAATGGTAGTTCCGCTTTTATTAGGAGCATTAGTTAATACCTTTTTTCCGCAGGCATTAGAGATAGGCGGATTTACATCGCATTTATTTAAGAATGGTGCAATGCCAATTTTAGCAGTATTTTTATTTTGTAATGGAGCACAAATAAACGCTAAACAGGCGGGAACACCGTTAATAAAGGGAGTAGCTTTAACACTTGCAAAATTCCTTATTGGGGCTGCAATAGGTGTGCTTATTAATAAAGCATTTGGACCTGCGGGCGTACTAGGAATTTCAGCCCTTGCAGCAATTTCAGCATTTACTAACTCAAATGGAGGACTTTATGCAGCTTTAGCAGGGGAGTATGGTGATTCAACAGATGTTGGAGCTATATCTATACTTTCAATAAATGATGGACCATTTTTTACCATGCTGGCATTTGGAATAACTGGAATAGCTACAGTTCCAATTATGGCATTAGTTGCAACTGTTGTTCCTATAGTGATAGGATTTATATTAGGTAATTTAGATGAAGATATAAGAAAGTTTCTAGAACCAGGAACGGTAGTTTTAATACCATTCTTTGCATTTCCATTAGGCTCAGCTTTGAACTTTGGACAAATTATAGAAGCTGGTTTTCCAGGAATAGTACTAGGAATTGCATGTACATTGACAACAGGTCTTGGTGGATACTTAATAATGAAACTTTTAAAATCTAAGCATCCGGAAGTTGGTGCAGCGGTTGGCACAACAGCAGGAAATGCAGTAGCAACACCAGCAGCTCTGGCAGCAATTGATCCATCATTACAAGCTATTGCTGCAACAGCAACCGTTCAAATTGCTGCAACAATTATTGTTACAGCAATATTGTGTCCTTTACTTGTAAACTATCTAAATAAGATAGAAAATGCAAGAAAAGAGGTAAAAGCGCTTAGTAGATAAGTTGAAAACGGTTTTGAATTTCCTCCTCTGTACGTTGGTGATTAATAAATTGCTTTTCGTGAGAGGAGGAAGTTATTATAGAAACAAAATAAACTAAGGGGTGAAAGACTTGAACAGATTTTTAATTATAGCAGATGATTTTACAGGAGCAAACGATACAGGAGTTCAACTAAAAAAAAGAGGAATAAATACTGATGTAATCTTTCATTCCAAATCAATAGATAATAATGAAAGATCATATGTAATAGATACTGAATCAAGAGGACTTAGTGAAGAAGAAGCATTCTTAGATGTAGAAGGAAAAGTGAAAAATGCATTTAAGCAAAGGTTTGACTATGTTTATAAAAAGATAGATTCAACTCTCAGAGGGAATATAGTCTCTGAAATAAAGGCAGTGGACAAATACTATAATGCAGAACTTATAATATTTGCTCCTGCTTATCCGGATAATAAAAGAATTACAACTAATGAGATTCATAAAATTAATGGGATGCCTATTAGTGAGACGGAGATATCAAAAGATCCTAAAAAGCCAGTAAAGGTAGATAACATAAAACTTATACTTAAAAATGGATTTGATGAAGGAGTAACTCATGTATGCCTAGAAGAACTAAGAAATGTGAAAACTGATTTTTCTAAGGGAAGAATATATACCTTTGATGCAGAAACGAATGAAGATCTAATGATAATATCAAATCAGATTACAGCTTTAAATAAAAAGGTATTATGGGTAGGCTCTGCTGGACTTGCAGATAGTATACTAAAGGTTAATATGCGGGTAGATCCTTCTATAGCAGTAGTTGGAAGTATAAGTGAAGTTTCTAAAAATCAACTTCATTATGCAGTATCAAGAGGAACTAATTTAATTAATGTAGATATTGGAAAGTTGTTAAAAAATAGAGATATACAAGATATAGTAAACGAAGCTTTAGAAAAGATTAATAAAGGAACAGATGTTATTATAGCTTCTTCTTATGAGAGAGAGGATTATGAAAGAACTATAGAAGTAGGAAAAACTTTAGGCTGTACTAAAGAAGAAGTTAGTGTTTTTACTCAAAAGATTCTAGGAGAAATTGTTGATAATATAGTAGAAAACACAAGCATATCTGGTATGTTTCTAACTGGAGGAGATACAGCTATAGGAGTTATTGAAGAATTATGTGCTAAGGGGTCAAATATAAAGCAAGAGGTTATGACAGGAATACCTCTTATGACTTTAAATGGTGGAAAGTGTCATGGACTAAAGGTTATAACTAAAGCAGGAGCTTTTGGAGAAGTAAACGCTGTTGAATACTGCTTAAAGAAGTTAAAGGAGGACATTTAGATGAAGCTTATAGGGATAACCATGGGAGATCCTGCAGGAGTAGGACCTGAGATAATATTAAAAGCTTTAGATGAAAGAAAAGACTTAAGAGAAAAGAGCGTAATATTTGGAAGCTATAAAGTTTTAAATTACTATAAAGGGTTATTAAAAATTAATACAGATATAAAGGTTATACAAAATCTTAATGAATTCGAAAAAGAAGTCATTAACGTAATAAATGTAGTTGACTTAGACATAGATGATTTTGAGATAGGAGAAGTATCTGCTTTATGTGGGGATGCTGCATATAGATATATAGAAAAGGCTATAGAAGCGGCTAAAAAAGGAGAAGTAAAAGCAGTAGCCACTGCTCCTTTAAATAAAGAAGCACTACATTTAGGTGGTCATAACTTTGCAGGCCATACAGAGATATTTGCAACCTTAACAGATACAAATAAGTATGCAATGATGCTTACAAATGATAACTTCAGAGTTATACATGTGTCTACTCATGTATCCTTAAGGGAAGCTTGTGACAGAGCTAAAAAAGAAAGAATTTTAGATGTTATAAACTTAGCAAATGATACTTTGAAGAAAATGGGGATAGAAAATCCAAGAATTGCAGTAGCTGGACTAAATCCTCATGCGGGAGAGAATGGATTGTTTGGATATGAAGAAATAGAAGAAATCATACCAGCAGTTGATGAAGCACTTAAATTAGGTTTAACTGTAGAAGGACCAATTGCACCAGATACAGTGTTCCTAAAGGCTCATAAAGGGAAGTATGACGTAGTTGTAGCCATGTACCACGATCAAGGACACATACCTATGAAAATGTTAGCCTTTGACACTGGAGTAAATATGACTGTTGGACTTCCAATAATCAGAACTTCAGTAGATCATGGTACAGCATTTGATATAGCTGGCAAAGGAATAGCAAAAGGAGATAGCATGATAGAGGCACTTAAGGTGGCAGAGCTGTTTTAAGAGAAAAAGAAAATAATAAGCCAGAAATAGATAAGTTGGGAGAATTAGGACTATGGAAAATATAATGTTTGTGGCAATATCTGAAAATATGGCTGATATGGCTAGACGAGTAAGTGGCGAAATGGGCTTAAATATCCCTATTATAGTTAGTGAAATGGAGGAGGTTGAAGATTTAGTAAGAAGGAGTCCTGATATAGAAGTTTTTATAAGTCGAGGTGAAACAGCAAGATTATTACAACGATTTTCTAACAAACCTGTAGTATATATAACATGTTCTACTACGGACATTCTTGAGCCAGTGCAAAGATTAACCAGTTCTGGAATTGATAGAATTGCTGTAATAGGATCACCGTTTTTGATAGGTGAAGGATCCTATGATTACAAAATAGGAAATACTGAAATATATATGCGTTCATATGAGCTAGAAGAATTAGATTATTTAGCTTCATATCTTCAAGAGAAAGGAATACATTGGGTTGTTTCGGGAGCAATAGACTTAAAAGTAACAGAAAAATATAATTTGAAAGTTGAACCATTAAATACAAAATTACCTTCAATTAAACGGGCTTTGCTTGAAGCTGTTAAAATAGGCAAAGCTCAGAAGGATGAGCGATTACGTGAGAGGGAAAAAGCTGAAGAGATTGGTGATTATGCTGCTAAGTTATATGTTGCTATTGAACAATCTGCTGCAGCTGTTGAAGAATTGGCTTCTTCTTCTGAAGAACTTGCTGCGGCAAGTCAGGAAGCAGCTAATGTGGCAACTAAAGCCTTTGAAGATGTAAATAATACATCAGAAATATTACAGATTATTCAACGAGTAGCAAAACAGATAAACTTATTAGGATTGAATGCTGCTATTGAAGCATCACGGGCTGGTGAAAATGGGCGAGGATTTTCTGTAGTTGCTACAGAAGTGCGCAAATTAGCTAAAGAAAGCAATATGTCTGCTAGCAAAATAGATAATATGTTGAATCAATTTCGCAGTTCTGTTGAAACTGTATTACAAAATATTGAACAGAGTAATACTATTTCTCAAGAGCAAGCAAAGTCGAATCAAAATATTGCTTATATGCTTGATAATTTGAGAGATGTTGGTCGTAAGTTAATGGATATGTCAGAAAGAAAATCATAGGAAATAAGAATAAAATCTCTCTCAAAGGAAAAACATAATTCAGAGAGAGGAGTGATTTAAAAGTGGATCAAATTAAAAATAAAGATTTAGCAATGCTTAATAAGGTAGAAAAAATGAATGTTCAGCATGATTTTAATAAGGAAAATAATAAACCTAAAACAAAACAGGTTAAAAATAAAAAATAAAAATATGACTGCTGCAGCAGTCATATTTATTTTTTATCATTACTATTGTTATTTTCATATTTTTCTATAAGAGCTCTCCTTTTTTGTCCCTTTTTTTGAGCATCTTCTGGATCAGGACGTTTCATACCCTTTTTGGCCATAGCTTATACCTCCTTTTTATCCACTCTATTTCCACCCAAATACTCAACATCATTTAAAGGTTTTACTGCAGATTCAACCTCTACCTCTTTAATTTCATTATTCTTATCCATAATCACCATAGTTGGAACTATTACAGTTCTTTCCTTTTGTTCAAGTATGGGTTCCTTACTTCTTTCTCTTTTTATATTGTCAACTTCTTCTTGTGTTACTTTCTTACCTTTGAACATTATAACACCTTCTTATATGCTCAATTTTATTTATTGAGCAAGCTCATATTTTTCTTTATTTCTGTTGTTTTTAATGACTATAGATTTTGTCCACTTTCTAAAAATATTTTTCCCTTAGGAAATGAAAAAATGCAGTTTGTTTCATGAATGGGTTACAAAAAAAACCACATCTGCTATAAAAAATCAAATTTTTTATATAGAGGCAAGCATATAAAAGTAAATTAAAATCATATTTTTGAGACTTTTTTAGACAATAAAAAGGTATATTTATGTTTTTAGTATATAAGATTGCTTAGAAAAAGGAGTCTAGCATTAAAGCGATGCAAGATGAATTATTTAAAATTCATAATTCAACATTTGGGAAAACATGTATAAGCATATATCATTGAAATATGTGTTTTCTATGTATATACCTTGGATTGCGGAGAATGATTAGAGAGATTAAAAACAAGTATAATATGAAGATGTGAATTATAAAAAAATAAACTTGCAAAAGTTATACTGATAAGTTAAAATATATATTAGAAAAATTTTAATGGAAATCCGGAAAAAATTATATACGCTTAAAATTATTTCTATTCTAAATAAAAAGGGGGATGGACTTATGTATGCTGTAAAACCTACTATAAAGGCTATGGGAGATTCTGCAGTAATAATAAAGTTTAGCGAAAGTATAAATCTGAAAGCTCATTTAGTAATAAAAGTATTGTCTGAATATTTAGATAAAAGACCTTTTGCAGGAATGATAGAATATGTTCCGGCATTCACTACAATTACAATTTTTTACAATCCGCTAGAGGTAATGAGAAAAAATCCACATGACAATAAAGATATTCCTTTCGATGTAGTTAAGAAAAAGATAGAAGATATATTATGTAATTTAGGAAGTAATATAGAAGATAAACCTAGAATAGTTGAAATTCCTGTGTGCTATGGGGGAGAGTTTGGACCAGACTTAAAGTTCGTAGCAGAATACAATAATTTAACTATAGAAGAGGTTATTGATATACATTCAAGCTGTGAAAATAGAGTTTATATGATAGGTTTTGCACCTGGCTTTCCATATCTTGCGGGCATGTCAGAAAAAATAGCTTCGCCAAGAAGAAAAACTCCAAGGCTTGCTATACCAGCAGGTTCCGTTGGTATAGCTGGAAATCAAACTGGAGTTTACCCTATTTCCACTCCAGGAGGATGGCAGCTTATAGGAAGAACTCCTCTTCAATTATTTAGGCCAGAAGATGATATTCCAAGTCTTTTAAGAGCTGGGGATATTGTTAAATTTAAAGCCATTTCAAGAGCAGAGTATTATGAAATTCAAGAAGCTCAGTGTAGAAAAGAAGGAAAATTAAAATGGGCATAGAGATAATAAATCCAGGGCTGTTAACTACTGTACAAGATCTTGGAAGATATGGATTTAGAAAATATGGAGTAATTGTAAGTGGAGCAATGGATGAAGTTTCCCATAGAATAGCAAATTTGCTTGTAGGAAATAGAGAAGAGGAAGCTGCTTTAGAAATAACACTTTTAGGGCTAGAAATTTTAATTAAAGAAGATACTCTTATAGCTATATGTGGAGGAAACCTATCTCCAAGCATAAATGAATGTAAGATTCCTATGTGGAGACCAGTTTATGTAAGGAAAGGAAGTATACTAAAGTTTGGGAAGTGCGTAGATGGGGCAAGGGCGTATATAGCCTTTGCTGGTTCTTTTGATATTGAAAAAATAATGGAAAGCAAAAGTACATATTTAAGAGGAGAAATAGGCGGATTTGAGGGAAGAAAACTAAAAAAGGGAGATGTAATAAAATTAAACAAGCCTCACTCTGAAATAATGAACTTTATTAACATCCTATCAAAAAGAGTTAATTCTAATGGATTTGCATATCCTAAATGGTTTATAAACAAATCTATTTATTGTAAGTATAGTGAAAATCCAGTAGTACAAGTAACTAAGGGAGGAGAAATAAATTATTTTAGTGAGGAAAGCATAAAAAGCTTTTTTAGCGAAGAGTTTGTGATCACTCCTCAATCAGATAGAATGGGATATAGACTTAAAGGGAAGATGTTAACGCTTAAAGAACCTTTAGAGATGATATCAGAAGCGGTATCTTTAGGAACTGTGCAGGTACCTCCAGATGGGAACCCTATAATTTTACTTGCAGATAGACAAACCACAGGAGGATATCCTAAGCTTGCTGAAATTATATCTGTAGATATACCTATTATAGCACAGTTAAAACCTGGGGATAATATAAAATTTCAAGAAGTTTCCTTAGAATATGCTCAAAAACTATATATTCAAAGAGAAGAAAACATAGAAGAACTAAAGACAGCATTAAAAATTAAGATGAAAGGAGAGAGGTAGTATTATGTTTCATGTAGATTTAAATTGCGACATGGGAGAGAGTTTTGGAGCTTATAGTATAGGAAATGATGAAGCAATACTTGATTTTATAACTTCAGCCAATATAGCTTGTGGATTTCATGCAGGAGATCCTTCTATTATGGATAAAACTGTAAAATTAGCATTAGAAAAAAATGTGGCTATAGGAGCCCATGTAGGACTTCAGGACTTAGTTGGGTTTGGAAGAAGAAATATGGATATATCTCCAAGAGAGGCCTATGATATAACAATTTATCAAGTTGGAGCATTATATGGATTTGTAAAAGCAGAAGGTGGAAAAATGAGTCATGTAAAGCCTCACGGTGCCTTGTATAATATGGCTGCTAAGGATAGCAAATTAGCAGAAGCTATAGCAGAAGCTGTTTATAAAATAGATCCTGAACTTATCTTGTTTGGCCTTTCAGGAAGCAAACTAATAAAGGCTGGAAAAGAAATAGGACTTAGAGTAGCCAATGAAGTTTTTGCAGATAGAACTTATACAGATGATGGATCATTAACTCCAAGAAAAGAGAAAAATGCATTGATTGAAGATAAAGATAAGGCTATAAATCAAGTGATTAAAATGGTAAAAGAAGGCACAGTTGTGTCAACTTCTGAAAAGGAAATAAGTATAGAAGCAGATACTATATGCATTCATGGAGATGGAAAGAATGCTTTAGAGTTTGCAAAAAAAATAAGAGATGATTTGGAGAATAATAACGTGAAAGTTAAAAGTATTTGTGATAGTTAAAAAATAGGAGGGAATTTTGGATGGAAAATAAGAGGAACAAGACCAATTGGAGTGTGGTTTTAGGGGCAGCTTTCTTGATGGCTACATCCGCTATAGGACCAGGATTTTTAACTCAAAGTACAACATTTACAGGGCAATTGGGAGCAAGCTTTGGCTTTGTAATTTTAATATCTATTATTTTAGATATAGGAGCTCAATTAAATATATGGAGAATTATACTTGTTGCTAGAAAAAGAGGTCAGGAAATTGCAAATATGGTGTTTCCAGGGCTTGGATATTTTGTAGCGGCTCTTGTTGTAATGGGTGGACTTGCGTTTAATATAGGTAATGTAGGAGGGGCAGGTCTTGGATTAAATGTTTTATTTGGTATAGATCCTAAAATAGGAGCTGTAATAAGCGCTGTTATAGCTATTGCAATCTTTTTGGTAAAAGAAGCTGGAAAAGCAATGGATCGTTTTGCTCAGATAATGGGAGGAATTATGATTCTTGTTACTATATATGTAGTTATAACGTCAAATCCTCCAGTTGGCACAGCAATAGCTAGAACATTTGTACCTGATACTATAGATATGATGGCCATTGTAACCTTAGTAGGAGGCACTGTAGGAGGATATATAACTTTTGCTGGTGGTCACAGATTATTAGATGCTGGATTACATGGAGAAAAGGATATTCCTAAAATGAACAAAAGCTGTTTTACAGGAATAGGAGTAGCATCATTAATGAGAATTTTACTCTTCTTAGCAACACTAGGTGTGATATCTAAAGGACTTACTCTAGACCCATCAAATCCACCGGCATCAGTATTTAAGTTAGCGGCTGGTAATGTAGGATATAAGATATTTGGTATCGTAATGTGGTCTGCGGCAATAACTTCTGTTATCGGTTCAGCTTATACTTCAGTATCTTTTATTAAAACTTTTAGTGAAAAAATAGCTAAAAATGAAAAAGTTATAATAATATTATTTATAATTGTATCTACAGTGGTATTTGCTTCTATTGGTCAACCAGTTAAAATATTAATCTTGGTAGGAGCTTTAAATGGACTTATTCTTCCAATTACTTTAGGAACTATGATTATTGGAGCGCATAAGAAGAATATTGTAGGGGAATATAGGCACCCACTTTGGATGACTATTTTTGGAGTAATAGTTGTAGTTATTATGGCATACTTAGGAATAAATACACTTATAAAGCAGATTCCGCAATTGTTCGCGTAATATAATAAAAAAATGATGCGCATTTTTATTATATGTAACATCACTTATGTGATGTTTAAATATCTCAACAATTTGCCGAAATTTTTATAATAGCTAAAAGGAAATGGGGGAAGTATAGATGAACTATAAGGAAATATGTGAAATAATAAAATCTGTCAGCGACTCTAGTCTTAGCTTTGCTGAAATTAAGACGGAAGACTTATATATAAAGATGGAGAAAACTTCTTCAACTAAAGATAAAATTAGGGAAGCAAATGAATGTAGTTCGGATAAAGAATCTCTTATAGTAGATGAAGATAAAGTAGAAATTGCTCATGAATTTGAGGAAGAAAAAGATAAGGATAATATAGAAGTTATTACATCACCTTTAGTTGGAACGTTTTATAGAGCACCGAGTCCAGAAAGTGATCCATATGTAGAAATAGGTTCTCATGTAAAAAAAGGAGATGTTCTTTGTATTATAGAAGCCATGAAGCTTATGAATGAAATAGAAGCTAATGTAGATGGAGAAATTGTTGAAATCATGGCACAGAATGGAGAAATGGTGGAGTATGGTGAAAGTTTATTCAAGATTAGAAAAGCTGATTAAACGTGCTGAAAAGAGGGAAGGTTATGCTTAAGAAAGTATTGATTGCTAATAGGGGAGAAATTGCAGTTAGGATAATACGCGCTTGTAAAGAGCTTGGCATTAAAACTGTGGCAGTATATTCCGAAGCTGATAGAGAAGCTTTACATGTAAAACTTGCAGATGAATCTATTTGTATAGGACCAGCACAAGCAAAAGATAGCTATCTCAATATAGAAAATATTATCAGTGCTGCAAAATTAAGTGAAGCAGAAGCGATTCACCCTGGATATGGATTTTTATCGGAAAATAGTGAGTTCGCAAGGGTATGTAAAGAATATAATATAGAATTTATCGGGCCAGATGCTGAAACCATTGATTGCCTAGGAAATAAGTCTAGAGCAAGGGAAATAATGATAGAGGCTGGAGTTCCAGTGATTCCTGGTTCTAAGGGTGCTGTTAAGAATGAAGAAGAGGCTTTAAAGGAAGCGGATAGAATTGGATATCCGGTTATGATTAAAGCTTCAGCAGGTGGTGGTGGAAGAGGAATAAGAGTAGTTAAATCACAAGAAGAATTAATAAGCGTCTTCAATACAGCAAGAACTGAGGCGAAAAATGCCTTTGGAGACGATACTATGTATATAGAAAAGTTTATAGAAAATCCTCATCATATTGAATTTCAAATTATAGGGGATAACTATGGTAATATAGTGCATTTAGGAGAAAGAGATTGCTCTATTCAAAGGAGACATCAGAAGATTATAGAAGAAGCACCATCATCTATAATAAGTGAGGAACTTAGAGAAAAAATGGGGCGAGCTGCAGTTAAAGCAGCAAAGGCTGTAAACTATAAAAATGCAGGAACTATAGAATTTTTAGTGGATAGATATGGACATTTTTATTTTATGGAGATGAACACACGAATTCAAGTTGAACATCCTGTAACAGAGGCTGTAACTGGAATAGATATTGTGAAAGAACAGCTTAAGATTTCTTCTGGAGAAGCTCTAAGTTTTTCGCAGGAAGATATAGAAATAAATGGGCATGCTATAGAGTGTCGTATTAACGCAGAAAACCCCGAAAAAGGATTTATACCGTCTCCTGGAAAGATAGATTTTATACATTTTCCTGGAGGTGCTGGGGTGAGAGTTGATACTTTTATATATAATGGATGTATTATTCCTCCAAATTATGATTCTATGTTAGCAAAGCTTATAGTTCATGGTAAGGACAGAGAAGAGGCTATTTGTAAAATGAGGAGAGCTATCTCGGAATTTATAATAGATGGAGTAGATACAAACATGGATTTTCAGTTTCAGATATTGAAGAACGAGAATTTTAATAAAGGTAGTTTTGACACCTCATTTATTTCCAAAGAATTTGCTGTATAAGATATTACAAAAATAGATTACTTTAGGAATAGGATGCGAATGCAATAAATACATCCTTTATTTTTTCATATTAGGAAATATAATATCTTAATTATAAATGTACTAACTCAGACCTTTTAGTAATATTGGATAGTTTTTGTATGCAATAAACTGACTCAGGGTATAGTAATGATTATAAGATGGAAGTTACGCAAATTGGAAGGAATGTGGTTTGTTAGATGAAGAAAAAGAGGGGTAAGAAGTCTGAGTTTTTAAATCATGATTTTCATAGCTTTACAGAACAGCGCATAGGGATAGTATCTAAATATTTTGGAATTGAAAATAAAAATATTTTAGAAAGACACATATGGATATATGAAGTATATTCTCAAATACAAAAGAGATTAAAAAATAGCTGTGTTCTAAAGGGAGGAGCTTGTGCTCAATTATATCTTCCACTAGAAGTTCAAAGGTGTACTGAAGATCTAGATATTTATACAAGTTTAGATCCAAGTAAGCTAAAAAAGGAATTACAGTTTCTAGCTAAAGACTTTAATATGAGTAAGATTCCAGTAAAAATTCGTGAGTATATACCTAAGAGTGTTAGATTATATGGGAAGACCATGCCAATTACTACCATAATAATAAATTTACCATTTATATTTAAAGAGAATAGAAAAAGAGGCTCTTCCGAGTTGAAAATAGACTTTCTATACGTTGATATAAAAAGACTTCAAAAAAATTTTATAAATAATGGAGAAGTCTTAGGGTTAAAGTTAAACTATGCTCCAAATTGCATATCTCTTTATTCTATAATAGGAGCAAAGCTCATGGTTTTTGCAGTGAATACAATTGGAATAGAAGGATTTAAAAAGGATAAATTATACAAAAACATATACGATGTATATTATTTAATAGAAAATAATAATAATATAGATACTTTAAAGAAAGTTGGAGATTATATAAAACACAATATAGATATAGAGTTTTATGTTAAAGGAATAGAAAAAGTAAGTTTAGATAATGTATTAACAGATATATTAAAAGAATTATATATTTTATCTGTAGAAGATATTAAAGAGGGATATGAAGGGATTTCAAAGAGAGTTAAGAAATTTGAAGATAACTACATTCAAAAAAGAATAAGTTATAAGTTAACTTATGACAGATGGGGAATTATGGCTAGCTATATTTATATATGGGTATATGCATTGAAAAAATATATAATGAATGATGAATGTGCAAGTCTAGAAGATATAAACCATGTTTTTAAAGAGTATGAATATTATAATACACTTTCTTTAAAAGAACAGAGAGATTATCTAAATAATATTATAAATAAATTAAGAGTGAGAAAAGATCTTAGGTATGATTTTGTTGAAGAACCATTAAGACTTATTTATTTACATAATATAATAACTTAGTTCCCTCTATATTTAGTGACCAATTATCAGTATAGAAGAAAAATGTTGTACACTTTTCTTTTATGATGATATTATTCAATATGGGATAATATTTTAATTGAAAAGAGGAAACTAATATGGAAGGAAATAACATTAATAAAGAGCATATAAAGGCTGGAGGCCTTTTGTTGATTACTGCCATTTTATGGAGTTTTGGAGGTATACTTATAAAATTAGTGAACTGGAATCCTATTGCTATTGCTGGTATGAGAAGTGGTATTGCATCACTGTTTTTACTGGTTATAATAAAAAAGCCTAAATGGCAATGGAATACTACTAAGGTTTGTGGAGCAATTGCATATGCTTCCATGCTGATTTTATTTGTGTCTGCAAATAAATATACTACTGCTGCAAATGCTATATTACTTCAATATACAGCGCCAGTATATATAGCTATATTTGGCAAGGTATTATTAAATGAAAAAACAGAAAATGAAGATTGGCTTTTTATAGCAATAATAGTAGTAGGAATGTTTTTGTTTTTTAAAGATGATATAGGTGGAGGAAGTTTAATAGGAAATATTCTTGGCATCTTAAGTGGAATAGCCTTTGCTTTTAATGTTATCTTTATAAGAAAACAAAAGGATCAAAGTCCTATTGAAGGTGTGTTTTGGGGAAACATTCTCACCTTTATAATAAGCATTCCGTTTATGTTTAATTCTATGCCAGATGCTAAAGGATGGACAGGCTTGGCTTTGCTAGGAACGGTACAAATAGGAGTTTCTTATGTATTGTATACTAAGGCAATAAAGAATGTAACTGCTTTAGAAGGAGTACTTATTCCAGTAATTGAGCCAATATTAAATCCAGTGTGGGTATTTTTATTTGTAGGTGAAAAGCCAGGAAAATGGTCATTAATAGGAGGAACTGTAGTTTTAACTGCTGTAACCTTAAGAGCTGTATATATGACTATAAAAACCACAAAGCGCAAGAAAGTATCTATATGATTTTTAAGTAAAGTAATTGTATATATTCTATAACTCTACTTTTGTGTTAGGAATTTAAAATTAAATCCAGCATGGCCAGAGTAGATTTGCTGTCAGCCTATCGATATTATTATCAATAGCAGCCGGCAACAACCTTATTTTAAATTCCTAACAATAATTATTTTAAGCAAACTCTCGTTTTATATGTTAGAAGGATGTTAACAAAGTTTCCTTAAAATACACAGTGATTTTCTATTGTGAAATTTTAACCATTTTTGTTGCAAAATTATAAATGTTTTTAATTAATGATGGCGTATTAATATAAGTGATTAGCCAATAAAATAGGACTAATTGTAATAAAATTGAATATGTATAAAAATTTGTTTTTTCCATCATTTTGTATATAATACAATAAATATATGATAAAATATTATAAGTCAATAATAAATTACGGGGGGCTGACATTATGGTTAAAACCTTTAATCATGGTATATTTGAAGATAAAGCTTTTACTGATAATATGATAAATGAGTTATCGAAAATAGCTGAAAAGAATAATATAATCAATCCTGAGTTTTACAAAAGATATGATGTTAAAAGGGGACTTAGAAATGAGAATGGTACAGGAGTGTTGGTTGGTCTCACAAAAATAGGAAATGTGCATGGGTATACGGTAAAAGATGGACAAAGACTTCCGGATGAAGGTAAGTTAACATACAGAGGAATTGATTTAGAGGCGATTGTAGAAGGGTTTCAAAGTGAAAATAGGTTTGGATTTGAAGAAACATGTTATCTTCTTTTATTTGGAGAACTTCCTAATAAGTCTTGCCTTGAAAAGTTTAAAAAAGTTTTAGGAAATTATAGATATCTTCCAGATGGATTTACAGAAGACATGATATTAAAGTTTCCAAGCAATAATATAATGAATAAACTTCAAAGAAGTATTCTTGCAGCATATTCTTTTGACGATAATCCAGATGATACAAGCATTAGAAACATTGTAAGACAAAGTATAGAGCTAATTGCAAGGATTCCTACTATGGTTGCCTACGGATATCAGGCAAAAGCTCATTACTATGATAACCAAAGTTTATTTATTCATTCTCCAAGACCAGACCTTGGAATCGCAGAAAATATACTTTATATGATAAGACCTGATAATTATTATACAAGAACAGAAGCGGAAACATTAGATTTAGCTTTAGTAATCCACGCAGAGCATGGAGGCGGAAATAATTCTGCCTTTGCGACTCATGTAGTATCTTCGACAGGTACGGATACATATTCTGCTATAGCTGCTGCTGTAGGATCTTTAAAGGGGCCAAAGCATGGCGGTGCAAATATAAAAGTCATGGAGATGATGGATGATATAAAGCGTAATCTAAAAGATTGGACTAATCATAATGAAATAAGAAATTATCTAATAAAAATTTTGAATAAAGAGGCTTTTGATGGCGCAGGACTAATATATGGTATAGGTCATGCTATTTATACTTTATCTGATCCAAGGGCTAAACTGCTTAAAAAGAAAGCGTTAGAATTGGCTAAAGAAAAGGGAAGAATAGAGGAATTTAATTTCTATAAGAATGTTGAAGATATATCAATTAAAATTTTTAAAGAATTAAAAGGCATTGATATATCAGCTAATGTAGACTTCTATTCAGGATTTGTATACGATATGCTTAATATTCCTTGTGAGCTATATACTCCTATTTTTGCAATATCAAGAATAGCAGGATGGTGTGCTCATAGAATAGAACAGGTAGCAAGTGAGCCTAGAATTATAAGACCAGCGTATAAGAATGTTAAAGATAAAGAAACTTATATACCTATAGAGAAAAGGTAAGATTTTAACTAAAAATAAAAGAAGAACAAGTGGTCCCGTTAGCAGCATTATATGAATAGTATAACTTTATAGAACATAATAAAAGTTGTAGTTGGAGGTAATAATACTTACTAATGAAAATATTATAAATGTTTTATAAAGGAGAAAAAAATATGGAACAAAACATAAGTCCAGAAATTTTAGATAAGATAACAAATGTATGCGTTTGTAAAAGTATAAAGAGAGCCAAAATAAAACAGGTAATAAAAAATGGAGCAGATACTTTTGAAAAAGTACAAAAGGCTACAGGGGCTGGAACGGGGTCATGCAATGGGAAAAGATGCAAAGAGAAGATAGAAGAGTTAATAAAAGAAAATTCAAAGTAAAAGAGAGGTAATTGAGCTGAGAATGTAAGCTCAGTTACCTTTTTTAATTGTTTATTGAAAGTAAAAATAAGCCTTTCTAAAGTATTAGCATCTTGTGAGGTTAACAAATCCGCGATATAATAAACTGAAATGAAGCATGCTGGGGAGGAAATAAAATGCAGGAAATAGTACAATCTGTAGATAGGGCGCTTTCTATATTAGAAGTATTATCTGATTATGAAGATGGACTTGGTATTACAGAAATAAGTGAAAAAGTAGGCTTACATAAAAGTACTGTACATAGATTGCTAGCTACATTAATATATAAGGGATATGTAGAACAGAATCATATAAATAACAAATATAAGTTAACTTTAAAGTTATTTGAAATTGGTAACAAAAGAGTAGAGAATATGGATTTGGTTGAAGTAGCTAGACCTTACTTAAAGGAGCTAGTTGAAAAGACCAATGAAGTAGCTCATTTAGTTGTAAGTGAAGGTACAGAAATTATCTATGTAGCAAAAGAAGAATCTCAAAATACTATAAGGACTCATTCTAGAATAGGTCATAGAAGACCTCTTTATTGCACAGCTGTAGGAAAATCTATATTATCTCATATGAGTGATAAAGAAATTAATGATATATGGAATAAAAGTCATATAGAAAAACTTACAGAGCACACTATAACTGATTTTGAAAAATTAAAAGAGTGTTTATGTGAAGTTCGAGAAAAGGGATATGCAGTGGATGAACAGGAAAATGAAGTTGGAGTAAGATGTGTAGCGGCCTCTATTTTTAACCATAAGGGTGAAGTCTGTGGGGCTATAAGCATATCTGGTTCCATAATAAGTTTTACTGATGAAAAGCTAGATGAATTTTCAAAGCTTATAATTGAATATGCAAAGAAGATTTCTAAAAAACTAGGCTATAAGTAATTTTAGCTTAGTTTTTTTAATACTTTAGAAAGAGTTTTTTCTAGCAAATAAAGATATATATTACAATTATTTTTTTATAATGAAGTAAATTAGACATATAAGGATAAGAATTTTGAAGAATAATACATATATAAAGTGATAAAGATAGATAAAACATAAAATATAGAAAAAAGTTGTTTTGATATATGAAACTATATTTTATATAATGAAATTAATCATAAAAATAAACAGGAGGGGCATGAAATGATAGAAAAATTAAATACTTTAAAAAGAATTATGGATGTTGGTGTAGTTGCAGTTGTTAGAGCAGATAATGCGCAAATGGCTGAGAATATATCAAAGGCTTGCATAGAAGGCGGAATACCTGCTATAGAAGTAACTTTTACAGTTCCAAATGCAGATAAGGTAATTTCATCTTTAAAGGAAAAGTTTACAAAAGAAGAACTTATAGTTGGAGCAGGTACTGTTTTAGATAGTGAAACAGCTAGAATAGCTATACTTGCTGGAGCTCAGTACATAGTTAGTCCAGGCTTTGATTTAGAAACCGCAAAGCTTTGCAATAGATATCAGATTCCCTATATGGCAGGTTGTATGACTATAACTGAAATGATAAAAGCTATGGAAGCAGGAACAGATGTAATAAAATTATTCCCAGGAAGTGCTTATGGTCCAAGCATAGTTAAGGCTATAAAAGCTCCTCTTCCACAAGTTCCTATAATGCCAACAGGTGGTGTCGATATAAACAATGTAGCAGAATGGATTAAAAATGGATGTGTTGCAGTAGGCGTTGGTGGAAAGCTAATCGAAGGGGCTAAGACAGGAAATTATAAAGAAATTACTCGTCTTGCAAAGGAATTTGTTAATAAAGTTAAAGAGGCAAGAGAAAGCCTAGCTTAGGAGGAAAAGATCGTGAGTAAAAAAGTTGTAACTATGGGAGAACTAATGTTAAGACTATCTACTCCAGGGCATAAAAGATTTGTTCAGGCTGAATCTTTTGATGCAGTTTATGGAGGAGCTGAAGCAAATGTAGCAATAGCTTTATCAAACTTTGGATTAGATGCGTATTTTGTAAGTAAATTTCCTAATAATCCAATAGGAGATAGTGCATTAAATTCCTTAAGAAGATTTGGAGTTAAAACTGACTATGTAGCTAGAGGTGGAGAAAGATTAGGTATATATTTCTTTGAAAAGGGAACTTCTATAAGACCTTCTAAGGTAGTATATGATAGAGCAAATTCTTCAATGGCAACAGCAGATCCGGAAGATTTTGATTTTGATGAAATATTTAAAGATGCAGAGTGGTTTCACTTCTCTGGAATAACTCCTGCTTTAGGTGAGAAGGGAATAAAAATATCACAAAAGGCAGTAGAAGCTGCAAAAAGACATGGTGTTAAGATAAGTCTAGATTTAAACTACAGAAAACAGCTTTGGGGAATAGATGAATTTGAAAGAGTTATGCCAGGCTTGCTACAAGATGTAGATGTATGTTTTGGTTGGCTTAGCAGTGTAGAAGAAAAGAAAGATGAATACCAAGTTGCTGATTTTTCAAAAGAAACTGTAGATTTGGATAGATTTAAAAATATATTTGGAAAGATGATAGAAAAATTCAACATAAAGTATGTAGTAACAACTATGAGAGAAAATTTTTCAGCTTCTCATAATGCTTTATCGGCTGTAATCTATGATGGAAAAGAGATATATCAATCTAAGAGATATGATTTCACAATAGAAGATAGAGTGGGTGGAGGAGATGCTTTTGCTGCAGGTTTGATATATGGATTGGCTACAGGAAAAAACTACAAGGAAGCACTTGAGTTTGGAGTAGCTTCATCAGCTTTAAAACATACTATTGGCGGGGACGCTAATTTAGTAACAGTGGATGAAGTTATGGATGTTGTAAATGGAAATACTTCAGGAAGTGTAAAAAGGTAAGCAAGCATCGTCAAATTAATAATTTGCTCATGATGGCTTATTCATTTAATTAAAATAAGAAAAAATTTTGTAATAAATTCTGACACAATTTAAAATATATCCAGTATAATATATTTATTATATACTTTATAATATATTTGTACTAGGAGAGAAAAAATGAAAGTAAGAACAAGCGACATTGTATTTAAAGCTATTGAAGAGAAGATATTTAGTGGTGAATGGAAGCCAGGAACTAAGATCTCATCAGAGCCGCAGCTAGCAAAGGAGCTTAATGTAAGCAGAATGTCTGTTAGAGAGGCTATAGAAAAAATGGTAGCTCTTAATATATTAATAAAAAGGCAGGGAGAAGGAACTTTTGTAAGTGATTTATCTACTGCAACTTACTTAAACAATCTAATACCTATGCTTACTTTAGATAAATATGATTATATGGAAATTTTAGAGTTGAGGTTAGTTATGGACGTTGAAAGTGCTAGGTTGTGTGCTCGAAGATGCAGCGATAAAACTATAGAAGAATTAGAAGAAGCCTATAGAGAAATGATACAATATCAAGGCGACATGGAAAAGTTTACTGAAAAAGATTTAGAATTTCATATGAAAATTGCACAAGGTACACAGAACTCTTTAATTGTAAAAATAAATGAAATGTTAAGAGATATTCTTGCCTATCACCAACGTGGATTGTATCATAATTTAGGGCCTGAAGGTGGAATTAAGGAGCATAAGTTTATACTAGATGCTATAAAAAATAGAGATGAGGAACTTGCTGGGATATTTGTAAGAAGACATTTAGAAAGAACCATAAAAGATTTAAAAGGTATGAAGCTTGATTTAAAATCTAATAAACAAAATTAAAAATAGCATATATTAAACTTTAAATGAAAACCATCTATACATTATGTATGGATGGTTTTTCCGTATTGTGGGATTTATTTTCATAAAGTGAATAAAATGTGTTGACAAAGAAACGTTTTCAAATTAAAATATAGTTGTAAGACAAGTTTAGTAAAAAATACATGATTTTCTATAAAAACGTATGAAAACCTTATTAAAAGCAACTAAATGCATTGAAAAAATGTCATACAAGTATAAGAGAGGATGATTAGAAGATGCTAAGAAGCCAAGAAATTAGAAATAAGGCACCAGAAATGGACTCTTTAAGATTAGGATCAGGTTGGAAAGTAGAAGAGCTCTCAAAACCGCAAATAATAGTTGAAAGCAGTTATGGACATAGTCACCCTGGAAGTGCCCATTTAGATATATTAGTAGAAGAAGCTTGTAAAGGTGTAAACGCTAAAGGTGGAAGACCAGCTAAGTTTTTTGTAACTGATATTTGTGATGGACAAGCACAAGGGCATGATGGAATGAACTATTCTTTAGCTTCAAGAGAATTTATGGCTAGTATGATTGAAACTCATGTAGAGGCTACTCCTTATGATGCTGGAGTATTTATAGCAAGCTGTGATAAGTCAATGCCAGCTCATCTTATGGCTGTGGCAAGGCTTGATATGCCAGCCGTAGTAGTCCCTGGTGGAATAATGGATGCAGGTCCTAATATGCTAACTTTAGAACAAATTGGAGCATATAGTGCACAATATGAAAGAGGAGAAATAACAGAAGAAGAATTTACTAAATTAAAACACAATGCTTGCCCAAGTTGTGGAGCTTGTTCTTTCATGGGAACAGCATCTACAATGCAAGTTATGGCAGAAGCTTTAGGGGTTGCACTTCCAGGAACAGCATTAATGCCTGCTACATCAGAAAATATTAAAATAGCAGCAAGAAATGCAGGGGAGCATGCTCTTAAATTAGTAGAAATGGGAATTAAACCTTCAGAGATAATGACTAAGAAAGCTTTTGAAAATGCAATAATGGTACATGCTGCAATAGCAGGATCAAGCAACAGCTTACTTCATATACCGGCAATTGCTCATGAGCTTGGAATAGAAATAGAGGCGGATTTATTTGATGACATTCATAAGAGAGTTCCTTATATACTAAATATTAGGCCAAGTGGATTCTATCCAGGAGCTTATTTCTGGTATGCAGGTGGAGTTCCAGCTATAATGGAAGAAATTAAAGACCTATTACATTTAGATGTTATGACAGTAACAGGAAAAACTTTAGGAGAAAACTTAGAGGACTTAAAGAAAAATGGATATTATGAAACTTGCAATAAGCATCTTAAAGCTCTAGGAATTAAGAAAGAGGATATAGTAAGATCAAAGGATAATCCAATTCAAACCCAAGGAGCAATAGCCATATTAAAGGGAAACTTAGCTCCAGAAGGTGCAGTAGTAAAACATTCAGCTGTATCTAAAAAGCTAATGAATGTAGTATTAAAAGCTAAAACTTATGATTGTGAAGAGGATGCTTTAAAAGCTGTTTTAACAAAAGAAGTTAAACCAGGAGATGCAGTATTTATAAGATATGAGGGGCCAAAGGGTTCAGGAATGCCAGAAATGTTCTACACTACAGAAGCTATAGCCTCAGATCCAGAGTTAGTTGAATCAATAGCATTAATTACAGATGGAAGATACTCAGGAGCAACAAGAGGACCAGCAATTGGACACGTATCTCCAGAAGCTTGTGAAGGAGGGCCTATAGCCTTAGTTGAAGATGGGGACCTTATAAAGATAGATATACCTGGAAGAATACTTTCAATAGTTGGTGTTAATGGAGAAGAAAGGACAGAGAAAGAAATAGAAGAAATATTAAGAGAAAGAAAGTCAAGATGGGTAAAACCAGCACCAAAGTATACTAAAGGTGTCCTAGGTATTTACACAAAACTTGCGGTGTCACCAATGAAGGGAGGGTATATGGAGTAGTCTCCATATACTTCTCTAAAAGTAGCTAAATTGCAATAAAAATTTTTTACTTTGGGATAAAAGAAAAAGCCTATTTGTTAATATCTTTTAAAAACAAATAGACTTAAATAAAGCACTAGTATATACAACTAGTAATATAATAACTTAATATAAAATCTACTATAAACATCTTATCATAATGACGACAATAGGTCAAAATGAAATAAAATTTTTAGAGCAAATTATAAAATAAAGAAAACGTTTAATTTTAGAGGGGGATTTTTTATGGTAACAGGACCATTATTAATTGGAATATTTATATTATCAGTAGCTGTTCTATTAATAACTATTATAAAGTTCAAGTTGAATGCCTTTGTATCATTATTAATTACATCTATAGCAACAGCTGTATTAGTAAAAATGCCTGTTGCAGATATTGCAAGTACTGTTTCTTCAGGGTTTGGAAGCACTTTAGCTGGTATAGGCATTGTAACAGGTCTTGGTGTTATGCTTGGTAAGTTTATGTTTGAATCAGGCGGTATTGAGGTAATGTCCAATACTATTCTCAAAAAGTTTGGTGATAAAAATACACCACAAGCCATTGCTTTATCAGGTTTTCTTACAGGTATTCCTGTATTTGGTGATGTAGTTTATATTATGTTCGCTCCAATGCTTAGAGTTCTTTCTAAAAAGACAGGGGTTTCTATGGTAGCATATGCTTGTGCTATTTCAGTTGCTACTACTTGCACTTATTCATTAGTTATTCCAACTCCAGCGCCACTTGCGGTAGCTGAAGCATTAAAAATCGATGTAGGAATATTCTTTATATATGCTTTAATTTGTGCTTTTATAGGAACACTTATTGGTGGAATTATGTATGCAAAATTTATTGATAAAGTTGATCATAAAAATAATCACACATATTCTTTTGATGATATAACATTAACTGATGAGCTTGCAGCAACATCAGAGAATGTTAAAGAAAAACCAGGTTTCATAAAATCATTATCTATACTTCTTGTACCTATTTTGCTTATATTAATAGGAAGCTTTGGATCAATGGCTCTTGGTGATAAAAGTTCATTAACACCTTTTATTAAGTTTATAGGTGATAAAAATGTAGCTATGCTTATTGGTGTTATTTATGCAGCACTTGTTTCTAGAAGATATATAGAAAAAAGTGTTTCAGATATTATGAACGAGGCTGCTGATCAAGTTGGTTTAGTTCTTCTAATTACAGGTGCTGGCGGTGCTTACGGTAAAGTTCTACAGTCTACAGGAATTGCGGATTATATTGCAATATCTTTATCAGGATTTGCAATTCCAATTCTAGTATTGTGCTTCATCATTGCTCAAATCATACGCTGTGCACAAGGTTCTACAACTGTTGCTCTTTTAACAACTGCATCTATACTTGGATCAACTATTGCAGCATCAGGAATTTCGCCAATATTATGTGCAATTTCAATTTGCGCAGGAGGAATTGGCTTATCACTTCCAAATGACTCCGGTTTCTGGGCAATTAGCAGATTCTTTAAGATTTCTGTTGCTGATACTATCAGGGGATGGACAATTGGAGGATTTATTTCAGGATTAACAATACTTATAGTTGCATCAATCCTATCACTATTCCAAGGAATACTTCCAGGATTAATGTAATATTAAAAAGAAAAAGGACTTCTAGAGTTTAACTTTTTAGAAGTCTTTTTTTTATTATGAAAATTAGATTAAATAGTATTTATCACATCAATAACAATATGCACAAAAAAGGAAAAACAGAATTATAAGATTTTATCATACTGAATAATAAGATAATATAAAGTTGTATAGATTAACAATACTTATTTAAAATACATATTATAAATTTTGAAGGATAAATGAAATTATTATATTAAGCACCAAAATAAATGTTAGTATAAAAATGTAATTTATATCATTCCTAATTTTAAGAGGTTTTAAAGGAATTTCAATTGTTTATGTATGTGTAAATGGTATAATTAAATTAATGGATGCTATGAGATTGAAACTTCTATGGTTCTTTTAAAATTAGTGATATAAGTATTTAATATATAGGTTGTGAAAGGAGAAATCAGATGAAAAATGCTATGGGGAAATTATTACCCCTTATGTGGATGATATCTATTCCAATATCTAATATCTTTTATAGAATTCTTAATAATTCCAGTAGAGGTGTATATACGCTGGCAATGAATATAGATGAAAAAATACCCTTTATAAAGGAATTTATTGTTCCTTATATTATATGGTATCCATTTATATTTATAGCTTTAATATACTTATGCATTAAAGATAGAAAAGTTTATTATAGAACACTTATAAGTCTTAACATAGGTCTTATAATCTGCTATTTGATATTTTACTTTTTCCAAACTACGGTAGTTAGACCTAGAATTGAAGATGTAGATATTTTTACGAAGTTGGTAAGTATAATATATAATCATGATAGACCGTATAACTGTTTCCCTAGTGTTCATGTTATAACTACTTATATTGTAATGAGAGGAGTTAATATGGTTGCGAGAAGAGAAATTATGCTTTTTTCTTTTAACATAATTGGGATACTAATAATATTATCTACTCAGTTTGTAAAGCAGCATGTGATCTTAGACTTAATAGCAGCTATTATTCTAGGTGAATTTATATTTGGCCCAGTCATAAATATATACTATGATATTTTGGCTTTAAACATGAAAAAAAAGATGGAAAGTTAGAAATAAATTGTGGCAATCTTTAAAATTGAACATTCCGTATGAGATTTGCATTTAGGAAAGTTTAACTACGCAAAGAAGCTCTAATATTTGTTTAATGCTTTCTACAATGCAGATCTCATACTCCAATCCTATATTAAAAAGATTATATTATTTCTTCACTCGCACATTAGTATCTCAACTTCTCTGTTTAAGAAAAATAGAAAAATGCTATGCATTTTTTATATAATTTCTTTTTTATTCTTTTCAAACTTTTCAATGCGGTTTATTTGTTTCATTTCTTTAAATAAGAAAAAACTTGTAAGAAGCGCTGCGACTATATCAGCTATAGGCTGAGAAAGCCAAATTCCATCTAAGCCAAAAAACTTAGGCAGAATTAAAATTATAGGTATTAGGACAATAACTTGTCTTAAAAAACTTAAAAATATAGAAATCTTAGCTTTACCTACAGCTTGAAAATAATTTGATGCTACTATTTGGTAACCTACTATAGGAAGGAATATTAAGTCTATTCGCATTCCTCTAGAACCTAGTTTTGTAAGCTCTGGAGCATCGTTAGCAAAGGCTTTAAATAAAATATGAGGAAAAAACTGAACTAATATAAATCCTAAAGAAGCTATACAAACACCAGAAATAATAGCAAATCTAAGAGTTTTTTTAACCCTTTCATAGGATTTAGCACCATAGTTATATCCAAGAATAGGCTGAGAACCTTGGTTTATTCCAAATATAGGCATAAAAATTAATAATGAAATACTGGAAATTATACTCATAGCAGCTACAGCAATATTACCACCATAAACTATTAATCCTTTATTATATAGAGCTGAAACTGCACTAGCTGCAATCTGCATTGAAAAAGGAGAAAGGCCTATGGTAAGTATTTCTAATACTATAGCTTTATTTGGTTTTAAATTAGATTTTTTTATTTTAAGTATGCTTCCACTATTTTTACTTATAAAATAGTGCATTACCAGAGTACTATTAACTGCTTGAGAAATTATTGTGGCTATAGCAGCACCACGAATTCCAAGTCCTAATCCAAAGTCAAAAATAAAGATAGGATCTAAAATAGTATTTGAAATTGCACCAACGAGCATAGTTCTCATAGCAATCTTTGGATTTCCCTCAGAACGTATGATATTATTTAGACCAAAACCTATATTTTGAAGTATAGCTCCTAAAATTATTATTGATATGTATTGTTTAGCATAAAATATACTCTCTTCATCTGCTCCAAGGGCTTTTAAAATTGTATCAAGAAATATAATTCCCAATATAGATATAATTACAGATATTATTATACTTAAAATAAATGCTATATTAAGAATTTTTTCAGCATCTTTTTTGTTTCCTTCTCCTAATTTGATGGAAATAAGAGTTGAAGCTCCAATACCTACAAGCATTCCAAAGGCCATTATAATTGTAGATATTGGCATAGTTATTCCAACTCCAGTGAGAGCCTTCTCTCCCACGCCTTGTCCTATATGACCTATAAACATTCTATCAACTATATTATATAGCGCATTTACTATCATTCCTATAATAGCAGGTATAGAAAATTTTAGCAGTAACTTTTTTACGCTTTCTGATCTCAGTTCTTCTGATCTATCCATAAAATACCACCTTTCTAAATAAAAATTTATACTTTTATAGAATATGTAGTCAATTTAAAAGTTTATTATATCATATACCTGAAAGTAAATATATAAGAATAAAAATAAAATCTTAAGGATAACATAAAAATACAAGTTGGATTATAAATTTAAAATTGCAATAAATTAGTAAAAGTTAGGGGGATTTGATGAGAATAAATCAGGAATTTATAACTCCCATTATTTCAGCTACAGCTGTAATAATAGGTTCTATTATTGGGGCCACTTGCACATGGATTACAACAAATCATTCTACTATAAAAACCATAGAGGTAGAAAATAAAATTGTAGAAGAAAATAGAAAAAATGAAGAACTTGAAAAGCTTTTAAAGTTTTGCGAAAATATAAATATTATAAGATTAGATATATGCAATTCACTATTTCAGAGCATAAGAACTTTAAAGGATTTTCATGAGGGTAATTTTGGAAATAGATATCCAATATCCATAAATAGAGACTACTCAAGGGTAGTAGCATCATTAACAGGAAAATTTGATTTAAAAGAATTAAGCTATATATATCAGGTATATGGAATTATAGAAACATTAAATAAGCATATAAGTGAATTGGGGTTTAATGATAAAAATGGATACGAATTAATAAAAATGGATTGTGAACTTCTATTGAAAAAGTTTTATGGAGAGAATTATAAAAAGATTATAGAACTTGATATAGATAAAATATGCTATGAAGAATTATATAATAATGAATTTATGAAGAAAGGATATAGACATATATTAAAAAAATTAGATATGCATAGTTATTCTGAAAAGAGCAAGGAAAAAGAAATAAAAGAAAAATATATTCAAAGCAGGGGGTAGAAAGTAATTTCTACCTTTTATTGTTACATTAGTAATAATTCCACAAACTTTATAAAGTTTAATGAGTATATTGCAAGATCTTTTCACAAAAAATACTAAGGAAAATAACTTTAAATTGAATAAATTTTTAAAGATTAAAAATGGAGGTAATTTAATGTTCAAGCATGAAAAAGCTTTGCTTAAAGAAGTAAAGGTAGAAGCTCCTAATCCTCAATATGCGGTATTATTACAGGAGCAGTTGGGAGGACCTCAAGGAGAACTTAAAGCAGCTATGCAATATATGTCTCAAAGTTTTAGAATTAAGAATCCAGAAATAAAGGATTTATTTTTAGATATCGCTGCAGAAGAAATGAGTCATATGGAGATGGTTGCACAAACTATTAACCTTTTAAATGGTCATGAAGTAAATGCAAGTTCTGTTATATCTGGGGAAATAGAAACTCATGTGTTAGGTGGGTTAAATCCTATGTTAATGAATTCATCTGGACATCCATGGACAGCAGATTATGTAAATGTTACAGGAGATCTTGTAGCTGATCTATTATCTGATATTGCAGCGGAGCAAAGGGCTAAAGTAGTATACCAATATTTGTAAAGACAAATAAATGATAAATATGTAAAAGAAACTATTGATTTCTTATTAAATAGAGAAGAGGCTCATAATGCTCTATTTAGAGAAGCCCTAAATAAGATACAAGATAGTGGTTCTAATAAAAGTTTTGGAGTAACAGAGGATTCTAAATTATATTTTGACTTATCTACTCCTGGAAGATTTTTTGAATCACCAAATCCTACACCACCAAGTTTTGAAAATCCAAGAGTTAATTAAAAATGTATAAAAAAAAGATATATGGTTAAATTAATAGAGTAAAAATTATAGAGTGAAAATCACTCTAATAAACACTTAGGAGGAATTAAATATGGCAAACAAAAACGATAACAGAAAAAATGATTTAAGAAATGACAGAAACGAAAATAGAAATGACAACAGAAATAACGAATTAAGAAATGAAAAAAACAATAATAAAAACAATTAGTATTGGAAAAAGTTGAATTGAAATTCTAAAATTAGTTCAATTAGAAAGAGTCTTCATGTATAGATTGCATGAAGACTCTTTCCATATAGTTAATAAAATTAAAATAGATACATTATGTTACCAAAGATTAGATAAATAGCTTGTCCTCCCAACTATTAAATAGTATTAAGAATAATATTAAAAGAAAAAATAATAGTGAAGTAAGATAAATAGGAGGAATTGCTATGAGTGATGCTGTTAATAAAAATAAAAAGGATATATCTGAAATAGAGAATGCTCATAGGATAGATCAGCTTATTAATGTAGTGGATAATTATACTAGAACACAAAGACATCTAGAACAATACTCACATATAGGAGATCCAGATAATACAGAATATGCAAGAGAGATACAGAAAGAGAGAGAGAAAGAGATAAACACTTTAAAAAATATCATAGCTTATGGAGATAGTAAACAAGGAGATCCTGTTACAAATGAACTTCATAATTTAGAGAAGAATTATATCTACGCAGAGGGATATTTAGAGCATAATAAGGAGCATATGCCTAAAGAAGATATTCAAAATTTAAAGAAAAAACAGGAAAACAGAAGAGAAAAAATAAATGAATTGAGATTTAAATAATTAATAGAGATCTAATCACTAATCACTAGCTTTTTATAGTATGAATATAATATCTAAAATTATAAGGCTAGAGATTAGTGATTTTTTTATATATAAAAGAGTATCATTTTATTGTATAATATTTATTTAGTGATATTTTTACTTAAAAGGAGGTAATAATATGGAAAATATAGGTTTAGTCCTCGAAGGTGGGGGAATGAGAGGAACATACACCTCTGGAGTTTTAGATTTCTTTATAGAAAAAGAATTATATTTTCCATATGTTATAGGGGTTTCTGCAGGAGCTTGTAATGCAACATCATATATTTCTAGGCAGAAGGAAAGAAGTAAAAGAATAAATATAAAATACATAAAAAATCCTAAATATTTAAGCTTTAGAAATCTTATAAAGGAGAAAAGTGTCTTTGGAATAAAATTTCTTTATGATGAAATACCAAATAGATTAGATCCTTTTGACTATAATACATTTAATAGCTCATCACAAAAATTTGTCATCGTAACTACTGACTGTATAACAGGAAAACCTGTATATTTTGAAAAAAATGATTGTAAAGATATACTTAAGGTTATAAGAGCGTCTAGCAGCCTTCCATTAATGGCTCCAATGGTTGAAATAGATGGTGGTTTATATTTAGATGGAGGAATATCTGACTCTATTCCAATAAAAAAGGCAATAGAAGATGGATATAAAAATAATATAATAATATTAACACGAGACAAATCATATAGAAAATCTCCTATGAAATTTCAAAGACTTATAAAGATAAAGTATAAAAATTATCCCCGTCTAATTGATACTATGTTAAACAGATATAAAGTCTATAATGAAACTTTAGATTATATAGAATGGTTAGAGAAAGAAGAAAAGGTATTTGTAATAAGGCCAAGCAAAGATTTAAAAGTTGACAGATTAGAAAAGAACCCTAAAAAGTTAGAGGCACTATATAAACTTGGATATGAAGATGTTCATAATATCTATGAAAAAATGAAAAAATGGATGGAAGAGCGGAATTAAAACTGCTCTTTTTGTTTGCATAGAAAAAGGAAGAAATGAAGAAAATAAATAACATAGAAATAAATTGTGACAATCTTTAATATCGAACATTATATATGATATATGAGATTTGCATTTATGAAAGCTTCTAATGCTAGCTTAATGCTTTTTACAATGCAAATCTCATACTTCAGTTCAATATTAAAAAGATTATTCACGTTTATTATCCACTTAAGAAAAATGCTGCGCATTTTTTTGTATTGTGTTTTAAAGATGGTGGGTGAAAATAAGTAATATGAGAGAAAGTATAAGCATACCTCAATTATTCATGATGATTGTTCTTTTACCATACAGCAGTGCCGTTCTTTTCTTTTTAGCTCCTGAAACGGAAGCGGGTGCATGGGTAGCTATGCTATTTTATATTTTAGGAGCTATTTTTTTGCAAATAGTTTATATATCTTTTCATAAGAAGTTCCCTAATGATACCATAATAACATATATGCCCAAGATATATGGGAAAATTTTGGGTAATTTTATAGGATGCTTATACATTGTGTATTTTGCGTATATGTCTTCAAGAATAATAAGAGATTATGTAGAGTTATCAAGGCTTTTTGGATTAACTAGAACACCCATGATGGTGGTAGCATTGACCTTTGTTATAATTGCAATGTACGATGTATATTGCGGAATTGAGGTTATAGGACGCGTAGTTGAAATTGTATTCCTGCTTTTAATATTATCTCCTGCTGTCATATTAATAATGCTGGTTCTTACCAGAGGAGGAGTTAGAGAAATAGATATAGAGCCTATTTTTCAAGAAGGAGTCTGGTTTGTAATAAAAAGTGGATGGAAACTAATAACCTTTCCATATGGAGAAACAGTCTTATTTACTATGATATATCCTTTTGTTAATGAAAATAGTAAAAAGATAAAAATAGTATCTATTTCTGCAGTTGTATTTTTAGGAATAACTTTAGCTTTGAATGAATTTTTCTATTTGATAACCCTAGGATTGCAGATCACAAAAAAAGCTGCCTTTCCTTTACTTACAGCTGCGGCTTTAGTAAGAGTAGGAAACTTCATTACCAGAATAGAGGTACTTGTAATGGCAATGCTAGTAATTGGAGGAGTATATAAGACTGCAATGTTTATGTATGGTGCAGTTCTTGGAACATCACAAATGCTTAAAACAAAGAGTACAAGGTGTTTAGTACTTCCATTTGGCGTAATAATTGTGTTTTTATCTAAAATTATAGCAAAAAATTATTTTCAGCATATAGAGATAGGATTGGAGTTTACGCCTAAATACATACATATGCCTATGCAAATTATTATTCCCATGATAAGTTTAGGTGTTATATATATTAAAGATTTATTAAAAGATAGCAGAACTTCAAAAAAGTCTAAAACAGAAACTCATAGTTAATAAAATTTAAATTTTTATAGCAAATTTTATGTATGGTAATTTTGTAAAATCAAATAATAGATAAAGTACAGAGTAATTTTTTTATATAAGGAGGTTAAATTATGGGAAAGATTATGACTATGGATGGAAACCAAGCAGCTGCTTATGCATCTTATGCCTTTACTGAAGTTGCAGCTATATATCCAATAACTCCATCTTCACCCATGGCAGAAATGGTAGATGAATGGGCTGCTCATGGAAGAAAAAATATATTTGGGCAGGTAGTTAATGTAACCCAAATGCAATCAGAAGCGGGAGCAGCAGGAGCTGTACATGGATCACTTGCAGGGGGAGCACTAACAACCACATATACTTCATCTCAAGGTTTACTTTTAATGATACCTAATTTGTATAAAATAGCAGGAGAATTATTACCTGGAGTGCTTCATGTAAGTGCACGTGCTATTGCAACAGAAGCACTTTCAATTTTTGGAGATCATCAAGATGTAATGGCTACTCGTCAGACGGGAGTTGCAATGCTTGCATCTTCAAGTGTTCAAGAAGCTATGGACTTAGCTTGTGTAGCTCATTTGGCCGCAATAAAGTCAAGAATACCATTTTTACATTTCTTTGATGGATTTAGAACATCGCACGAATATAAGAAGATAGAAGCAATAGATTATGAAGATTTAGCTAGACTTGTAGATCATGAAGCTATAAAGAAGTTTAGACAAAGAGCAACAAACCCAGAGCACCCAACACATAGAGGAACAACACAAAACCCAGACATATACTTCCAATTAAGAGAATCAGTTAATCCATTCTATGAAGCTGTTCCTGATATTGTAGATTATTACATGAAAGAGATAAAGAATCTTACTGGCCGTGAATATCATCCATTTGATTATTACGGAGATAAAAATGCAGAATATGTAATAGTAGCTATGGGCTCTGTTTGCGATACAATAGAAGAAGTAGTAGATTACTTGATGCAAAAAGGAGAAAAAGTTGGTGTTGTTAAGGTACATTTATATAGACCATTCTGTGAAAAATACTTCTTTAATGTATTCCCAAGCAGTGTAAAGAAAATAGCTGTTTTAGATAGAACAAAAGAACCTGGTTCTTTAGGTGAGCCACTATATCAAGATGTTATTCATTTATTTAATAATAAGGAAAACAGACCTGTAATAGTTGGTGGAAGATATGGAGTTGGTCAAAAGGATACTAGACCATCTCAAATTATAGCTGTATTTGATAATTTAAAGCAAGATAAACCTAAAGATGGATTTACTATAGGAATAGTAGATGATGTTTCAGGTACATCACTTCCAGAAGGAGAAATAATAGATACTACTCCAGAAGGAACAATAAGTTGTAAGTTCTGGGGATTAGGTTCTGATGGTACTGTTGGAGCAAATAAAACAGCAGTAAAAATAATTGGGGATCATACGGATTTACATGTTCAAGCTTATTTCTCTTATGATAGTAAAAAGTCAGGTGGTACTACTGTTTCACACCTAAGATTTGGTAAGAAGCCTATAAAATCTCCTTATTTAGTTTATGATGCACACTATATAGCATGTCATAACAGAGCTTTTATATATAACTATGATATACTAAAGGGATTAAAACCAAATGGAGTATTTGTGCTTAATTGTCCATGGAATGAAGATGAGTTAGAGGAAAAAATACCAGCATCTATAAGAAGATATATTGCACAAAAAAATATAAGATTTTATATTATTGATGCAGTAAAAATAGCATCAGAAATAGGACTTGGAAACAGAATAAATATGATAATGCAAGCAGCTTTCTTTAAGTTAGCTAATATAATACCAGTAGAAGACGCTGTAAAATATCTTAAAGAATCTGTAGTAAAGGTATATGGTAAAAAGGGTAAAAATATAGTAGATATGAACCAGGCTGCCATAGATAGAGGTATAGAAGGACTTGTTGAGGTTAAGGTTCCAGAATCTTGGGCTAATGCTGAGGAAGAAGAAAAGAAATTCCCAATTAAAGATGAACCAGACTTTGTTAAAAACATTCAAAGACCTATGGCTAGAATGGAAGGAGATGAGCTTCCTGTAAGTGCCTTCAAAGGAATGGAAGACGGATTATTCCCTAATGGGACTACAGCTTATGAAAAACGTGGAATTGCTGTAATGATACCAGAATGGCAGATTGATAAATGTATTCAATGTAATCAATGCTCTTATATTTGTCCACATGCTACTATAAGACCATTCCTTCTTGATGAGGATGAAGTAAAGAAAAAACCAGATACATTTAAAACTAAGCAAGCAACTGGTAAAGGTTTAGAGAAATATCAATATCGTATTCAAGTTGCTCCAATGGATTGTACTGGATGTGGAAACTGTGCAGATGTTTGTCCAGCTCCAGGCAAAGCTTTAATAATGAAACCTGCAGAACATGAAATGGAGATGGAATCAGAAAACTGGGAATTTGCAACTACTATAATTCCAAAAGAAGATGCTATGGATCCAACAACATTAAAGGGAAGTCAATTTAGAAGACCTCTTCTTGAGTTCAATGGTGCTTGCCCTGGATGTGGTGAAACACCATATATTAGACTCCTAACTCAATTATTTGGAGATAGAATGATGATAGCTAATGCTACAGGATGTTCTTCAATCTGGGGAGCTAGTGCGCCATCTATGGCTTATACTACTAATGCTGAAGGAAAAGGTCCAGCTTGGGGAAACTCATTATTTGAAGATAATGCAGAATATGGATATGGTATGTTCTTAGCAGTTAAGCAAATAAGAAATAAATTAGCAGATTTAATGAAAGCAGCTATAGATAGCAATATACATGAAGAAATAAAAGAAGCTTGCCATGAATGGCTTCAATCTAAAGATGATGGTGATGCTTCAAAAGTTGCATCTGCAAGATTGTTAGAGGTATTAAAGAAACACAAAGATCATGAAGGTGCAGAAAATGAAATAATTAGGCAAATTCTTGAATATAAGGATTACTTGGTTAAGAAATCTCAATGGATTATAGGTGGAGACGGATGGGCTTATGATATTGGATATGGAGGTCTTGATGAAGTTCTTGCTTTAGGTGAGGATGTAAATATATTTGTAATGGACACAGAAGTATATTCTAATACTGGAGGTCAAGCTTCAAAATCAACACCTATAGGTGCTGTTGCAAAATTTGCAGCTGGAGGAAAGAGAATAAAGAAAAAGGATCTTGGGCTTATGGCTATGACTTATGGTTATGTATATGTGGCTCAAATAGCCATGGGTGCTAATATGAATCAAACTATAAAAGCTATAATAGAAGCAGAAAGATATAAGGGACCTTCACTTATAATAGCTTATGCACCATGTATTAATCATGGTATAAGAACTGGTATGGGAACTAGCATAATGGAAGAGAAAAAAGCTGTAGAAGCAGGATATTGGCATCTATATAGGTATAATCCTATGCTAAAGGAAAGTGGAAAGAATCCATTTAAGCTAGAATCTAAAGAACCTACTAAGTCTTATAGAGACTTTATAAATGGAGAAATCAGATATACATCTTTAGCTAATGTGTTCCCAGATATTGCAGAAAATCTATATGCAGAAGCAGAAAAGCAAGCTAAAGAAAAATATAGAGTTTATAAGACTTTGGAGGATTGCGGATACCTATAATAGGTTAGAGATTATTTAAGTTTAAAATTATATTAAAAAAATAAGAAAGCCATAAGAGTAATAACATACTTTTATGGCTTTCTTATTTAATTACTAGCAATTAGTATTTACAAGAAGCTACTTTTCGTTCTCTTCTACCCAGTCTTTAGCCTCCCATACTTCAAACTCGCTTGGCTTAGTTACTTGAGATACAGGCTTTGTATCCTTTATGTTAGCCCAAGCAGCTGTTTCATGACGCTCAATAGGCATTGACATAAACTGTTCTTTATACTTGTTATCTGACATTAGTAAACCTCCTTTATTAAAATAAAAACAGCTATTTTTCGTTTTCTTCCACCCAGTCTTTAGCTTCCCAGATTTGAAACTCGCTTGGAATAGTAACTTGAGAAATTGGCTTGAACTCCTCTATGTTAGCCCAAGAAGCAGTTTCATGATGTTCTATAGGTATTGACATGAAACGTTCTTTATATTTATTGTCAGACATAATTATATACCTCCTTCATATTTAGTATTTCAAACTATATCTAAATTTATAAAATTAAATATTTATTATGTATGAATAATTTTTTGCTATTGTTCAAAAAATGGTGACATAATAAGAAAAATGCTCAGTATTTTTTAAACGGAGGAGGTAAATAATGTTGTTTCAAGGAATAATAAGAAGTTTGATAAACAGTGCATCAGATGAGATGATGGAAAGAATGCTTAAAGATCAGTACAATGAAAATCTTTTTGTAATGGCTACAGCGGCTCAAAAACTTACCCTAAGGGCCATTATTGAAGCGTCGATGAGAGCACAGTCAGGTCAAGTTTTAAAAAGGGCTTATGGAAGTCCTAATGTGCAGTCACCTTGGGAAAAGTTGTTTTTAAGTCCAACTCAGCTTTTTTCATTACCTACAGATGATAAATCACCAATAAATACAGGAATTACTATTGGTAAAAATGCAAAAGCACCTTTAGAACTTTCTATGCCAATCATGATTACAGGTATGTCCTATGGAGGTTCTTTAAGTTTAAAAGCAAAAATAGCTTTAGCTAAAGGAGCAACTCTTGCAGGTACATGTACAAATACAGGGGAATCAGCACTTTCAAATGAAGAAAGGGAAGCTGCTAAATATTTAATAGGACAATATCATCGTGGTGAATGGATGAATACAGAAGAACAGTTATCAAAGCTTGATGCAATTGAAGTTCAGCTAGGTCAAGGTGCTTGGGGAGGAGCAGTTCCATCTGTAACCAGTGGAGAAAAAATTGATGAGCACCTAAGAAGTACTTGGCATCTTAATGAAGGAGAAGATGCTGTGCTAAAGGCAAGACTTACTGGAGTGAACACAACGCAGGATATAATAAACTTATTAAATGGATTAAAGGAAAAGTATGATGTTCCAGTTGGAATTAAGATTGCAGCTACTCATTATATAGAAAAAGAACTAGATGTAATATTGAAAACCAATGTAGATTATATAGTGATTGATGGAGCTGAAGGAGGAACAGCAGTAGCACCTCCAACTCTTGAAGATGATATGGGACTTCCAACTCTATATGCTATTGCAAGAGCTGCAAAGTATTTAGAAATGAAAGGAGTAAAGGACAAATATGATTTAATAGCAGCAGGTGGACTTAAAACGCCAGGCCAGTTCTTAAAAGCTTTAGCTCTAGGTGCAAATGCAGTATATATTGGATCTATTGCATTAGTGGCAATGCTTCAAGATCAATCAGTAAATGCAACGCCGGCAGAACCTACTCCTCAACTAGTGGTTTATGACGGAAAACTTACTGAAGACTTAGACATAGAAAGGGGAGCTAATAATCTTAATAATTTTCTAAATTCATGCGTAGAAGAAATGAAATTAGCCCTTATAGCCATGGGAAAGACAAGTTTTTCGGAATTGTCCATAAATGATTTAGTTACAGTAGATAAGGATATTTCAGACAGCTTAGGAATTGCATATGCAGGACTTTCATATTTGGAATAATTGTAAAAATGCGTATCATTTTTCTTAAGTGGATAAGTGGAGGCACATGCGGTACCTCCACTTAGAAATATTTTATGTTGCAAAAAATTTCTAAGTACTAGCTGCTTGTGCTTTTTCCACCGTTCACATGTATAACCTGTCCTGTAACATAAGAGGAATCTTCAGAAGCTAGATATACATATGCTGGAGCAAGTTCTGCAGGCTGTCCAGCACGACCAAGAGGAGTGTCTAATCCAAATTTTGCCACCTCATCTTTTGAAAAGCTAGAAGGAATTAAGGGAGTCCATATAGGTCCAGGGGCTACAGCATTTACCCTTATTCCTTTATCTGCCAGGTTTAAAGCTAGGGAACGAGTTAGAGCCGAGATCGCTCCCTTTGTTGCCGAGTAATCGATGAGAGTCTTATGTCCTTCATAAGCTGTTACAGAACTGGTATTGACTATAGTGTTTCCTTGTTTCATATGAGGCAAAGCTGCTTTTATGAGATAGAATATAGAAAATATATTTGTACTAAATGTATGATGAAGTTGTTCAGTTGTTATGTCAGTTATGCTATTTTGAGGATATTGAACACCGGCATTATTTACTAAGATATCAATATGCTTAAATTCTTTTAGGGTTTCGTCAACTATAGTACGACAAAAAGACTCATCGCTTACATCGCCCTTTACAAGAAGACATTTTCTACCTTTATTTTCTATTAGGTATTTGGTTTCCTCTGCGTCTACATCTTCATTAAGATATGCGATAGTAATATCTGCTCCTTCATCTGCAAAGGCTAGAGCAACAGCTTTTCCAATTCCGCTATCGCCTCCCGTGATTATAGCAACTTTGTTTAATAACTTTCCGCTTTTTTTATAAGAAGGGTTTTGAGATATAGGTCTTGGATTCATTAGAGTTTCAAGACCAGGTTGACTATCTTGATGCTGTGGTTGAAAATAAACAGGATACATAACTTCTCACCTCTACATTAAATTTAGCAGTTATGCTTACTTTATTTATTGTTTTTTTTAGCTACTTTTTTTATACATCATATCTGAAGATAAAATAAATACTAAAAACATTTGAATATATATTACAAATATTTAAATTATATGTAATATATAGTATAATATAAATAAATGTGTTTTAATCTAATTTAATATAAAATAAGATATATAATCGTAAAGTGGCAGGGGGAGTAACATGGAAATCGATAATGATATGGATAATATAAGTTTAGAAGATATAATTTTGATGGAAAAGTCTTTAGAGTTAGAAAAGTTTTTAAAAATTGCTTTAGAAGTAGTTGATGAAATAGAAGAATATAATAAAAAAAATGTGATTTATGGATATGTTAACCCCAAGAATATCATAATCTATAAGAATATGAATAAGGTGAAGCTACTAGATTTTGAGCATATAGATAATGATATTAGCTATAATATACTGTATATGTCACCAGAACAAATAGGCAAAATAGGGAATGAGGTAGACTATAGAACTGATTTTTATTCTTTCGGAGTAACTCTTTATAGAGCTATTACAGGTATTGTTCCCATAAAAGGAAATAATGAAATGGAACTTACATATTCTCTTGTTGCTAAAAATCCTATACCACCACATTTGATGAATCCTAACATACCAGTTGTAGTTTCTAAAATAATAATGAAGCTTTTATCAAAAGATCCAGAGGATAGATATAAAAGCAGCTATGGAATTAGAAGCGATTTATCAAAGTGTTGTATATCTTTACTAGATAAAGGATACATAGAGGAATTTAACATTTGTGAAAATGATATATCTGATAAGTTTAAGTTTACTAACAAAATATATGGAAGAGATAAAGAAATAGAAGAAATAATGAATAAATATTTTAGGGCATGCAATGGTGAGTTACAGGTTGTATATTTGACTGGTTCAGAAGGGATGGGAAAAACAACTATAATAAAAGAAATTCGAAGTAGGGTGATTAAAGAAGGAGGAACATTTGTATCTGGAAAATGCGATAAATATAGTACTTCACCTTATGCACCTCTAATCCAATCGACGAGAGAGTTAGTTATAAAGCTATTAATGGCTAGCAAAGAAAGATTAAAAGAAATAAAGAAAAAGATATTAGAAGCTGTGGGGGATAATGGTCAAATTATAATTGATGTAATTCCGGAGGTAGAATATATTATAGGGAAACAACCACCAATAGAGTTTGTATCTCATTCGGAATTGGAGAATAAATTTAATAGAGTTTTTGGAAAATTTTTTAAGTCGCTTTTGTGTAAGGAATATCCAGTAGTAATGTTTTGGGATGACTTACAATGGGCTGATGCAGCTACAATTAATGCTATATCTATGCACGGATTTGATAAAGAAAATAAATATTTACTTATAATAGGAAGTTTTAGAGAAGAGGAAGATGGAAGAAACATACATTTGCAAAGTATTTTAAACGAAAATGCTAATTCAATAAATATAACTAACATTAGATTAAATCCATTAGATAAAAAAAGTATAAAAGATTTAGTATGTGATACTTTATATTGCAGCAAGGAGAGGACCACTGAGCTAACAAAATTAATAAGTTTAAGAACAGGTGGAAATCCTCTATTTATAAAAATGTTGTTAGATACCTTACACTCAGAAGGAATACTAAAATTTAATTATGAAATAAATCAATGGACTTGGGATATTGATTCGGTTAAGAGTGTAGGAATATACAATAGTGTATTGGATTTAATTATAAAGAAAATAGAAAAGCTTCCAAATAAAACTCAAGAGATTTTGCAAATAGCATCTTGTATAGGTATAGAATTTGAGTTGGGTATCTTAGGTAAAATTATGAATAAAACTTTAAATGAGATTTATAGTTGCATTATGCCTGCCATAAAAGAAGGAATAATTGTTTCAGAGATAAACTATATAAAAAGTTACTATTTGGAGCATAAGAATAGTTATATCTATAGATTTGCTCATAATCAAATACATAGACAGATTTATAACCATATAAATAAAGAGATAAAAATGCAATATCATTATATGATAGGTACTACTTTGCAAAATAGTGGAGATGAGAAGAGAATTTTTCAGATTGTAAGTCAACTTAATAGAGCTTTTAAATTAATAATAAAAAAGGAGGATATTCACAACTTAATAAAACTTAATCTTATTGCAGGAAAAAAAGCTAAAAAATCTGCAGCTCATGAAGTTGCGTTGAAGTATTTTAGAATAGGATATAAGTTGCTTAAAGAAGATAGTTGGATTACTAACTATAGCTTAGCATATGATATAAGTTCAGAGCTTGCAGAAAGTGAGTATATGAATAGAAACGTTCAAAGAGCAGATAGATTAATAAAGGTAATTTTAGAACATGCTAAAACAAATATGGAAATAGCTAGAGTTTATAACATGAAAATACATGTAGATATTTATTTTGGCAAATATAAAGAGGCGGTAGAAACAGGAATAGAAGGATTAAGATTATTTGGAGTTAAGATCCCTAAAAGAATACACTGGTTTAAAATATTTATTGAGGCAGTTAAGGTTTATTGGAATTTAAAAGGGAAAAATATATACAGTATATTTAAAAAAGATTTAATAGATAAAAGATGTATAAATCAAGTAGAAATAAAAAAATTGTTATCTAATATAAGAATTGCTACTTTTTTAAGTAATAAAAAGTTATTTTTCTTAACTGTACTGAAGGAAACTAATATTGTATTAAAATATGGAAGTTTAAAAAATAGATATTTTACAAATATAGGATATGGCATTTTTTTGAGTTTGATTGGAAGATATAAGAAAAGTCTTAAATTTGGATTGATGGACTTGGAAGCCTGTAAGAATGATAAGCATGCTCTCAGCAATTCTCTTATGGGCTTTAGTGGTTTTATTTTACCTTGGACGGAGAAATTTGAAACCGTATTAGAATATTTGGAAAAAGCTTATAATACTTGTATAGAATCTGGAGAAATTTTATTAAGTGTATGTACTGCTAGTAATATAGTAGCCATTTCTTATATAAAAGGAGATGAATTAGGGCATTTATACGAAACTATTAAAAAATATATAAAGACAACAAATAAGTCTAGAAATCAAATAAACCGCCAAATTTTTCTTATTAAAAATATTATAGAAGATTTAATGGGAGAAACCTGCCATGTAATGAATTGTAAACCATATAATGATTCATTGCTAAATGATAAAGAAGTTTTAAATGGAAGATATACTTATGCTATAGTATTAAATTATATTCATAGAAATTATTACGAAGCAGCAAGGTATATATACTTAGGAGATAAAGAAGCAAAAGTGTTAAAAGGAACATTAATACAAGTATTCTATTATTTTTATGCTGCACTTACTATATCCGCAGTTATAGATAAAGAGAATTTTGAAAATAAAAAATATTATATTAAAAAACTAAAAGAATATAATAGGATTATAAAAAAGTGGGCCCAAAATTGTCCAACCAATTATCTTAGTTACTATTTAATTGTCCAAGCAGAGACATATAGGATTGAATCTAAGTATGATAAAGCAGAAGCATTTTATGATAAGGCAATTAAAGTGTCTATAGAAAATCAGTTGTTTCATAATGCTGCTCTGGCTAACGAGTTGGCAGGAGAGCATTATAAGTCAAAAGGAAGCAAAAATTTATACAAAAGCTATATTATTTCTTCCTATGATTTTTATAAAAAGTGGGGAGCAATAATGAAATTAAGGCAATTAGAAGAAAAGTATGGAGAGTTTTTTCAAAAGTTAGATGACAAATGGCCATTTGTATATAATGAAAATAGAGAATATGATGAGAAAGAAAGTACATTTTATGAATCAGGTATAAAAAATTCTTATGATATGATGGCGGCTATAAGAGCATCACAGGCTATATCAAGTGAAATTGTTTTGGAAAATTTACTGAAAAAACTAATGAAAATTTTAATAGAAACTACAGGAGCAATATGGGGATGTCTAATTTTAAATAAAAATGAAGAATTGTTAGTGCACATAGAGGGAAGTGTAGATAAAATAAATTCACTGTTCTCAAAACCTGTTAGTATGGATAAATATCATATGGTTCCTAGACATGTTGTCAATTATGTGGCTTCTACAAAACAAAGTGTAGTTTTAAAGAATGCTTATAATGAAGAAATGTTCGCTCAAGATTCTTATATTTCTAGAAACAAAGTTAAATCACTACTTTGTGCTCCTATAATAAAAAAAGGAGAACTCATAGGAATAATCTATTTAGATAATAGACTTGCATCTAGGGTTTTCAGTGAGGAAAAATTAACTATAGTAAACCTTTTAGCTCTTCAAGGAGCAATCTCAATACAAAATGCATATATGTATGAAAAAATAAATGAGTTAAATAAAGGACTTGAGAAAACAGTAGAGGAAAGAACAAAGTCATTAAATGAGAGCATTAAATACGAAGAGATGAGAACAGAATTTTTTGCAAATCTATCTCATGAGCTTAGAACCCCTCTAAATGTAATTTTTGGAGGACATCAAATGATGGATGTGCTTTTAAAGGAAAACTTACCTTTAAAAAATGGTGACAAAATAGAAAAGTATATGGGTATCATAAAACAGAACTGCTATAGACTCGTTAGATTAATCAATAACTTGATAGACATTACAAAGATTGATTCGGGGTATTTTCAAGTTGATCTAGTTAATGCGGATATAGTTAATGTAGTCGAATCTATTACCTTATCTGTAGCTGAGTATATCGAGAGCAAAGGAATTGAGCTTATATTTGATACATTTGTAGAAGAAAAAATAATAGCTTGTGACCCAGATAAAATAGAAAGGATAATTTTAAATTTATTGTCTAATGCTATAAAATTCACCAATAAAGGTGGACATATAAAGGTAACTATGTATGAGAAAGAAGATAATATAGTAATTTCTGTAAAAGATGATGGAATAGGAATTCCAGAAGAAAAGCAGGAAGCAATTTTTGAAAGGTTTAATCAAGTAGATAAGTCCCTTTCTAGAAATAGAGAAGGAAGTGGAATCGGATTATCGATAGTGAAAGCTTTAGTAGAAATGCATAATGGAACTATATCCCTAAACAGCAGTTTGGGAAATGGAAGTGAATTTATAATTGAACTGCCTTGCAGAATTTCGGATAAGGATATAGACACATCCAATTTTGAGAAGGGAGAGTCTAATAATATAGAGAGAATAATGATTGAGTTTTCGGATATATATTCATAATTAAAGACATCCATGGCATAAATTATATAGAATAGTATTTCTATATTAAGAAGGTGCCAAGGATGTTTCTTTTTATATCAAATATTATATATAGTTTTTTAATAGCTTTTGGAGTGATTTTTGGTGCAAGCTCCTTTGCAGGTTTTGGAGCCCTAATAAATAACCACCCTCCTTTAAAGACAATGATAGACTTAGCAAATTCTATAAAAATATGGGCAGTAGCTACAGCACTTGGGGGGACCTTTTCATCCTTTGAATTATTTGAAGAAGGAATTTTCAAAAGAGAGTTTGGTTCATTATGTAAGCAGATTGTATACATATTGGCAGCTTTAATAGGAGCCAATTTAGGATTAAGATTTATTAAATTAATTCAAAAGTGCGGTGAACTATGGCTAAAGTAGAAGATAAATCAAAATATTTTACTTTTTTTTCATTAGGATTATTTTTAGGAGTTATTTTAGGAGTTGTATTTATAAATCTTCTTGTAAGCTATAGAATAGATAGCTATATAAAAGAAATTAAGTATTTAAAAACTACAATAGATGAAGAGAAGGCAAGACTTGAAAAGCTTGAGGAGGCTATAGATAAAAAGAAGCCATTAGTAAAGGAAATAAATGTTGAACTAAGTTTTCCAGAAAATGAACAAGATGATATAGTGAAGATAGCTCTTCAAAAACATATAAAAGAAAAATTTGATGGAATTATAGGAAAGGATGTTGATAAGATAGATGGGGATATATTATGCCAGATGCTTGATAAGAGAATTATGAAACTAGATGGAAAGGAATATCAGTTAAAGATAGAAAAAATTATAATATCTCAAGAAATAAAATTTTGGATAGAAGTCAGAGTAATATAATAAAAACGCTAAGGTATTTTTTAGGTTAGAGGTCTTTAAAAAGGCTGCGGGGAAGGATTAAATAGCTGTTTAAAAGTTAAATGTTAGAAGGCCAGAGATTTTTTAAATTGAATCTAACTTCTAACATCTAACAGTGTTTATTATTACGAGTTTTCCGGCTTAAAATAAAGTTCAGAAGTTATGTTTTTATATTTTTCAATATATCTTTTTCTATTAGTTACTATTTTATTAAGAAGGGATATTAATACATCGATTTCACGTTTAGTGTTGTACATTCCAAAGCTTATTCTTACCATTCCAGGTTCATGACTTCCTGTTCTAATTCTTTCTTCAATCTGCTTTTTAGACATTTTTAAAAGCTTTTGAACATATGGCTGCGCGCAAAAACATCCATTTCTAACAGCTATTCCTCCTTCATAAGATAGAATCTTTGCTACTATTTCGTGGTTAATGCCTTCTATGTTAAAAGCTATAGTTCCTATACGATCATTAAGATTTGTACCATCACAGTAAATTTTTATATGAGGGATTTTACTCATAGCTTTGAGAGCATATCGGGTTAAGGTATTTTCATACTTTTCTATATTCTCCATGCCAAGATAAGATAAAGTCTCAATAGCAGATGCGAGAGCTACTACCCCAACTACGTTAGGAGAGCCAGATTCATCTTTATGAGGAGTATCAAACCATTTTATATAATCATGAGTTACAATGTCTACAGTTCCTCCACCTGGATAATCAGGGGGAACATCTTTAAAGTCTTCTTTAGGTCCTATTAAAACTCCTATTCCAAAAGGAGCATACATTTTATGGGCAGAAAAAGCTAAATAATCTATGTGTTCTTCAGAATTCATAGGTTTCATATCAACTGGAGAATGAGGAACTAATTGAGCTCCATCCACTAAAACTTTGGCTCCATATCTATGAGCAAGTTTTGCAACTTCATGAATTGGATTTTTATATCCAGTAATATTTGAGGCTCCAGTAAGGGTAACCAATGCAACTTTTCCGCTATACATTTCTAATTTTTCTTTTAAATCTTTAAGAGAAAGTCTTCCACATTCATCAACAGTAACATAGTCTATATTATATTTTCGCCATGGCAAGTCATTAGAGTGATGTTCCATATCCGTAGATAAAACTATATAATCTTTATATTTTTTATATAATATATTAGATAATTTATTTATTGCTTCAGTGGTATTTTTTACAAATATTACTGTATTATATTTTGGATCAGCAGACACAAACTTTGCAACAATGTTTCTACTATCTTCATATAATTTAGTAGATAACTGAGATTTATATCCAAAACCCCTATGAACAGATGAGTATAGAGGAAGAAATCTTAAGATTTCTTGTACTACAGTAATAAGGGCAGGTGTTGTAGCCGCATTATCAAAATTTATGGCTTGACCATATTTTCCGTTAATCAATGGAACTCTAGTATTTGTGCCTACTACTAAATTTCTATACAAGGTAGAATTCATATAATCACACCCCAAATATTAATCTTAGTAATAGTTTATTAATATAATAGTAAAAAGGTGTTATAAATATATGAAATACTAGCAACATAAATTTTAGTAATTTCTTTTTGTAAATAAGTTGATAATACATATTGTATAAGATATGATATACTGTAATTATAAAAAACGCTGACTAATATAAAGAAATACGGAGATGATTTATATGCAGATGTGTTCAATTTGTAAAAAAAATATAGCTACTATATTTACAGCCAAAATTGAAGATGGAAAATCTAAAATGGTAGGAGTATGTCTGGAGTGCGCAAAGAAGATGGGTATTCCTATTATGGATCAACTTATGAAGCAAGTTGGTGTAAATCCAGAGGATGTAGAAAATTTAGCTGAACAAGTTAATAATATGCTTCAAGATTCAAATATTGATGAATTAGGAGACAGTAATTTTTTTACTAATTTTTTAAATGGAATTTTCCCAATAGGTAATGACGAAGAAAGAGAAGAAAAAGAGGATCCGCTAAAGGAAGACAATTTTAAGACGGAAGAAAAGTCAAATGTTAAAACTAAAAACAGTCCATTTAGAAAAAAGAGAAAATACTTAGATATGTATGGTACAAATCTAACTAAGAAAGCTAAAGATAAAAAGGTAGATAGAGTTATTGGAAGAAATAGAGAGATTGATAGGGTTATACAAATCCTTAATAGAAGAACTAAAAATAATCCTATATTGATAGGAGAACCAGGAGTAGGTAAAACAGCTATTGCAGAAGGATTAGCTGTAAGAATTGCAGAAAAAGAGGTACCTCCAAAATTATTGGATACTGAAATATATCTTCTTGATTTAACAGCAGTTGTGGCAGGTACTCAATTCAGAGGCCAATTTGAGGGAAGAATGAAGTCTATAATAGATGAAGCTAAAAAGAATGGAAATATAATTCTAGTAATAGATGAAGTACACAACATAATTGGAGCAGGAGAGGCTCAAGGGGGAGCTATGAATGCAGCTAATATCTTAAAACCTGCTCTTGCAAGAGGAGAAATACAGGTAATAGGAGCAACTACCTTAGAAGAATATAGAAAGCATATAGAAAAAGACTCTGCTCTAGAGAGAAGATTTCAACCTGTTTTAGTTGAGGAGCCTACAGTAGAGGAAACCATAGAAATACTAAAAGGTATCAAAAATTATTATGAGGAGTACCATGAAGTTCAAATATCTGATGAAGTTATTGAAGCTGCTGCAAAATTATCAGAGAAATATATAAATGATAGATTTCTTCCTGATAAAGCCATAGATGTAATTGATGAGGCAAGTTCTAGAGCTAATCTAAAGAATAAGGGGCTTGTAGAACTAAAAGCTTTGGAAGAAGAATTAAAGGAGGTTCAGGCTAAAAAGCAGGAAGCTGCAGACAAGGATGATTATGCAAAAGCAGCAGAATATAAAGTTGAAGAATGTAGAATTCAAAATAGAATAGATGAAATTGAAAAGTCATGTAAGAATGTAAAACTTACAGTTGAGGATATTGCTTTTGTAATAGAAGCGTGGACCAAGATTCCTGTTCAAAGGATAACGGAAGAAGAGGGAGAAAAACTTCTAAATTTAGAGGAGAGACTTCATAAAAGAGTTATAGGACAACACGAAGCTATAGTCAGCCTATCTAGGGCAATACGTAGAAATAGGCTTGGCTTTAGAAAGAAGAAAAAACCATCTTCATTTATATTTGTAGGACCTACTGGGGTAGGAAAGACAGAACTTGTCAAGGCTCTTGCTTGTGAGCTTTTTGGAAGTGAAGAGGCATTGATTAGAATAGATATGTCTGAATATATGGAAAAACATACTGTTTCTAAATTAATAGGAGCTCCTCCAGGATACGTAGGATATGATGAGGGAGGCCAGTTAACTGAAAGAGTAAGAAGGAGACCTTACTCTGTAATTCTGTTAGATGAAATTGAAAAGGCTCATCCAGATGTGTTTAATATGCTTCTTCAAATTCTTGAAGATGGAAGATTAACAGACAGTCAAGGAAGAACTGTATCTTTTGAAAATACAGTTATAATAATGACATCAAATGCAGGAACTCACTTTAAATCTGACGGTATTGGATTTGGTAAAGATGGATATACTGCTTTAGAAAGTAGGGTAAAAGAAGCTTTAAAGGAAGTCTTTAGGCCAGAATTCCTGAATAGAGTAGACGATACAATAGTATTTAAATCTTTAACTAAGGAAGAACTTTATAAGATAATTGATCTAATGCTTAAAGAAGTAAAAGATGAAGTTAAAGAGAAAAATATAACATTAGAGATATCTGATGAGGTTAAAGATTTCATATTAGAAGAAGGATATGATAAGAAGTATGGTGCTAGGCCATTAAGAAGAGTTATTCAAAGATATATTGAAGATGAAATTGCAGAACAATACCTTCAAAAGAAATTTAAAGATGGAGATAACATTAAAGTGCTAATAGAAGAAGGAAAAATTAGACTAGAATAATAGAACTGTGGTCATATGTTAAGAGAGCATTTTATTAAAGGATGAGATTGATGAATACACATAAAAGCAAAACGGTATTAATTACTGGTGCTTCTAGTGGTATAGGATATGAACTAAGTAAAATATTTGCAGAGAATGGATATAATCTTGTGATTGTAGCTAGAAATATAGAAAGATTAAATAACTTAGCTAAAGAAATAATAGAAAGATTCAATGTAAAAGTAAAAACTATTCAAAAGAATTTGGCTTTAATAGGTGCTGCTGAAGAAATATTTGAGGAAGTTGAAAGTTCAAATATAGATATTGATATTTTGGTGAATAATGCAGGAGCTGGGGCTAATGGATTATTTCATGAGATAGATTTAAAAAGAGATATAGAAATGATTAATTTAAACATAGCTGCTTTAACTGTATTAACTAAGTTATTCTCAAGAAAGATGATAGAAAGAAAAGAAGGTAAAATACTAAATATAGCTTCTACAGGCTCATACCAACCAGGACCATATATTGCAGTATATTATGCAACAAAGGCTTATGTTTTATCTTTTTCAGAGGCTATTACAAATGAATTAAAGGATTATGGTATAAATGTAACTACGGTGTGTCCTGGTGCCACGAAGACTGAATTTTCCAGAAGAGCTGGGAAAGCTGATCTTGGTATAGCTATGGATGCTAAAATCGTAGCACAAGTTGCCTATGATGGATTAAAGAAGAATAAAAAACTTATAATTCCTGGAGCTAAAAATAAAGCAGCTGTATTTATATCTAAATTATTACCTGGAAATATTTCTGCAAAGGTGGTTAGAAAAGTTCAACAGGGGCTTACAGAAAGCTTTAAAGGAAATTAAATAAAAATGGTATTAGGTTATAAAATAAACAGGGGGAAAAACAAAGGTGAAATGGCATATAAAAAAGTTTGATGAACTTACTTTAAATGAGTTATATAACATATTAAAGGAAAGAACAAATGTATTTGTAGTAGAACAGAATTGCCCTTATCCAGAGATTGATGGTAAGGATACTAAGTGTTTTCATTTGTTTGCAGAAGAAAATGGTGAGATAGCTGCATATCTTAGAATTTTGCCTCCTGGAGTATCATTTCAGGAAATGGCTCTAGGAAGAGTTATAGTAAAAAAGGAGTATAGAGGATTAGGTCTTGGAAAGGAATTACTTAGAAGAGGAATTGAATTTGCCGAAAAAGAAATGAAAGAGCAAAAAATAAAGATTGCTGCTCAACAGTATCTTACAAAGTTTTATGGAAGCTTTGGATTTAAAGTAGCTTCAGAAACATATTTAGAAGATGGAATACCACATGTTAATATGATATATAAAAAATAGTTTATATAATGCATAAGTTTAGCTTATAGGCTGAGTTTAGAAAATAAAGTTTAAATTAATTAGAAAAAAGTACTGGTGAAAATTTTCACCAGTACTTTTTAAACAGATATTTTATTGTTTCTTTTGATAATTTTGATATTTATTTTGTTGATTATTTTGCTGACTTTGAGACATATTCTGTATTGAACTATTGTTAGACTTCATATTCATTCCTGAACTTTGTTGAGTGTTTTGACCAGAATTTTGCTGATTAGCCTGATTAGCTTGAGGCATAGCCTTTTGTAATATATTTTGTCCTGCATTTAATACAGATTGTGGAATACTATTTAATATTGATGGTGGAATATTATTCATTAGTTGTCCTAAATTACTTTTTTCATTAGTAGGAAGCATAGATACGGTGTCCTTATCTATAACTACTACAGCATTTGTATTAACTCTAGCACCTAAACCAACACCATTAGGAACCATCTGATTTGCACCTTGAGAATTTTTACCTGGAGTACTTCCATAGCCTAGAGTTACAGACATTACTGGAATTAAAGTTTTATCACCAACAGAAACTGGAGAGCCAAGTACTGCATCAGTTTTGGCAAAGTTTTCAATATCTGAAAAAACTGTATCTATATTTTGTGAAAAGTTTGTAATATCATCCATAATTATTCCTCCTCTATCTGTTATGATATAAGACTTTCATATTTGGTTTTTGATTATACTTAAATAATACTTTAATTAGATGAATAATATTTATATAAAATACAGTATCAATATAAAAATAATTTTGAAGCATACTAAAATCAGCATTATTATAAAAAATTTCTGATTTTACATAAGGAGATAGCATATTAATTGCTCCATATACCATCCCTGTAATTGATGGATCTTCAAAGCCATAAGAAGTTTCTAGTTTTTCAAAGTTAGGATGCAATTCTCTTAAAAAGTTTATTTTGTCCAAAAAACTTTTTGAAGAATTATTATTCTGTAAAGGTTTTGTCAAAATTTTGTTGTTTAATAAATAGACTTTTAAAACCATCTTCTTATGCTCTTCTTTTATTACCCCTTTTAATATGGGGCTTAACCAGAATGCTTGAAAATGAAAATCTGGTAGTTCGGCAGAGTTAACATTGAATAAAACTTTTAAAGGCACAGTATACAATAAAAATACAATAAACAATACTATAATTATTAAAGATAAAAATAGATACATATAAACACATCTCCAGTATTTAAAGTAATGGAGTAAAATTTTTTTCAGTTATAGTATTGGTGAAGAGATGACAAAGTATTAGATGAAATTTATTGATAAGTTTTTAAAATATAAAAGATATATAATTTTTATAAGTAATGAGAATTAAATTTCCACAAGGGTATATTTTTGAATACCAAGTCCAATTTTTTCCGCATATTCAAGAGTATATCTTCCTCTTGATATTACTTTTTTTCCTTTTCGCTTATCCAGTAAGTCAAGGCAAGCCTTATCTATAGCAACTGGGTCTGTTGAAGCAAGTATACCTAGATCATTAACAAAAGGTTTCATGCTGTGTCCTTCGCAGTCACAACCTCGAGTTATGTTAAAAGCAAAAGTAATATAAATATTATTTTTTTTATGTGCTGCATAAGCATATTCAGCTAACCTTTCATTAAATGATTTAGAAAGAGAGCCTAACCAATTAGTAGATATAGCTTTATGAGGACATACTGCCATACAGGAAGCACAGCCTATACATTTGTTTTTCTCAATTTTAGCTTTAAAATTTAAAATTATAGCATTTTCAGGACATGTTTTTGCGCAAACACTGCATGATTTACATTTTAAAGGGTTTATTTTAGGAATTGAATTAGCATGCTGATCTAATTTTCCTCCTCTTGAAGCACATCCCATAGCAAGCTGCTTTATGGCGCCTCCAAACCCTGCAAGAGCATGTCCTTTAAAGTGACTGCAGACGATTAGCTGTTTTTGTTTTGCAATTTCTTTTGCTATTTTGCATTTATTAAAATGTTTTTTTTCAATTTTAACTAATTCATATTCTTCACCATGCTCTCCGTCGGCAATTATTATAGGAAGTTGAGTAAAACCATGATTTTTAGCTAGTTCAATATGATTGGATTTGGTTGTTCTTTCTCCTCGGTATAATACATTAGTTTCGATAAAAGCGTTTTTTATATTATGATCTTTACAATACTTTATAATTCCTTCATAATTTTTTGATTCTATATAAGTTTTGTTTCCTTTTTCTCCAAAATGTACTTTTATTGGAATATATCTTTCTAAAGTTATATTTTCTTTTTGAATTAGCCTAGATAAAAGCTCTTCACAACTGGTGTTTATATTTTCTGTATCTGTATAAGAACTTATAGACTTAAAAAATACATATGACATAATATTTTTCTCCTCTATATGGAAAATAATGGTTTTTTGATATAAAATTATATATCTAACATTAGCACAAGTCAACTATATATAACATGAGTATAACCTGAATTTTTAAATTCATTAAAAAATAAATTATGAATATCTTGAATGGAAGGAAGTGAAGTATTAAGTAAAAAATAAGTGCTAAGTACTAAGAATTTAGATATGAATTAAAACGTCATTCTTAAGTACCTAGCACTTTAGTTATTCAAATTTTTTATTAGAGATATATTCAAACAATTAGTAACTAGAAATTAGAGATTTATAAGGTGATTTTGTTGTAATCTTCTTATTTTATAGCATCATTATATCTTTTATTAGCTACGTCCCAATTTACTATATTCCACCAAGCAGAGATAAAGTCTGCTCTTTTATTTTGATATTTTAAATAGTAAGCATGTTCCCATACGTCTAAAATTAGAATAGGAATAGCTCCCCAAATAGTTAAGTCTTGATGTTTTTCAACTTGAAGTATTTCTAACTTTTGTAGATTTTTAACCCATACAAGAATGCACCAACCAGAACCTTCTACTGCAGCTGCAGCGGCTGAAAATTGTTTTTTGAAGTTTTCTACACTCCCAAAATCTTGATTTATTCTTTCAGATAATTCGCCGGTTAATTGAGACCCACCAGGAGTCATGTTTTCCCAAAATAGAGTGTGAAGTACGTGACCAGCTCCGTTAAAAGCAAGTTCTCTTTCCCAATGCTTAATAAGAGTAAAGTCACCAGATTCTCTTGCTTCTTTAAGCTTTGCTTCAGCCTTGTTCAATCCATCAACATATGCTTGATGATGTTTATCATGATGGATTCTAACTGTTTCTTCATCATAATATGGTTCTAATGCATTATAATCATAAGGTAGTTTTGGTAAAGTAAACATAATTTATCACCTCATCCAGTAAATTTAAAAATATATTTATATTTTTACTATACCACATAAGTTTATGTATAGTGTAAAAAAATATACAAACAACAGAAATAAATTGTGACAATCTTTAATATTGAACATTCCATATGAGATTTGCATTTAGGAAAGCTTCACTATGCAAAGCTCATACTCCAGTTCAATATTAAAAAAATTATCTACATTTATTGAATGAGGTGTTTTATTCTTATATTGTGATACAATAAACTTAAAAGTTATATAGAGTATATTAGTGAGGTAATGTAAATGGAAAATAAAATTATAGTAGCTGTTAAAGGAGTAATTTTAAATAATGGGAAGGTACTTATAATAAAAAGATCAAACTATGATGGTGTTGCTGCAGGAGGATGGGAATGTGTAGGTGGAAAAATTGAATTTGGCGAAGGACTAGAAGAAGCTCTCATGAGAGAAGCAAAGGAAGAAGTAGGATTAAATATTACAGTTGACAAACTTTTATATGCTACTACATTTAAAATAAGTCCTGTAAAGCAATGTATTGTTCTCACTTATCTGTGCAGGAGTGAGAAAACAGAGGTTATATTATCAAAAGAACATACGAATTACCTTTGGGCTACTAAGGAAGAATTAAGAGAAAAATTAATGAGAAATATAATTGAAGACTTTGATAGAAATAATGTGTTTCTGGAAATAGAATAGAAGAATAGCATTATAGAATATGATATTCTGTTAGTTAAAAAATAAGATTTCTATCATATTTATGCTTTCTGCAAATATATTTGAAATAGGACATGTTTATTTTCAAATATAGGAGGGAATTAAATGAAAGATAAATATGATAGAAAAGAGGCAATTGCAGGACTTCTTACGCTAGTTGGAATGCTATCAATACCAGTGATAGTTGTTAAAGATAAAATAAAATCTATAAAAGCTCAAGAAGAAGAAAAAAGAGCTATTGAAAAAATTATGAAATATTCTATGGAATTAGAGGAGAACTTAACCAATAAAAATGTTGCTAGATATATTCGATTTATTCAAGATATAGAAGTTCCTAATAAAATTATGTGTAAAAACATTATTATTGAAACTTATAAATTAGTAAAAGATAGCATAGATATTAATGATAGTTTAAAAGCAGATCTTAGAATGCTATTGGAATGTAAGGGTGTTAATTTTTTGTATTAATTTATAAATTAGCACAGAAAAGGCTATTGATAAAAAATAATCAATAGCCTTTTCTTATGCCATTTTATCAAAGTTAGAACCTAAATTAGGGTCAACGGCTTTTAACATTTCAGTCATGTTTGATGCATTAGTCTGTGATACATTCATAACTTTTTTCATTAGCAATAAACTTACGGCATCTTTTACTCTATTTTGACTATTTACTATTGACATCATAGCTATATCCATATAAACACCTCCTTTGAGAAAAAACTGTTCAATATTAGTGTCGTATATAAATAAAAAATATGAAGTAAACATTTAGATTTATTAAATTTTTATGGATTAACATAAAAAATGCTGTTATTATATATTGTAAGTATTAAATGGGAGGGGCAAGATTTGAAGGATTCAACTGTAATTAATCAAGTTTTAATACTATTTCTAATTATAGGAGTAGGATACTATGGTAGAAAGAGAAACATAATAAATGGAGAAATTAACAAAGGACTAAATAAAATTTTGTTAGAATTAACTTTACCAATGATGATAGTTTCTTCATTTGATTATACTTTTTCTAGTGAAATCATGATAAACATAGTAAAAATATTTATATACTCTTTAGTAATTCATATATTTTTAATTATTATTAGCATACTTCCTTATATTAAATTTGATAAGGATAAAAGGGATATATTAAGGTTCATAACGATTTTTTCAAACTGTGGATTTATGGGATATCCCGTTCTAGGAAGCATATATGGTAAAATAGGCATTTTGTATGCTTCGATTTTTAATATACCATCCAATATTTTTATGTGGAGCTTTGGGGTAATGCTTTTTAGTAAGAATAAGAAATCTAAAGGATTAAAGAATATATTATTAAATCCAGGAATTTTAGCAGTATTTATAGGGGTTTTCTTATTTATATTTTCTATTAAATTGCCCAAGCCTATATATAGTACTTTAAAATCTGTCGGAGATGTTACAACACCATTGTCCATGATAATAATTGGAGCTATGATAGGAGACATAAGCTTTAAGAAAGTTTTTAAAGAGATTTCTATATATTATGCTTCCTTTATAAGATTAGTATTAGTTCCTTTAACTATATACTTTATTTTAAATATGCTAGATGTTGATTTTATGGTAAGAAATGTGGTAGTTATAGTGGAGGCTATGCCAGCGGCAGCATTAAGTGCAATTTTTGCTCAAGCCTATAATAAAAAACCCGAGTTTGCTTCTCAGACAGTTTTCATAACAACACTTTTGTCAGTGATAACTATACCTGCTGTTTTAAAACTCTTAGGATAAAATAAAAAATGCATTACATTTTTTATTTTATCTATTGTCATTTATAAATAGGGGTGTTATAATTATCTAGAAAAAAGAAATCTTTAATGCAGTCCAGAGAGACTGGCAAGATTTGTAGTATATATTTACATAGTATTAAAATATAACTATGTAGTTTTTGTAAAGATAACTATACTTCTTGCCAGCTCGGCAAGAAGTTTTTTATAACTCAATATTAAAAAACTTTTTAATTCAGTCCAGTGAGGCTGGAAAAAGGAGAAGAGCGATTTTCTCCTTAGAATTACAAATAAGGAGGTATTTTTATGTCAGAAAATGTGTTAGCAAAAGAAAAGTCAAACTTAAAAGAGAGTGCAGCAACTCTAGAAGCGTTTAAGAAAGTCATTTTAGCACTTCAACATTTAGTAGCTATGTTTGGGGCTACAGTATTAGTACCTATCATTACAGGTTTTGATCCAACGGTATCACTTCTATCTGCAGGAGTAGGAACTCTTATTTTTCACGCATGCACAAAAAGAAAAGTACCAGTATTTTTAGGTTCATCATTTGCATTTATATCAGGAATATTAGCAGTTAAAGAAAAATTTAATGGAGACTTGACCTATGCACAAGGTGGTATAGTAGTAGCAGGTCTTATATATGTAATTATGTCTCTTTTAGTGAAAAAAGTAGGAGTTGAAAATATAAGAAAATATTTGCCCAATCAAGTAGTTGGTCCAATGATAATAGTAATAGGTATGACATTATTACCTACAGCTATTGATATGGCATCAGGTAACTTTATAATATCAGGTATTACATTAGCTTTAGCTCTATTAATAACCCTAAAAGGAAAAGGGTTTTTAAAACAACTTGCGATTTTAATTGCTGTGGTAGTAGGATATATAGTGTCTTTCAAATTTGGAATTGTGGATACAAAGGTAATTAATGAAGCCCCTATATTTGCAATACCAAACTTTACACTTCCTAAATTTGATTTAGGAGCAATTGCTGTAATAGCTCCTACAGTTTTAGCTGTGTTTATGGAACATATAGGAGATATAACTACCAATGGTGAGGTCGTAGGAAAAAACTTTATTGAAGATCCTGGTTTAAATAGAACTTTATTAGGAGATGGACTTGCAACTGCTTTTGCTGGATTTATAGGAGGACCTGCTAACACAACTTATGGTGAAAATACAGGAGTCCTTGCAATAACAAAGAATTATAATCCAGCCATACTCAGAATTACAGCAGTATTTGCAATAGTTCTAGGGTTTGTTGCAAAGGTAGGAGGAGTTTTAAGAAGTATTCCATCACCGGTAATGGGTGGAATTAGTATAATGCTTTTTAGTATGATATCGCTTATAGGAGTTAGGACATTAAAGGCGGATAATTTAAAATCTGATATAAAGAATATAATAATAATAGTATGTATAATAGTAATAGGCCTTGGGACAAGTTATCTTGAAAAGTTTGCAGGAATATCTATAGGAATTCCAGTAACTGAAAGTGTTAAAATAACAGGTCTAAGTTTGGCTGCTATAGTAGGAGTAGTTCTCAATGCAATACTTAATAAACCAACAGTAAATAAGTAAAATAAAAATATATTTATAAAAATTCTAAATTTTGCATCCGAAATTTATACTATTTTTAAAAAATGTTTTATTAAATAATAAATTTAATAAAAAGGGAAAAAATAAGTTTTGAGATACCTATATAAAATAACTTAAGAGGTGATGCAAAATGAAGAAAATAGCCATTGAAAGAGAACTAAGTAATATAGGGAATTTTCTTAAGAACGAAGGATATAACGTGCAAGAACTAGATACAAATATGAAATATAATTCTTCAGAACTTGATAAATTTGATGCTGTGGTCTTAAGTGGATTGAGTGAAGATGTAATGGGATTTCAAGATACCTTAACTTCAACTCCAATAATAAATGCAGAAGGAATGACAATAGAACAAATTAAAGAAGAAATTGATAAGATGACTACAAGAAGCTAACCCAAATTAAACCTTAGAAAATGTGCATTTTCTAAGGTTTAATTTTTTGTTAGTAAAACAAAGAAAAAGGACATGTGTGGGTTAATGTTTATTATGATAACAAAAATATCATCGTGGAAATTAAGGACAATAGTATATGGATTAAAGAAGATTTATCATTTATATTTGAACGACTTTGTAGAGGGGAAAAAACAGGCATGAAATCCAAGATAGTGGCATAGGTTTAACTATTGTTAAAAACACGTTGCTGCTTCATTTCATCATATAAAAAGAGTGATAATATTTATATATTCATAACAATTAGATAAATGCATTTAAAGAAAATTAATCTAATATTGTTGATTATATAAGCTGTATAATAAAGGAAATGTCACAAAATAACTTTTTGTTATTATTCAACTTTATTATATAGTGTTATAATATAATAATAGATTAAAATTTATATGGAAGGTGACTTAATGTATAGATTATCAAGAAATGACTTATGCTGGTGTGGAAGCGGTAAAAAATATAAGAACTGCCATCTTCATATGGACGAAAAATTAAGTTTTATGGAAAATGAAGGACTTATAGCTCCACCAAGAGAAATTATAAAAACTCCTGAGCAGATTGAGGGGATAAAAAAGAGCTGTGAGGTAACAAGGAAAGTACTAGATATGGTGGGAGAAAGAATAAAAGAAGGAATATCTACGGAAGAGATAAATACTTGGGTTCACAATTATACTGTAGAACTTGGAGCAACACCAGCACCTTTAAATTATATGGGATATCCTAAAAGCGTTTGCGTTTCTATAAATGAAGTTGTATGCCATGGTATACCTAGTAGTGATACAATATTAAAAAATGGAGATATAGTAAATGTTGACGTAACAAGTATATTAGATGGATATTATGGGGATGCTAGTAGAATGTTTATAATTGGAGAGGCTTCAGAAAAAGCTATTAAATTAGTGGAAACAGCGAAAGAATGCCTTTATATAGGCATTAAAGAAGTTAAACCATTTGCAACTATAGGAGACATAGGATACGCGATTCAAAAGTATGCTGAGGGAAAAGGATACTCTGTAGTTCGTGAATATGGAGGACATGGAATTGGACTAGAATTTCATGAAGAACCTTTTGTAGATCATTGCGGCAGGCCTCACACAGGTATGATTTTAGTTCCAGGTATGACATTTACAATTGAGCCAATGATAAACGAAGGAACATACAAATGTAAAGTTTTAGAAGATGGATGGACAGCAGTTACAGCTGATGGGAAATTAACAGCTCAATGGGAACATACCGTATTAGTTACAGAAGAAGGAGTTGAAATTTTAACCTAGAAGGATAGTCTTCTAGGTTTATTTCAGTGGTTGTTTATTATATTTTCGGCTTTGTCCATTTCATTTGGGAGCAAATCGTGTGGAATGAAATGCACTCCTAGAAATCTAGCGATTATGAATCTAGCGCATCCTAAATTGTCATCTAAGCAACATTTTAATTTATATGTTTTTAAAACTGGAGTTATATTAGAAAGCTTGTTATTGAAAAATGGGCAGTTTTTTAGAATCGGACAATTAGGCATATAAAACCTCCTTATAAGATTTATGTAAACATTTTATATGATAGAAATATTGTCCCTTATTATTTTATATGAGAACAAATAATAAATTATTTTTATTTTAATAATTTACTAAAAAATATTTTTAACAATCTAGGAATAAGGAATATTATATGAAAAAGAAGGAGCTAATTAAAATAATATATTTGGAAAGTGAGATAGAGAATAAAAGACATCTTCTCAGAAGTGAATTTATATATAGATCTAATAATATAAAACATGGACAAATTAGCAAAATATCAGCTGAAGATTTAGAATTACTGTTCAATTTATATGATAAGTATTTCTTTAATGATTATTTTAAGAAATTTTTTAAGGGAACTCTAGATTTTTCTTTATCTAAAAGAATGAGTAGAAGTGCTGGTAAGACTATTATTCCTAAAATAAATCCAATATTAGAAGAAGAGAAGCAAAGGTATGAAATTAGAATAGGAGTAACCTTTCTCTTTCAGTATTATGAGCTAGATAGAGAGAAAATAGTAGCAGGAGTAAAGACTGAAGATTCTCTTCACGCGCTGCTTATGGTTTTTGAACATGAAATTATTCATCTTATAGAATTTTATATATTTGGAAGTTCAAGCTGCAAGAATAAAAGGTTTAAAACAATAGCAAAAAATATTTTTAATCACAAAGATGTATATCATTCTCTTCCAACAAGCAGAGAAATAGTTCATGAAAGCTTAGGAATTAAAATTGGTGATAAGGTAAGTTTCTTACACGAAGAAGAGATTAAAAATGGAATAGTAAACAGAATAAATAAAAGAGCTACAATTATGGTGCTTGATAGCAGAGGAAATTACATAGATGGACAAGGAAATAGGTGCATTAAATATTATGTACCACTAAATAAAATAAGGAAAATATAAAAAGTTTAACATTTAATTTTTAGTATATATTAGGCATTTAACCAATGATAAAAATAAAAAAATTATTGACAACCTTTTTAAATAGGAATATAATTATAAACATCAAAAGTAAATAGAACTTATCAAGAGTGGTGGAGGGACTGGCCCAATGAAACCCGGCAACCAGTATATACTATGTTTTAGTGTATACAATGGTGCTAATTCCTGCAGCATAAGCTGGAAGATAAGGATGAACGGGACTTAATAAGACCTAAGGTATCCTTAGGTCTTATTTTTATAAGCAGCTAGGGGGGAGAACAATGATAGAAATAAAAAATGTTGATAAGTTTTTTGGTAAAGAACAAGTTTTATATAATGTAAGTCTTAATATAGAAAAGGGAGAAATATACGGAATTGTAGGGCACAGTGGAGCAGGTAAATCTACACTTTTAAGATGCATTAATGGACTTGAGGGATATGATTCAGGAAACGTAGTAGTAAAAGGAAAAGAAGTAAAGGAACTTAAGGAAAAAAAGCTAAGAGAATTTAGGAAAAATATAGGAATGATATTTCAAAACTTTAGTTTATTAGATAGAAAAAGTGTGTGGAAAAATGTGGCCCTTCCTATGGAAACTTGGGGTTATAGTAAAGAAGATATAAATAAGAGAGTAAAGGAACTTTTGGCACTTGTAGGTTTAGAAGATAAGGCACAGAGTATGCCAAAAGAACTTAGTGGAGGACAAAAACAAAGGGTTGCTATTGCAAGAGCTTTAACGCTTAAGCCAGAAATTCTCCTTTGTGATGAGGCTACATCAGCCTTAGATCCTAAGACTACTAAATCTATACTACAACTTTTAAAAGATATAAATAAAAGTCTCGGAATAACAATAATAGTAGTTACACACCAAATGGAGGTTGTAAAAGAAGCTTGTACAAAAGTTGCTTTAATGGATGGAGGCAGAGTTATCCAATCAGGAAAAGTGGAAGATGTCTTCTTAAATCCAAGCGAAGATTTGCAAAAACTTTTAGGAGAAGAAGAGGTACTTCCAGAGCAAGGAGTAAATATAAAGCTATTCTTTCCGAAGGAACTAAGTGAAAATTCAGTAATAACCGCTATGGCAAGGGAACTTAATATAGATTTTTCTATAGTATGGGGAAAACTTGAAAAATTTAGTGTAGGAGTACTCGGAAGCTTGGTAATAAACGTATCAGAATCTGATAAGGATAATATATGCAAATACTTAGATAAAAAACATGTTCATTGGGAGGTGCTTTAAATATGATAGCAGATATTATACTTCCAGCCTTAGGTGAAACTTTATTTATGGTTTTGATTTCTACTGCACTGGCAGTAATAGTAGGATTTATACCAGCAATTATTATGATAATTACAGCTAAGGATGGATTAAAACCAAATGAAACAGTGTACAAAATTTTAGACACAATAATAAACATTTTAAGATCTCTTCCTTTTATAATCCTAATGGTAGTACTTATACCAGTTACAAGATTTATAGTAGGTAAGTCCATAGGAACTACTGCAGCAATTGTTCCGTTGACAATAGGTTCAGCACCTTTTGTAACAAGAATAATAGAATCATCTTTAAGGGAAGTAGATAAAGGTGTTATAGAAGCTGCAAAGTCTTTTGGAGCTAGTACGTCACAAATTATATTTAAAGTAATGCTTCCAGAAGCACTTCCTTCTATTATATCAGGTATAACTCTTACAATTATAAGTGTAGTTGGATTCTCAGCTATGGCAGGTGCCATTGGGGCAGGAGGACTTGGAAATGTAGCAATAACTTATGGATATCAGATGTTTAAGCAAGATGTGTTAATAGCTACAGTTGTAGTTTTAATAATTTTGGTTCAAGTATTCCAAAGTATAGGAAATCTTATATATAGGAAAGTTAATAAGTAATTTAACTTATTTTAAAAGCAATAAGTATAAATTTTACTAAAACATTTAAGAGGGGGTTTTTTATATGAAGAAAAAAATATTATCAACAATTTTAGCAAGTATATTAGCTTTAGGAGCATTTGGGTTAACTGGATGTGGCAGCAATGGGGATGAAAAAACTGCTGAAAAAGCTGAGGAAAAGAAAACTATAACCATTGGAGCAAGTGCAACACCACATGCTGAAATATTAGAGAAAGTTAAGCCTATCTTAGAAGAGAAGGGATATAAATTAGATATTCAAGTATTTAATGACTATGTTATTCCCAATACATCAGTTGAACAAGGGGAACTGGATGCAAACTTCTTCCAGCATATTCCATACATGGAGAACTTCAATAAAGAGCATGGTACTCACTTAGCTTATGTGGCAAAAGTTCACATAGAACCTATGGGAATTTATTCAGAAAAAATAAAGGATTTAAAAGAATTAAAAGATGGCGCTACTATTGCAGTACCAAATGATCCAACTAACGAGGCAAGAGCTTTGAAACTTCTTGAAAAAGAAGGAATTGCAAAATTTAAAGATGGAGATTTAGTAACTAAACTAGATATTACCGACAATCCTAAAAATATAAAGATTGAAGAATTAGAAGCAGCTCAATTACCAAGAGTTTTGAAAGACGTTGATGCAGCTGTTATTAATACAAACTATGCATTATCAGCAAATTTAAATCCTACACAAGATGCTTTAGCAATTGAAGATAAAGATTCTCCATACGCTAATATTATTGCAGTAAAGGAAGAAAATAAAGGCAAAGAATACGTTAAAGATCTAGTTGAAGCTATAAATTCACCAGAAATAAAGAAATTTATAGAGGAAAATTATAAAGGAGCAATAGTACCAGCATTTTAAAATATAAAATATCAAAGGAAAAGTTAGATTTTGGATAAACTGGTAAAATTACATTTAAAAAAGATTTTAATTTAAAAATACTTAAGATGCACATTCAATTGTACATCTTAAGTATTCTCTACTTTTGTGCTTTTTTTCTCGTATGCTTTGCTGTTTTCAGCTGTAAAGGCTGAGAATAATATCAAAATTCCACCAGCAATCTGACATGTTCCCATAGATTCGTGTAAAAATATAGTACTAAAGATTAGAGCAGAAATTGGATCTAAATAACTTAACACAGCTGCATTCTGAACATTTATATCTTTTAAGGCTGAAAAATATAGAAGATAAGCCATAGCAGTATGTACTATACCTATGATTAATATAAAGATAAGGTTTTTGTAACTATCTACATGAAGTTCATGTCTAGATAGAATAAATGGAAGAAGTACAAGTGATGCAGCTGAGAGTTGAATAATTGTTCTTTCAAAGCCTGATAAGTCTTCAATATAATTATTAAATAGCATAACAGAAGCATATAAAGAGGCAGCTCCAAGGCCATAGCTAATGCCTTTAATATGGTTATAAGCAATGTTTGGAACATTACTTTGATTATTTAATATTAAAAACAAACCAATCATAGCACCTACTACTGACAAAAGTTTGCGAAATGTAAGCTTTTGCTTTAACACAATTGGAGACAGTAACACTACAAATACAGGTGCAAAATAATAGCTTAAAGTAGAATTTGAAATTGTAGTGAATTTGTAAGCTTGAAAAAGGAGCACCCAATTAAAACCAATAGCAATGCCAGATATAAATAAGATAATTAAGTTTTTCTTAGAATATTTTTTAAAGTTAGTTTTTTTAGTGACTAAGTTAGAAAGAATAAAAATAGTACTAGCAATTACTGCTCTTAAAAATGCGATTTCTATGGAAGGTAAGTTTATATTTTTGACAAAAAGACCCAGACTACCCCAAAGAACCATCGAGATTATAATTTTAAAACTAGAATTCATTTCTTAAGCCCCCTAATATTTTTTAATTTATATTATATAACATAAATATGGACAGGTAAATTTGATATTTAAATATAGAAATGATAGTTAGAAGATTTATTATTTATTACATAAAAAATGGTTGTGATATTATTATAAAGGTGATATAATAAACGTTAAACATTTATAACATAAAACTACACGATAATATTTAGGGGTAATTATTATCGAAATTTAGAGTAGTAATAAGGGGGTTATTTTTATGAATGAATCATTTGTATTTTATCAGGGGAAAATAGTAGAAGAAAAGGAGGTAAGTATAAGTATAAGGTGTAAGGCCTTCAATTATGGACTTGCTTGTTTTGAAGGAATTAGAGCTTATTGGGATGAAGAAAGTGAGCAATTGTATGCTTTTAGATTAAAAGAGCATTATGAGAGATTTCTTCAATCCTGTAAAACATTAAATATTAAATTACCTTATACTGTAGATGATCTTATTAAGGTTACTATTGAACTTCTGAAAAAGAACAATTTTAGAACAACAACATATATAAGACCTATAGCGTATAAAGGTGCTGATAAAATAGGACCAACCTTAGATGACGATGATGATAGAATAGTTATATATTGTCAGCCATTAGGAAGTTATACAGGAAAGTCCGAGCTTAAGGTTGCGGTAACTTCTTGGTCAAGAGTTGAAGACAATATGCTACCACCAAGAACAAAAGCTACAGCAGCTTATCTTAATTCAGGACTAGCTTCTTTAGAGGTTACCAGAAAAGGGTATGATGAAGCCATATTCTTGACAAGAAGTGGACATATTTGCGAAGGACCAGGAGAGAATATTTTCATGGTCAGAAAAGGTAAGCTTATAACACCACCTCCTTCAGATAATATATTAGAAGGTATTACAAGAGATACTGTAATGCTTCTTGCAAAAAATGAACTTGGTATAGAAGTAGTTGAAAGAAGTATTACAAGAACAGAGCTTTATGCAGCAGATGAATTATTTTTTAGTGGTACTGCTATGGAGGTTACTCCTATTATAGAAGTTGATGATAGAGTTGTAGGAAATGGGAAACCTGGAGAGATTTCAACTAAGATTAAGGAACTTTTCTTTGAAATTACTACAGGTAAGAATTCTAAATATGCTCATTTTTGTACACCTGTATATAAAAAATAAAATATAAAATTTAAAGAGATTGTGACTTAGCACAATCTCTTTAAATTTCTACAGAATCAGGAGTTAGAGTATAAATCATATCTTTTCTCTCCACAATAATTTTAGCTTTTTTTCTAGTGAATTCATCATTTTTTAATTCATGGACAAGTTCTCTAGTAGGATTCATAGCTATAGGATTTCCTACTAATTTAAGCATTGTAAAATCCCCAGCAGTATCTCCGTAGGCATAACTTGTAGATAAATCTATATCATATTTATCTACAAAATAGTCTATAGCTTTTTTCTTACTTTCTCTGTCCCACATAGGAATAATTTCACCTGTATAATGATGAGTTTCATCCATCAAGTATTTTGTTCCTATATAATCATCAAATCCATGCTTTAAGGACATTTCTCGAACCAACTCAATAGGACTTCCAGATATGGTTATGATCTTGTGACCTTGCTTTTTATGCCAAACGATTCTGTCACGAGTATAAGTATAAACTCTGTCACCTTTTTGCTTTATTACGTTTTTTGCAATAAATTCTACTTGAGTTCTGTGAAGACCCTTTACAGCTTCTATATATATATTTGCCATTTTTAAAAGATAGTCGTCATAATTTCCCATCCTTTTATCCCACTGTATATAATAATGTCTAACTTCATTATACCAGCGCTCAGATTCTATGATATCGGACTTTATAAATTTTTTAAAAATTTCCGTTATCATTCCTTCTCTATATAGGGTTCCATCTATATCAAAAAAGGCTGCAGTAACTTTTCCCATTTGTATATCTCCTTTCAATATTTTTTATGCCACTTATGTATGGTATTGAATGATTATACACCATAAATAGTTATTATGGAAGAAAAAAGTTAAGTTATAAGCAATTGAATTTTAAGTCTAAATTGCAATATTAAATGCAACACTTATTGAGAAAACCACGCATAATCTTTTAGTTGCAATTGTTAAGGGAAGGGTGGAGATTTTCGTAGAAAATACTACCCGACCTTGACAATGTAATTAATGATATAATTATCTTTGGCCTTTCGGCATAATTTGTCGAAAGGCCTCAGCTATAATTAATCATGTATATC
>NZ_PVXN01000032.1 GCF_002995795.1 Clostridium thermopalmarium DSM 5974
CCTGGTATAACAGAAAAAGGATACATAGTAGCATAGGATATATAACTCCTCAAAAGTGTGAGGACTTAGCTAAAAATTCTGCATAATTTGTTCAACTTTTTGTGTCCAAGATATTGACATAGGTCCAAATGGACTAAGTGCCATTGACACAGACATCTAATAAAAGGTGTCCTGGAGTCAGTGGCATTTTTTATTTCTAAACTCTAACTTACGGAGGTGTTTGCATGGCTAAAAGAAATACGAGTTGGGATACAAATAAATTAAGCAGATGGATAAAAGAAGGAAGGGGGCAGGGAGAAGGGAAGGAATATAAGCCATGGCTTACTATACAAGATTATCCTTCGATGGGAAGAGCAACAAGGATATTTGGGTGGACTACACAGCGAATACACCACTTCTTCTCTGACTCTCAATTGAAATACTTTTATCTATTAGACTGGGAAGAGAAGGTAGTAGATATTAGGGAACATTATCCGCTTTTAGACCTGGAAACAGTACTGGAAGATACGGCAGATTTAAAACTGGATAAGTTTATAGATAAGAAAACAAAAGAACCCTACATATTAACTACAACATTTTTAATTACGCTGTTAAATCCTGATGGACAAAAGAATTTCGCTGCAAGAAGCATAAAATATGCATCGGAATTATCAAAAAAGACTACAATTGAAAAACTGGAGATTGAAAGAAGATACTGGACTGCTAAAGGAATTAACTGGGGTATTGTGACAAATAAGGACATCAACGACACCAGGGCAAAAAACATCGAATGGATTCATTCTGCTATGACTTCCGATGGCTGCAACGGGCTTTCCAGGGAGGAGTTTGATGATTTGCTAAATGGACTTTTATATAGGCTTATAGATAATCAGCAAAATATCAGAAAAATTATATCAGAATTTGAAAAGGACTATTCCTTGGATGCAGGGGCAGGGTTACTGCTGTTTAAGCATTTAATTGCGGGAAAAAGGATAGCCCTCGATATGGATAAGCCTATCAATCTCAATGAGAGTGGGTCTTCACTTCGCCTGCCTGAAATAAGCGGTAAAGGAGGGCATGAAGTTGTTAAAGTATACAGTTAATTCGCTAATCGAGTGGAAGGATGAAAGTGAAAGTACCAGCATAGAAAGAGTACTTTGGATGGATGAAGAATTAGTGTATGTTATTGATGTTAACAAAAACAGCGCTCCGTATCTGCGCAGTACTGCAGACATAGATAGTGCGCTAATAAATGGAAGGGCAGTTATTAAAGAAGATGACACGCTTGCAGTTATATTAAAAGAAGAAGATATTCCAGAAAAACATAAAAAGATGAGGGACAATGCTTGGAAAGTGATTAAGGATATGGTGGCTTGCGAACCAGAAATTTTTGAGTCTCATTTCAGGAGGAAGGCAGTTCGTGAGGCTTCTGCATTTCATAATATAAGTGAATTGTGGGTATTTGAGTATCTTAAGCGGTACTGGAAAAGAGGGAAAACACCTAATGCATTAATACCAGACTATAGGAACTGCGGGGGAAAAGGTAAAGAGAGGAAGGCTGGAAATGCCAAAAGGGGCAGGCCAAGGAAGTATCAGGACATAAATGGAGAAGGGGTAAATGTAACCGAGGATATTAAAAGAATTTTCCGCATTGCTGTTAATAAATATTATTACACTACAGCAAAAAACTCTCTTACGCTGACATATGAACTGATGAGGAAAGAATATTTTACAGACGGCTTTAAAGAAGAAAATGGCGTAAAGATACCTGTCATAAAACCTCAATCAGAGATTCCGAGTTTTGGCCAGTTCAGATATTGGTTTGAGAAGGAGCGTAATATAAAAAAAGAGATAACCAGCCGCTATAGCAACAAGAAATTTCTAAAGCAGTACAGAGCCATAACGGGCAGTGCTTTAAGCGGAGTAATACAGCCTGGAACTTTTGAAATAGACTGCCAGGTAGGTGATGTCTACTTAGTATCAAGGTTTAATAGAAACTGGGTCATAGGCAGACCTGCCATTTATGCAGTAATTGACAAGTTTAGCCGTATGATATGCGGAATCTATATAGGACTGGAGAGCGGTTCCTATACTGGTGCCATGATGGCGCTTTTAAATGCAACTATGAATAAAGTAGAATATTGCAGACAGTACGGTATTGAAATAGAGGAGAAGGATTGGCCAGTCCACTACTTACCAGAGGCTATTATTGCTGATAGAGGAGAACTGGAAGGAGGAAACATTGAAAACCTTATAAACATGCTGAATATAAAAGTGCAGAATACACCTCCATACCGTGCAGACTTGAAATCAGCGGTAGAACGGTTCTTTGGCCTTACCAATGAGAGAGTAAAACCATTTTTACCTGGTGCTGTAGATTTAGACGGCAGGGAAAGAGGGGACAAGGACTACCGACTGAAAGCAAAACTCGATTTATACCAGTTTACACAGATTATGATAAAGTGCATTTTATACCACAATAACTATTATCACTTAGATTACTATAAGCGGGACGAAATGATGGTGGAGGATGATGTCCCCTGCATTCCCATTGAACTTTGGAACTGGGGAATTGCAAACAGGGGAGGAACCCTGCGGAGTATATCGGAGGACATTGTTAAATTGGCCCTTATGCCTTCTGATACAGCGGTAGTTACTGAAAAAGGAATAAAATATAAAGATATGTATTATATATCTTCAAACATGCTAAAAAATGATGTATTTGCAAATGCACGGACAAATGGAAGGTGGAGAGTAAAGATAAGTTACGATCCACGCAATATGAACTGCATTTATGTCTGTGGCGATAATCCCAAAGAATATGAGAAATGTTTTTTAATAGAGAGCAGTACCAGATATAAAGATAAAGCAATTGAGGAAATAGAGTATTTGTTGGCGGTAGAAAGAATGCAGAAAGAGAAAAGTAAAGATTCGGTGGCACAAGCAAAAACAAAACTGATTGCAGAAATAGAAGATATCGTAAAACAGGCGTATGAAGATTATAAAAGGGAGACAAGTACTGCAGAGAGCGACAGGCAGAGGGTAAAAAACATAAGGGGAAACAGGAAGATTGAAAAAACAGCAAGAAGGGCGGAAGAAGCATTTAAACTAGGAAATAACGAAGGAGATTATGACAGCAGCGTATTTAATGAAGAAGATTTTGAAGAAGGGATGAATACCCTGCAGTTGCTTTTTAAAAGGCAGAAGGAGGTGCTGAAGGGTGAAGAAGATAATAATTCCTAATGGCAGCATGGCAGAAGAAGCAGAATATAAGGAACAGGTGATACCAGATTATCAGGATAATCCTTTCATAGAAGCACTTCCAAATCTTCTTTCTCCTCATAAAGTGGTAGAAAAACTGGCTTTTTATCCTCAATACCACCAAAATGAAAGGAAGTTGGACAGCCACTACAGAATTTATATGGTAGACAGGCTCTTTCAAGTCTTTCAGCCCTTACCAATGAATATAGAACTGGAAAGAAAGATATCACGTACCCTGCGTCAGGGGTATGTTTTCCGAAATCCGTTTGAAAGTAAACTGGCTCATGGCTTTTGCAGGGACTACTATGGAACGAATCCTGTAAATTCAAAGGATGATGGGTTTTATCCATCATCCTTTGGATTTACTCTTATAGGCATATCGGGATTAGGGAAGACATCTTCATTAAAGCGTATACTAAATATGTATCCACAAGTTATTGTTCATTCGGAGTATAGAGGCATCCCTTTTTCAGCGTATCAGGTAGTATGGGTAAAATTAGAGTGTCCTCATGACGGGTCTATCAAGGGATTGCTGTATGAATTTTTTTCAGAAATAGACAGGCTATTGGGAACCAACTATTATCAAAAGATGATGAGGACAAGGGCAACAGCAGATGCCATGATGACGGTGATGAATCAGGTAGTCAGAAACTGCTCTTTAGGCATATTAATTATAGATGAAATCCAGCATTTAAGCATGGCTAAATCGGGAGGAAGCGAAAAAATGCTGAATTTCTTTGTAAACCTTGTAAATAATGTAGGGGTGCCAGTTATTTTAGTGGGAACCCCAAAGGCAGTTAAGGTACTTCAGGGGGATTTCAGACAGGCACGAAGAGGGTCAGGTCTTGGTGGCGATATGGTATGCGACAGGATTCAAAAAGATGAGGTGTGGGATTTATTAGTAAGTTCTATATGGCACTACCAGTGGACGAGGAAAGAAACTCCCTTTACTTCTGAAATAAGCAGTATTTTATATGAGGAAACGCAGGGAATACCTGATTTATTAAAAAAAGTCTATGCCATTGCTCAAGCCTACGCCATTTCATCAGGAAAGGAAGAGATAACTCCATATATTATTAGAAAGGCGGCGAAGGAGAATTTAAAATTAGTACAGCCAATGCTGACTGCATTAAAAACAGGGAATATCAGAGAAATTGCTAAGTACGAGGATATCTGCATGGCAGGTGTTGATTTCAATGACTTTTTAACCTGGACGAAAGAAACTATTAACCTGGATTTGCGGGCAAAGGAAATAAAGAAAACACAGAACAAAATGAAGCAGGAAAACCTCATGGAACAAAAAAAGGAAGGCGTATTAAAACTTGTTGATTTAGGCGTAGATGCTAAGAAGGCTGAGAAAATAATTGATACTATGCTTTCTAAAAATCAGGATGTAAGTGTAGATGGTATTGTGGAAGATGCGATGGCGCTGCTTAAAGATGATAGGATTAAAGAAGAGATGAAGAAAAAGGGAACAAGGAAGGTAAAAGGAAGAAAGGAAAAACAGAGTACGACAAATCTGCTTGATATCCGTAATGTTGTTGAACAGGGTAAAAAAGATAATAAAAGCGCTTATGAGGCTTTAAAGGAATCTGGGTATATTATAAGTTTTGAGGATGATATTTTTTCTATGGAGGTGGTATGGTGAACTTTTTTCCTGTGCCTTATCCAGATGAAGTACTATATAGTACGTTAGCACGCTATTGTATGCGAAGTGGAAACATAAAGGAAATTCATAACTTTGAGGACTTGTTTGGAACAAGGAACTGTATAGCAGTAATGGAACTGCCTACACAACTCGATGCATTAATCGAAAATATGCCTGTAAATACAAAATATACAGCAGAATACTTTATCTTTAAGCACACCTTATTTCCTTTTCTTGCAGCATTTATTCCTCAGGAACGTGCTAAAAAAATAATTCAAACTATGAGAAACGGTGAGGGTGCTGTTTCCTATATAAGAATAGGTTTAATATCAAATTCCATTATTTTAAATAAATATTTTAGATTTTGTCCCGAATGTTTTAAAGAAGACGTAGAAAGATTTGGAGAGCCGTACTGGCACAGAAGCCATCAAATTACGGGGGTATTTGTATGTTCTAAGCATAAGATGCCCCTTTATAATAGTACGGAACTTATAAGAGCAGGAAACAGGCAGAGATTTATTAGTGCATCTAATGAGAATTGTAAAGTAGAAAAAGAAATAAATTACCCAGATGATTTAATGGAGAAGATGCTTTGGACGGCAGAGGATGCAGAAATACTTTTAAACAATCAGTTTGGATTTAAGGAGCCTGAATGGTTTCAAAGTCAGTTCCGAGTCAAGTTAGTTGAAAAAGGCTATGCAAGAATGAATAACTATATTCACCAGAAGAAATTAAAGCAAGACTTTGTAGACTTTTATGGACATGAATATTTACAACTAGTTCAATCTCTTGTATCAAATAATAGTGGAGGTTGGCTATCAGATATGGTAAGAAAAAATAATAGAACAACTTATACAGTAAGATATCTATTATTAGCGAGGTTTCTTGGCATTTCAGTTACTGATTTGTTTAATATAAAACTTGGTTTTAATGATGAAGATGAGAATAATATTGATGCGTATCAGGAACTGTGGGACCAGAGACTGATAGAACTTGCCCAGTCAGGATTATCTATAAGAGATATAGCAGATATTTTAAAAGCATCTACGAAAACAATAAGAAAAGCGATTGATAGGTTAGGGATTGAGCCATTCTGGAAGTATAATGGTGGAGGAAAATATCTCCACCAAAAATATACTGATACTGAAGAATTTAATATAAAACGAGAAGAATTCAGGAGAAAATGGCTTCAACTTCACGTCCAATATCCCGATAAAAGTAGTAATAAGATAAGAAGAAATAATGATGGATTGTATGCCTGGCTGAAAAAATATGATAGTCAATGGTTGGAACAAAATTATCGCAGGATAAAAACAAAAGTTAATAGTGTTGATTGGGAAAAAAGAGATGCTGAATTGCTCCCACAAGTAAAAAAGGTTGTAAAAGAAATGAAAGAAGGCAAGCCTGAAAGGATAACATGGTCAACTGTAGGAGGCAAGTTAGGGATTAGCGGCTGGCTCTCTAAAAGGAAGGAGAAACTCCCATTGACAAAGGCATATATAGACTCAGAATTAGAAAGTCTGGAAGAATTCCATATAAGAAAAATAAAGTGGGGTATTGAGGAAATAGACAGACAGGGAAAAGAGATGACACTATGGAATTTGGTAGAAACAGCAGGGGTTAAGCCAGGGTATATGGAAAAAGTTCAAGAAAAGATTAAAGAAGCATTAGAGGATGAAGGATATGATGCTAATTTTCTAACATTCTAATCTAGATGATAATAATTTAATCAAGGTATGTGCAAAAAGATAAATTATAAAAAAGAAGATATATAGAAAATGAATGATATAATATAGATATCTGAGGAATAAAGTAATTGTTCTGATATATTTTTATGAGATGATGTTCCTAAAAAGATGAGAAGTTTCCCATAAAGGAGATACAGAATGGATAAGCATAGTGAGGTAATTAAAAACTATTTAGATAATAAAGATAAATACTTCTGCGATGACTGTTTATCAAAATTGCTGAGCATCGAACCACGTCAAACTATTAATGCTGTTTGTAATAAATTATTTAGGCAAGATATGATAAACCGTTGTAAAGGCGAATGTTCATACTGTAAAAAGATTAAAATAGTAAATGGTATTGGTCATACGTATAATAACGAAGTGGTAAATCATGAAGTAAACAGTCAGAATCATCGCTCGAATCTACAAAACACAAATAATAATGGCGTTTTTTCAAGGCTCCCTTTTGATGAATTTGAAAACAGAGTGGGATTATATTTAAATAGAAAACTTAAGGATAGTTTCTATGAAAAGCCATTAATTGTAGGTGTTAATAAAGTTCATAAGTTTGATTTGGTTTCATTGGATAACTCCATTGTAGCAGAATGTAAAAGTTATACTTGGACAAAGGATGATAACTTTCCTTCTGCTAAAATATCAACTGCAATAGAAGCAGTCTTTTATCTTTCTAGAATAATTGCTGAAAGAAAAATTATAGTTTTCCAAGATGATTTTAATAAAAAAGGAGAAAGTCTAGTAGAAACTTTTATAAGAAGATATGATGGAATACTTGATGATGTTGAAGTATGGAGATATTTAGTCGGAGAATCAATTGAATATGATAGAATTGAAATAAAACGGGAAGGAAAAGAATGCTGGTATAAAAATCTATATAAATAAAAGATAATCTGATATCGAAAACAAATTTATATATATAATGGTATCCTTATTCCCTTGCTCCTTATCCCTTGTTCCTGTATCTATGTCTACATCAAATAAACTCCTTTCATTTTTCAAATGTATGAAACGGGGTAAATAAAGTAGTATTAGAAAACATGGTTTATTAGGGATAAGGTTTAAATTCAGTAAAATCAATGGATTGAGAGATTGAATGGAAGTAAAAATGGAGAGAAGAAATGGAAAGAATTCTCCTTAAACCTTCTTCCTTAACTCTCTATAAATCCTCAATTTTGCAACTACTTTATTTTCATTTTTTCCATTGAAAAATCAAAAATGCAACTACTTTAAATTGTGAAAAACAAAAATGGAGTAAATAAACGGATAATTGGAAGAGAATAACAAGCCAGTATTCTCAAGGGTTTGAGGGCTGTCTATAAAAGGACTTTATTTGAAAAGGGAAAGAAGTTTGTTTGAGGTGCATAGCCTTGTAAATTTATTTAGAGAATATTCCATTTGTGTCTTCTGGTTTATGTTTGTTCTCCATTACATAAATCAGAAGCTTTTTTAATATATTACATATAAATGATGTATAGTGAGGTGATTTTATTATGAATTATATATTGTACTTTGCTGTGGCAATTATATTATTGTTTTTAGTAGTGAAAATGTTATTATGTCCAATAAAAATTTTATGGAAGCTAATTGTTAATGGGATTTTAGGAACTATACTTTTAATAGTTGTAAATTTCTTTGGAGAGTATTTAGGATTTACTATCGGCATAAATATTTGGACGGCATTAATTGCTGGTTTTTTTGGAATTCCGGGAGTTATATTTTTGATTGTATTTAAGTTTTTGTTGTAAATTAATATATTGTTGTAAATTAATATATTAATTTACAACAAAATAGTATTGATATAATACAAATTATAATATACCATTGAAATTGATAAAATATCTTTGTTAGGAGATATATAATGGAAAAATATATTAGATTTGAAATAATAACAAAAGATAGAATGGGAATAACTCTAGAAATATTATATAAGATCTATAAATTAAATATAAATCTTATCTCTTTGGAGGTATTTCCTGAAAAGGTTTATATAAAAATAAATGAAATAGGACAAGATAAAAAGGATTTGCTAATAACTCATATACGTACTATTGATGGCGTCGATGATATAAGGGAAATTGAATTATTAGAACATGAAAAAAATGAACGAAAACTTTTCGCAATAATTAACTCTGTTGATGATGGAATATTGTATATAAATAAAAATTTAGAAATAGAAATATTTAATGATTATTGTGAAGATATATTTCATTATAAAAAAAGAGATGTATTAGGCAAAGATATAAGAACTATAGTACATGATCCTCCTATGATAAAAGCTTTAGTAAGCGGAGAAGAGTATAACAATGTTGAAGTTAATATAAAAACAGATAGAGGAGAAAGCCATTATTTAACCAGCGGAAGAACAGTAAAGGATGATAATGATAACACTATTGGAGTAGTTGCTTCAATTAGAGATATAAAAAAGGCGATAGAAATAGCTAATGTGGTTTCAGGCACAGATGAAGGAGCTTTTAAAGAAATAATAGGAAATAGTCCTGCTATTACAAGAGTGAAAGATATGGTTAAGGCGGTAGCAAAAAGTAACTCTACTGTTATATTAAGAGGAGAAAGTGGAACTGGTAAAGAGCTTTTTGCAAGAGCTATTCAGAATTTAAGTGATAGAAAAAATAAAAAATTTGTTGCTATAAATTGTGCGGCACTCCCCGATAATTTAATTGAAAGTGAACTTTTTGGATATGAGAAGGGAAGTTTTACAGGAGCTGTTACCAATAAAGAAGGACTTTTTAAAGAAGCTGATGAGGGTACTCTGTTTTTAGATGAGGTTGGTGAACTATCATTAATATTACAGGCCAAGCTTCTAAGAGTATTGCAGGAGGGAACTATAAGAAAGGTAGGAAGTACCAAGGAAGAAAAAGTAGATGTAAGAATAATTGCTGCCACCAATAGGAATTTAGAACAGATGGTGCAAGAGGGAAAGTTTAGACAAGATTTGTACTATAGATTAAACGTTATACCTATATTTATTCCGCCGTTAAGAGAAAGAACAGAAGATATACCTAACTTAGTTAGCTTTTTTATAGATAAGTTAAATAGAAAGCTTAATAAAAAAATTTTAGGTGTAGAATTAGAATTTATTAATAGTCTTATAGAATATTCTTGGCCGGGAAATATAAGAGAACTTCAAAATGTCATAGAAAGGGCTATGAATTTATGTTCTAAAGATCTTTTAGGAAAAGAGCACTTAATTATAGGACTTAATGAAACGCCTAAGTTATTAAATAATATATCTAAAGTGGAAGAAGAGGAGTTTAAACTAAAGGACTTAGTTGAGGCTTGTGAAAAAGAAGCTATAATAAAGGCATTGAAGAAACACAAGAGCTGTAGAAAAGCTGCAAAGGCACTAGGAGTTTCACACACTACTGTAATAAACAAAATGGACAAGTATAAAATAAAGTGGAACGAATAGTTTACACGTGGAAATTTTCCGTTCCGCTTTTTTGAAGAAAGTGGTTGAAATTGTTTACACAAGAGAATAATAAATGAATTTTGTCATAATAATTTGTCGTAAAATCCCTAAATTAAGGAGATATAATAAAATAATTGTTTAAAAGAAAAGTTGGCACGTAAGTTGCTAATATAATATTGCGTAAGGATAAATAACAATTAAAATAATTATAAACCTAAGGGGGATTTAAGATGAATAAAGACAGCATGATGAAAATGGGATTTGGAACTAAAACTATACATGGTGGACATATAAAGGATGCACAATTTGGATCTCTTGCTACACCTATATATCAAACTTCAACATTTATATTTGATTCTGCAGAACAAGGTGGAAGAAGATTTGCTCTAGAAGAAGATGGATATATATATTCAAGACTAGGAAATCCAACAAGCACAGAATTAGAGGAGAAAGTAGCTTTATTAGAAGGTGGAGAAGCATCAGTTGCAACAGCTTCAGGAATGGGAGCTATATCTGCAGTATTATGGACAGTATTAAAGGCTGGAGATCATGTAGTTGCAGCAGATACTCTTTATGGATGTACTTTTGCATTATTAAATCATGGACTTACTAAATTCGGAGTAGATGTTACTTTTGTAGATTCAAGCAATCTTGAAGAAATTAAAAATGCTATGAGACCTAATACAAAGGTTGTTTACTTAGAAACACCTGCTAATCCAACATTAAAAATTACTGATATAGAAGCTGTATCAAAGATAGCTCATCAAAATGAAGGATGTATTGTTATTGTTGATAACACATTCAATACTCCATATATTCAAAAGCCATTAGAACTTGGAGCTGATGTTGTTGTTCACTCTGCAACTAAATACTTAAACGGACATGGAGACGTTATAGCCGGATTTGCAGTTGGTTCAAAAGAACTTATGACTCAAGTTAGATTAGTTGGTATCAAAGATATGACTGGAGCAGTTCCAAGCCCATTCAACTCTTACTTAATAATAAGAGGTATGAAAACATTAGAAGTTAGAATGGAAAAACACTGTGAAAATGCTATGAAAGTTGCAGAATTCTTAGAAAGCCATCCAGCAGTTGAAAAAGTATACTATCCAGGATTAAAGAGCTTTGAGTACTATGAATTAGCTAAGAAACAAATGAAATTACCAGGAGCTATGATAGCATTTGAACTTAAGGGTGGAATTGAAGAAGGAAAAATGGTTATGAATAATGTTAAGCTAGCAAGTCTTGCAGTAAGTTTAGGAGATACAGAAACATTAATTCAACACCCAGCTTCTATGACTCACTCACCATATACTCCAGAAGAAAGAGCTGCGGCAGGAATTAGTGAAGGTTTAGTTAGACTATCTGTTGGACTTGAAACAGCTGAAGATATAATTGCAGATTTAAAACAAGCTCTAGATATGATAGTAAAATAAATTAGTCTTCTATAATAATTTTAACTTACTATATTGAAATATAGCTGCAATTTGATTTATTCTATTGCAGCTATATTAAAACATTAATTGAATGAGGGATAAGAGGGAAGGTATTATTTTACGTTTTTAGTAAACGTTTAATAAGATAAAAAATTATTAAAATCTAGGGGGGAACACTATGGATAATAAATCAGGTAAGTCAGTATCAAGTGGAAAAGCATTAATACCTTTTGTGATTTTTATTGCAATTTATCTTGGAAGTGGACTAATTCTTCAAACAAAAGGTGTAGAGATGGCGTTTTATCAATTCCCAGCGCCAGTTGCAGTATTTTGTGGTATTATAAGCGCATTCTTACTTTTAAAAGGAACAATTAATGAAAAGTTTGATACCTTTGTAAAAGGGTGTGGAAATCCAGATATAATTATAATGTGTACTATATATTTATTAGCTGGAGCATTTGCAACCGTATCCAAAGCAATGGGTGGAGTTGATTCAACTGTTAACTTAGGATTAACTTATATACCAGCAAATTATATAGTAGCTGGATTGTTTGTAATAGCTTGTTTTATATCACTATCTACAGGAACTTCAGTTGGCGCAATCGTAGCTATATCGCCAATAGCTGTAGGACTTGCTGAAAAGGCAGGATTATCTCTTCCACTTACACTAGCTGCTGTACTTGGAGGAGCAATGTTTGGAGATAATCTATCAGTAATATCCGATACAACTATAGCTGCTACTAGAACCCAAGGATGTGAAATGAGAGATAAGTTTAGAGTAAATATATTTATAGCAGCACCAGCAGCTATTATAACACTAATATTATTACTTATATTCGGAAGACCAGAAACTATACCTGCAATGCAAAGCTATGATTTCAATATTATAAAAGTTCTACCATATTTATTTGTATTAGTATTATCTTTAGTTGGAGTAAATGTTTTTGTTGTATTAACAGGAGGAACTATTTTATCTGGTATAATAGGTTTAACTTATGGAGATTTAACAGTATTAACTTTCTCACAACAAATATTTGAAGGATTTAAAGGCATGATAGATATTTTCTTACTATCAATGTTAACTGGTGGACTTGCTGAAATGGTAACCAAAGCAGGCGGAATCCAATTCTTATTGGATAAAATACAAAAAATGATGAAGGGAAGAAAATCAGCAGAAGCTGGTATAGCAGCTCTTGTTGCCTTAACAGATGCTGCAGTTGCTAACAACACTGTTGCAATTATAATTAATGGACCTATAGCAAAGCAAATGTGTAATAAGTATAAGGTAGACCCTCGTAGAAGTGCATCATTATTAGATACCTTCTCTTGTATAATGCAAGGAATTATACCATATGGTGCTCAGATGTTAATGTTATTAAGTTTTACTAAAGGAACTGTATCTCCATTCCAGGTGTTACCTTTAGTTTGGTATATACACATTCTTGCTATATCAGCAGTAATATCTATGTTCATACCATTTGCTGATGGAATTATAAAAAAGAACCCTTGGAAATGGGATAAAGAATTAAAAACAGAGGCTACAGCAGAGATAGAAGCATAGTAATTAGGGATTTATTATAAAAAGGTTTAATGGAGACTAAGTCTCCATTAAACTTTGTGTGGGCATTGTATGGACATTTGTATAATTTTGTAGAAAAATAAAGAATTTTTTAAATGAATTAAACGTTTTCGCTTGACATAAGTAAAAAAATATTGTTACAATTTAAATAAACAACTGTTATATAAAATAATAGCAGGTGTATCAGTACAGAGGAAAATTGTATGCGTAGGATGGACAATCTGTTCTACTGATATTATACGTTTTCAAAATACTGCTGCACAATAAAAAATAGCATAATGATGAGTATTCTTTATAAGGTGAAGGGAGGAAAAATAAATAATGGATAACAAATTAATTGAAATTCGTTGGCATGGCCGTGGTGGACAAGGTGCTAAGACAGCATCATTGCTTTTAGCAGAAGTTGCCTTCAATACAGGAATGTATATTCAAGGATTCCCAGAATACGGTCCAGAAAGAATGGGTGCACCAATAACAGCATATAACAGAATAGCTAACTTTCCGTTAAGAGTGCACAGCAATATTTATGAACCAGATTATGTTGTAGTAGTAGATGAAAGTTTATTAAAATCAGTTCCTTGTACTATGGGGTTAAAAAAAGAAGGTGCAATAATAATTAACACTAAAAAGACACCTGAAGAAATTAGACCTGAGTTAAATGGATATGAGGGAAAAGTTTATACAATAGATGCGAAAGGTATTTCTGAGGAAATATTAGGTGCAAACTTCCCTAACACTCCAATGCTTGCAGCAATAGTTAAAGTAAGTGGAGTATTAGAAGAAGAGCAATTTATAAGAGATATGGAAAACTCATTTAATCATAAATTCGCAAATAAACCTCATGTTATTCCTAAAAACATGGAAGCTCTTAAGAGATCACTTCAGGAGGTGAAAGGAATTGAGTAAGAGAATGAATATAACTCCAGATACAAAATGGCATGAGTATCCAATAGGTGGAGAAGTTTTAGATGCAGGTAATGCTGTAGAATTTAAAACTGGTGATTGGAGATCAATGAAACCAGTTTGGCATGAGGATAAATGTAAACATTGTATGTTCTGTTGGAGTGTTTGTCCTGACATGTCGATAATAGTTAAAGACGGTAAGATGGTAAAAATAGATTATGATTTCTGTAAGGGATGCGGAGTTTGTACAACACAATGTAAATTTGGTGCATTAGACTTCGTATTAGAAGAATAGGAAGGAGGAACAAGAATGGCAAAGGCTGAACAAATAAGAAAGAGTTTAAGTGGTAATGAAGCAGTTGCTACAGCAATGATGCAAATCAATCCAGATGTTATGGCTGCATTCCCTATAACACCATCAACAGAAGTTCCACAATATTTTTCATCATTTGTAGCAAATGGATTATGTACAACTGAATTTGTACCAGTAGAATCAGAACATAGTGCTATAAGTGCTTGTATAGGAGCATCAGCAGCAGGAGCAAGAGTATTCACTGCAACTTCTTCTCAAGGAATGGCTCTTATGCATGAAATGTTATATATAGCTGCAGGGGATAGACTTCCATTAGTAATCGCTGCAGTAAACAGAGCATTATCAGCTCCAATCAATATACACAATGACCACTCAGATACAATGGGTGAAAGAGATACAGGATTTATTCAACTTTATGCTGAAAATGTTCAAGAAGCATATGATAACTTTATTCAAGCAGTAAGAATAACTGAACATCCAGATGTTATGACTCCAGCTATGGTTTGTTATGATGGATTCATTACATCTCACGCTGTAGAAAACTTCCATATGTTCAGCAAAAAAGAAGATGTTCAAAACTTTGTTGGAGAAAATAATAGAGTTGAAAATAGTCTTCTTGGAAAAGAGAATAAATTAATAGGTGCTCTAGGTCTTCAAAATGTATATATGGAAATGAAGAGATCTCAACTAGAAGGTCTATTAAATGCTAAGAAAGTATGTTTAGATGTAGCTAAGGAATTTGAAGAATTAACAGGAAGAAAATATGGATTATTTGAAGAATATAGATTAGAAGATGCTGAATATGCCATAGTTATTATAGGATCATCAGCAGGAACAGCTAAAAAAGCTGTTGATGATTTAAGAGATAGAGGAGTTAAGGCAGGTCTTCTTAAAATAAGATTATTCAGACCATTCCCAGGAGAAGAAATTGCTGAAGCTCTTAAGAATGTTAAAGCTATAGCTATAATGGACAAGGCAGAAGGTATGTCTGGAAACGGCGGCCCATTATACACTGATGTAGTAAGTTCTTTATATGGAAGAGTAGACAATAAGGTTGTTATGGGAGTTATGTATGGTCTTGGAGGAAGAGACGTTAAAGTTAGCAGTATAGAAAAAGTATACGATATGCTACAAAAAGCAGTACAAACTGGCGAATATCAAAGACACGTATATCTAGAAGTAAGGGAATAGGAGGTGCTGTAAATGGCAACATTAAAAGAATTAACTAATGTCCAAGATAGAATAACTGGCGGACATAGAATGTGTGCTGGTTGTGGTGCTCCAATGGTTGTAAAATGGGTTTTAAAGGCTGTAAAAGAAGAGGATAAAGTTGTAGTTTCAAATGCTACAGGATGTTTAGAGGTTTCACTTGGAGTATACCCATACAGTGCATGGAAGGATTCATACATTCATACAGCTTTTGAATGCGCTTCTGCTACAGCTAGTGGTGTAGAAGCTGCTTATAAAGCATTAAAGGCAAGAGGAAAAGTTGAAGATAACTATAAATTTATAACATTTGGTGGAGACGGTGGTACTTACGATATAGGATTCCAATCTCTATCAGGAGCAATGGAGAGAGGACATGATATGCTTTACGTTTGTTATGATAACGGAGCATATATGAATACAGGTATTCAAAGATCATCAGCTACTCCAAAAGGAGCTGACACAACTACAAGTCCTCAAGGAAAGAAATCTTTAGGAAAAGAACAAAATAGAAAAGATTTAACTCAGATAATGGTAGGACATCATTTACCATATGTAGCTCAAACTGTTCCTGTAATACCTGGAACTAAATATATGATGGACTTATATAATAAGTCAAACAAAGCTATAAATGAAGTTAAGGGTGCAAAGTTCATTAACGTATTAACTCCATGTCCAAGAGGATGGAGATGCGATACTGCAACTGAATTAGATTTAATTAAGTTAGCAGTAGAAACTTGCTGGTGGCCATTATATGAAGTAGTTGATGGACAATACAAATTAACTTATAAACCAAAGGAAAAATTACCAGTAGAAGAATGGTTAAAACCACAAGGAAGATTCAGACACTTATTCAAATCAGAAGAAGGAAAAGCTATTATAGCTGAAATTCAAGCTGAAGTTGATAAGAGATGGAAACAATTATTATTCCTTTGTGGAGAAACTGAATAGATTAAAAAGGGAGTGTCGCAAAATAACTTTAAAATAAGTTAGGAGCGGTGCTCCTTTTTTTAAAACAGGTATTTGTGGCTTTATGCAGTATTTTTGATCGTTACCTTCTAAGTAAAGATAATTCTTTTCGCTGTCATATCCAGAATGTGCTATTATATTTCTATATTTAATTCATAAATTAGATTTCATATTCTCCAAAAATGGTATTAGTGTAGTTAGTATCGGCTCTATTTTGAAATACTTCAACTCCAGTTACATACTCTAAATAGAACTTTAGGCTCAACTGCTGATTTTCTTCCTCTAGAAGAGTATGCCTTGTATAATTTTTGTTGGACATATTAAATAGGTTCTTTGTAGCCTACTTTTTTATTTGTAAAAATAAAAAGCGCTGTCGCACCTAGAAATTATTTTCTATTGTACAATAACCCATCTTCTTTTAATAAAAATTAACACATACTTAATATTTGACATTTCACTAAGTAAAATATAAATTAAATATATAAATTAATATAAGTAGGGAATTAGTAAAACATAAGTGGTATAATAATTTAAAGAAGTTAAGCAAGTTGTTAGAACATGGGGTTGAATTTTAACACTTTAGGGGAGATGACAGATAAATGAATAAAATATGGGATAAAATATTAGTGTTGTTCCTAGTAATTTCCCTAGCATTAAATGCAATCATAATACTTAGATTTAATAATGTAACTGAGGATATCAGTAGAAATTTTAGCAAATTAAACTATTTAGAACGAAGTATTAATGAACTTTCTAGTGATTTAAATAAAATAGGTTCAAAGCAAGACTGGGTTACTAGCAAGAATTATAAGATATTAGAAATTGATAAGGATTATAAAAATGCTACTATAATGATATATGGAAATTTAAAAGAACTAGAAAATAACTCCATGGTTTATCTTTTGTATGGAAAAATAAATGAAGAATCTCCAGAGGAAATAGAGTGGAAGAAGGTTCCATTAAATATTTCTTATGGTTTGAGATTTTCTAAAAAAATAAAACTTCCATATAGAGAAAATTACAGATTTAAAATTTTAGCACAAGGTCCAAGCAAGTCAAGAAGTGAGGAGTTACTATATATATTCTTTAAGGATGAGATAGAAAATAGAATATATACACATATATTTGAAAGTGGTAGTTCAAAAGATAAAGAAATCATAAGTTTAGAGATGAATATTAATAATAATTATAAGGGACAAGAAAAATTTAAAATAAAAGACATAAAGATTAATGTCTATGCAGATAAAAAATTAGCAAAAACAGTACCTATATATACCAACGGAGAAGTTGTAAAAAGTGATTTAATTTCAAAAATTGATATGCAGGATAAAAACAATAATCTGATAGATACAGATGACGGAGATATAGAAAAGTTTTCTTACAATATAAAAATAAAAAAAGATTTTAAGGAAGTTGGTAATACAAAATATGAAGTTGTAATTCAAGACTACATGGGCGGAGAGTTTAAGGAGGAGTACACGGATATAAAATAGGAATATTAAGAAATAACTGCTCAAAAATTTATTTCTAGTGAAGAAGTCAAGACGCCAGCGGCTAAACCTAATGCCCTGGCGTCTTTGTTATCCAAACCTATCCACTCCTTCACTCTCCACTAATAAAAGTGCTGCTGTACACTTTCTTAGGCGTATCAATATGTGAAATATGAAGATATAAATAGAAATTTAAAGAATGAGTAATTTAAGTTTATTTTATGGGGTATATACTTAAATATTGTATATTTAATTTTGATAAGATATTCCATGTTGTTGCAAGAGACGACTGACACTAAGCATAATCACTAAATTTAATAATTAAAAATTAAATTTTTAAAAAAGTGTTGACAAAAAAGTTTTAAAGTGATATACTGAGGAAGTCGTCGAGAGATGATGAAAAATTGGTCTTTGAAAATTAAACAGAATTAAGGTAAATAAAAGCCAGTCAATGACTTATGAGTAGATTAAACTTTTAATATGAGAGTTTGATCCTGGCTCAGGACGAACGCTGGCGGCGTGCCTAACACA
>NZ_PVXN01000033.1 GCF_002995795.1 Clostridium thermopalmarium DSM 5974
CATGGATATTATAAAGCATTGTTCTTGATGCATTTGTATAATCTGTAACGTGAACTCTTCCCTTAGTTAAATTCCAGATTAACCATGTATCTATATTACCGAAAAGTAATTCTCCCTTTTCAGCTTGCTCTCTAGCTCCTGGAACGTTATCAAGTATCCATTTAATCTTTGTTCCTGAGAAATATGCGTCTAAAATTAATCCAGTCTTTTCTTTTACTACTTTATCAAATCCTTTAGCTTTTAACTCATCACAATACTCAGCAGTTCTTCTGCATTGCCATACTATTGCATTGTATACTGGAATACCTGTTCTCTTATTCCATACTACTGTAGTTTCTCTTTGATTTGTAATACCTAATGCAGCAATATCTGTTGCATCAAGCCCAGCTTTTGCTAAAGCTTCTCCTGCAACCCCTGCTTGAGTTCCCCAGATTTCCATTGCATTGTGTTCAACCCATCCAGCCTTTGGATATATTTGAGTGAATTCCTTTTGTGATACTGCTACTATTTCCCCCTGCTTATTAAATATTATACATCTTGAACTTGTTGTTCCTTGATCTAAGGCCATTATATATTTTTCTTTTTCCATTTAATATTCCCCCCATAACTTATATTTGTAAATGTTTACACCATCTATATAAAAACTTCATTAGATATTTATATTAAAATACACCTACAAATAAGAATGCTCCAATTAATGCACCTATTATTGGTCCTATTACTGGTATCCATGCATATCCCCAGTCTGAATCTCCTTTTCCTGCTATTGGAAGTATTGCATGAGCTATACGTGGTCCTAAATCTCTTGCTGGATTTATAGCATATCCTGTAGGTCCACCTAATGCAAGACCAATAACTAATATTACCAATCCTACTGCTAATGTTCCAAGTCCATCTACCATTTTAACTTGACCAAGTCCTAAAATACTAAATACTAATACGAAAGTTCCTACAATCTCTGTAATAAGGTTTGCTGCTGAATTCCTAATAGCTGGTGCTGTTGCAAATATTCCAAGCTTTGTTGCCTTATCTTCTGTAGCTTCCCAGTGTGGTAAGTATGTTATCCATACTAATGCTGCTCCAACTATAGCACCTAACATTTGAGCTATTATATATCCTGGAACTTGTGCCCACGCAAAGTTTCCAATTGCAGCTAATGCTATTGTAAGTGCTGGGTTAAAGTGAGCTCCACTTGCTGCTCCAAAAATCCATGCTGGAACTGCTACTGCACATGCCCATGCTACAGTTATTACTATCCATCCTCCACCCTGCGCTTTACTTTTGTTAAGAGATGTTGCTGCACATACTCCATCTCCTAGTAAAATTAACATCATTGTGCCTAAAAATTCCGCTAAATAACTTGACATAATAATTCCCCCTTAGTTTATTAATATATCTTAAGGTTATGTTTCCAAACATAGCCTTAAACTCATCACATATCCTCAATGCTTGTTAACTTAGGAAACGTTTACTTTTGTTTTAAAAACGTTTACTTGTAGCTTAATAATAAACTAATTAATAAACGCCATTATTATAAAAGGGAGTAAATCCCTTTCTATAATAATGGCGCTCTCTTCTCTCTGCCCTTAGTATTTACTTGTATTTTATATTTCAACACTTATAAGTCTAAGTAACTTTGTTCTATTTTTTCAATTTTTACCTAGTACCATTTTACACTATTTAATTAACCTTTGCAATACTTTTAGTAGCAATAACATTAACTTTTGTTCCTGCTACATTTTTTAGTATTACATCTCCTATGGTTATAGGAGCTTCTACTACTAATCCTCTAAGTTCTTTGATACATTCAGTAATTTTATCCTTTGGAATATCTGACTCTGTCTTTACAGAAACTGCAGCAATCTCTCCATTTTTAACCTTAACAGAAGAAGTTACTATTCTTGTAGGATTAGTGCATTCCTTCTCTGCATAGTTTTTTCCTTTCAAACAAGTATTTCCTTTTACATCTATTACTTTATTATCTTCTAGGGATACCTCTAACATACATCCTATTGGACATCCTATACAAGTAAGTTCTCTATTTTCACTCATGATATTACCCCCCAACGTGTAAATTCTAACTTCCTAATTTTCTATTTTAACAGTAATCTTCTTACAATTAGGATGCTTTTCAAATAATGCTTTTGTAAGCTTCACTGTTTCCATTTCCCCTGGAGTTAATATTCTCTTCTTCATATGCATTTCACGTACATCATCAAAGTAAACAGAAACATAGCTATCTTTATAAACATCTCCAACTCTAAATCTTACATCTACAAGTTTTTCTACATTTTCAGGGTTTATAAACTTTGGAACTGTGTATCTTGCTCCATTTTCTGCAAATATCTCAATTCCATCCTTGGTAAATGCCTGACCTTTTACATATTTTGCAGCATTTTTTCCTGCATTTATACTTTCTTCAGTAACAAAGTCAACTAAATCATGAACGTGAAGAACGTTTCCGCAAGCAAATACTCCTTCTACATTAGTTTGAAGACTTTCATTTACTATTGGCCCCCCTGTAATAGGAGATAGCTCTACATCTGCTTTTGTAGATAGCTCATTTTCTGGAATAAGCCCTACAGATAAAAGTAAAGTATCACATGGTATATATTCTTCTGTTCCTTTTATAGGCTTTCTGTTTTCATCAACCTTTGCTATAGTAACTCCTTCTAATCTTTCTTTTCCTTTGATATCAATAACAGTATGAGAAAGTTTTAGTGGAATTCCAAAGTCATCTAAGCATTGTACAATATTTCTCTTAAGTCCACCTGAGTAAGGCATAAGTTCTACAACAGCCTTAACCTTTGCTCCTTCTAAAGTCATTCTTCTTGCCATTATAAGTCCTATATCTCCAGAACCGAGGATAACTACTTCTTTTCCTGGCATATATCCGTCTATATTAACAAATTTTTGCGCTGCTCCTGCTGAATATATACCTGCACACCTGCTTCCTGGAATATTTATAGCTCCTCTTGGTCTTTCACGACATCCCATAGCTAAAATTATAGCTTTAGCCTTGATCTCTAAAATTCCATCCTCTTCATTAACCGCTGTTATAACTTTATCTTTGTTTATATCTATAACCATAGTATCTAATTTGTATGGTATTTTCATGTCTTGTACTTTGTCAATGAACCTTTGTGCATATTCTGGCCCTGTTAATTCTTCTTTAAAAGTGTGAAGCCCAAAACCATTGTGAATACATTGATTCAATATTCCTCCAAGACGATTATCTCTTTCTAATATTAAAATATCTTGTATACCTTCTTCTCTAGCACCTATTGCAGCTGCAAGCCCTGCAGGGCCTCCGCCTATTATTACTACATCATGTTCTATCATTTTTCACTCCTCCAAACCCTATAAATATATTAGATATACTAACTCAATACGCTAAATCTCCTTATTTTCTCCTATTAAAAGCTTAGAATTTCCACCAAACTTGGTAATTTCAGTTTCAGGCACTCCTAATTCTTTTGATAGAATTGCAACTATCTTAGTTGAGCAGAAACCTGATTGACATCTTCCCATGCCTGCTCTTGTTCTTCTCTTAACCGCATCCAAATCTCTTGCACCAAGAGGTCTTCTTATAGCATTTAAAATCTCGCCTTCTGTAACTGTTTCACATCTACATACTATCTTTCCATAAGTTGAATCTTTAGCTATAAGCTCTTTTCTCTCCTCATTGCTCATTTCTCTAAATTTAGGAATTCCATGTCTTATAGGATTAAACTTTTCATTTTTAGCTGGTGATAACTTGTCCACAACTATTTCTTCAACCATTTCTGCTATAGCTGGTGCACTTGAAAGTCCTGGTGACTCTATTCCAGCTACATTTATAAATCCTTCAACATCTTCAGCTTCTCCAATTATAAAATCATCTGCTGTAGAATGAGCTCTAAGTCCTGAGAAAGAAGTTATTACCTGTTTCATTGGAATTTGTTTTAATGTTAGCTTAGCTTTACCCAACACATCATCGAGTCCCTCTTGAGTCGTGCTTAAGTCAGCTTTATCTTCTATATCTACTGCATTTGGTCCTATAAGCAAGTTTCCATCTACTGTTGGTGTTACTAATACACCTTTACCCATCTTAGTTGGTAATTGGAAAAGAGTTCTTGTAGCCATTGAACCTGCTGCTTTATCGAATAAGCAATATTCCCCTTTTCTTGGTATTATCTCTATCTTATTCTTGCTTACCATATTATTCAAATCATCAGCGAATAATCCTGCTGCATTTATAACTAATTTACTTTCAATATTTCCCTTATTTGTTTCTATAATAAATCCATTTTCAGTTTTCTTTATATTTTTAACTTCAGTATTAAGCTTAAATTCAACCCCGTTTTCATATGCGTTTTCAGCATAAGCTATAGTCATTTCATAAGGACATACAATACCGCCTGTTGGTGCATATAGAGCTGCTACTACATTTTCATTTATACTTGGTTCTAATTCTAATACCTTGTCCTTACCTAATATTTGAATGCCAGGTACCCCATTAGCTTCTCCTTTTTGTTTTAACTCATCTAATTTATCAACTTCATTTTCATCAAAGCATAAAACCAAGGAACCATTTCTTTTAAACGGAAAATCTAATTCTTTTGATAGCTTATCAAACATAGCATTTCCTTTAGCATTTAATTTTCCCTTTAGAGTATTTGGTTTTGCATCAAAACCAGCATGTACTATTGCACTATTTGCTTTTGATGTTCCAACTGCTACATCAGAACCTTTTTCTAATACACAAGTCCTTAAATTGTATTTTGATAATTCTCTTGCAATACCGCTTCCAATAACCCCAGCTCCAATAATAACCACGTCAAACATATTATACCTCCTATCTTGAATAAAAAAAACCATGATTTTAGAAGATATTAGATAATATCTTTTAAAATCATGGCTCTCTATACTCTGGCCTTTTCATATTATATTTTATGATTTTATTATATCATCATATATTTTTACAGTCAACACCTTATTTAAACCTTTTCATACATTTTTCTATAGTTTTTTACATTTCCCATATTTCTTCTCTACTTGTAGATATACCCATAGCACCAGCCTTAAGACTTTCAATAACATCCTCTTTATCTATGATAAGTCCTCCTGCGATTATAGGAACCTTTGTTTGACCTTTTATTTTTCTTGTTATCTTTGGCATAATGCCCGGCATGATCTCTACCGCATCTGGTCTTATGCTGTTTATAGAATTCACTCCAGTTTCTAGGGATAAGTTATCTATCATAAAGAGTCTCTGTATACAAAACATGTTCATTTCTTTAGATATCTTAACCAAATTTGATTTTGTTGTTATAATTCCACTTGGATTTACTCTTTCTTTCATATACTTTATGGCAAAAGCATCTTTCCCAAATCCATCCATTAAATCCATATGTACATATATGTTTTTACCTTCTGCTTTTACTTTATTTACTATTTCTTCAATGTTGCATATGTTTCCTTTTAGAAGAAAAATGACCTCGCATGGTGATTTAATAGCTTTTTCTAAAGCTTCTTCATCTTTAACTGCTGCAATTATAGGATTAATGCTCAATTTATCATAAAATTCACTTTTCATGCTTTCCTTCTCCAATCTATGAAAAATACCATTTTTATATATTTATAATTGATGTTATTATATCCCTATTTTATTTTCAATTCAATAATATTTACCATTACTATATTATACTAAATTCTCATAATTCATTTTATTATTGATGAAACTGCACATACTTTATATATAGTTATTAGTATGCAAAAATCCTATTGATAATTATTATTATTTAATATATACTATTTATGATAAATTTTACTTACGGAGGTCCTTAATATGGCAATTAATAATGCAAAAATATCTGTAATAGGAGCTGGTTTTGTAGGCTCTACTACAGCTTACGCTTTAACATTGCAAAATGTAGCTACAGAAATAGTTTTAGTAGATATAAATAAAGATAAGTCTAAGGCTGAGGCTTTGGATATTGCCCATGCCACTTCTGCTTTAGGAGATATAGAGGTAAGACCTGGTGACTATAAAGAAACTAAGGATTCTGATATTGTTATTATAACTGCTGGAATTGGCCCAAAGCCTGGAGAAACAAGACTTGATATTGTAAATAAAAATTTAAAAGTTTTTAAATCTATGATACCTGAGATTGTGAAATACAGCCCTAATGCTATACTTTTAGTAGTATCAAACCCAGTAGATATATTGACTTATATGACTTATAAGCTTTCTGGTTTTCCTAAGAATAGAGTTTTAGGTTCTGGTACAGTTCTTGATACCTTAAGATTAAAATATACCATTGAAAAAGAATATAATCTTGATTCTAAAGATATTGATACTTTAATAATTGGAGAACATGGTGATTCTCAAGTTGCTCTCTGGAGCCAAACTAATATTCACGGAATACCAATTGACTCCTATTTTAACGCTATAGATAGAGAGTTTCATAATGATGTAAAAGAAGAAATAGCCGAAGCTGTTAAAGAGGCTGGATACCATATTATTCAAGGTAAAGGATATACAAACTTTGGGGTTGCTATAGCTGTAACCCGAATAGTAAAAGCTATTCTTAACGATGAAAATGCACTGCTTCCAGTTTCATCCCTATATACTGGAGAATATGGTATAGAAGATATATATCTTGGGGCTCCATGCATGGTAGGTAGAATTGGAGTAAAAAGAATATTCCAAATACCTATAGATGAAAATGAACTTAGACAGCTTAAAGCTTCAGCAGATAGTCTAAAAGCATTAACCAAGGACTTAAATATATAATTAAAGCTAATTTCTAAGAATAAACAATGGGCTTTCACAGTATTATTGGAAAGTCTATTGTTTATTTTACTACATTTCTTCAGCCTTTGAATACAACTCTTCAAGTTCATTTTTTGGCATAAGCCATTTAACTAAAGCACCCATAATTATTATCCCCGGGAGATCTACAAGAAATCTTACTAATGTAAATTCATACCCTAAGGCTGAAACTTCAAACATTACTGTAGTTATTTTGGTTACACACCAAGCATTCATAAATACTATTATGTTGCTAAATTTTACACCCTTTCTTAAAAGCACTGGTATAAATGGAAATGCAGCATACATAGGTCCTGCCGCTATGGAGCCAATAAGTATTGCTAATCCTATTCCTAAAATACCCGAATTATCTCCCATGTACTTCATCATGGATTCTCTTGGTATCCACACATCCATAAGCCCCAATAAAATCATAATTGGAGGAAGTACAGATGCCATTTGTTTAAAACTAGAAGCTGCTATTCTGAAAGTCTTTACCCCTATTTCCTTATCTATAACCGTAATAATAATCACTGTAATAAGTGAAATTATAAAAAATTTATATCTTATTATCAGATTTTTAATCATAACATTCCATCAACCTTTCCAAAAACAAAAGCTACTACAAATGAAAATAGAAAGGCAATAAAGTTTCTATAAAATGCAGCCCTCTTCCCTATATATTTAGCTTCCAACGGAAAAGTTACTACACCAACTAAAGTTAAAGCAGATACAAGAGCTCCAACTTGAGCATATCCTGCCCCATTTTTAAGGAGCATATCTGCTGTAGAGAAAGCTACAAAGGTGGGCATTAGAGTTAAGCTTCCAACTACAGCTGAAATTACAATTCCAAATATTCCTGATTCTTTTCCTATTATTTTAGATATTAACTCTGGATTAATAACAGCCAAAATTAATCCAACCACAAGAATTATACACAAAAACTGAGGCATTATGCCTTCAAAAGATTTCCATGCCTTACTTAAAGCTTTTTTAGTTTTATTCCTATCCTTTATATATGAAATGAAAAGTAGTACTAAAGCAATACTATAAAGAATAAAAGCAGTCATATTTTCTTCCCCTATACGCACGATTGTCTCATTAGTATTGTATGCTTAATAAAAATAAATTGATAAAATATGAATAAAGTTACTATAATCTTTAAAAAAATTTATTAGAATGTTTTAAGAGCCTTTACACAATAGAATTATTGAGTTCATATTTGCTCTTTATAATTTAAGACAAACCCTTTAGTATAAACATCTTGCTATTGTAGATTCTAATTATCAATAAAAGGCTGTTATATCTCATTCCCCAAGATATAACAGCCTTTTATTATCTTCCTATTTCAAATTTATATTTACGTTAACTATATCTTTTCCTATTTTTATGAAGTTTTGTAATGCAAGATAAGCCTTTGCATCAAATTTAAGCCCCTTCTCTAACATTGCTTTGGCCTCTTCTTGTGACACAAGCATAACTTCTATGTCCTCATCTTCTTCTAAATACTCAGAAGATACTTCTCCTTCGCATAAACAATACACTAAAGCCATAGACTCATCTGTCATTCCTCCAGATGCATATATAGGCACTATTTTTTTGCTACTATCAATAGCTATGAATTTTAGTCCTGTCTCTTCTTTGAGTTCTCTTTCTGCCGCTGTAAGCACATCTTCGCCTTCATCTATAAGTCCTGCTGGCAGTTCATATAAATAATCATTAACAGGTACTCTAAATTGCTTTAATAACACTAATTTATTCAAATCTTTATGAAGTGCCACTATAACTACCGCATCAATCTTTTCTTTTTTATTATCAAATATTTGAGCTTCTAAAGTCTCTTTAGTTTTTCTAGAAGCCATAGTCCAATGTTTTATGTTACCCTTTTTGTTTATATATTCAGCATCATATAAACTTAAAAATTTAGTATTTGCTAATGTTTCTATTTTATTAATTTTTGTTCTTCCCATTGTCCTGTTCTCCTAATTATATTTTATTTTATAAATATCTTTTCTCTTTCTCATGCCAACATTCTTTCCTTATTAATATTATACCACATAAAAACATGGCTAAAATTAAGTAATATAAAAGAATTTCCAAACTCTTGAATTAAAGTGTTTTATAGAAAATTATGTATTATATTACATTTTAAAACATTGAAACATATTTTTAATTGTAGTAAAATTACTAAGGCTTTTATTTTATGCTTGTATAGTTATGTCCTAAATGTCGAATCCTATATAATTATAGGTATTATGTTTAAATTTATAATAGGAGGAAAAAACGGATACTATGGATACTAATGAAAAACAAACTAAAAAGTTAACTTTAACATCTTTAATCTTAATGATTTTCACTTCAGTATTTGGGTTTGCAAATATGCCTAGATCCTTTTATTTAATAGGTTATGGAGCAATTCCATGGTTTATTTTATCAGCTTTTACTTTCTTTATACCTTTTGCATTTATGATGTCAGAGTATGGATCAGCCTTTAAGACAGAAAAAGGTGGTATTTACTCTTGGATGAAGTTATCTGTAGGTCCTAAGTATGCCTTTGTAGGAACATTTATGTGGTATGCATCTTATATAATATGGATGGTTAATATAAGCTCTACTATATGGATTCCTTTATCTAACGCATTGTTTGGAAAAGATACTACTGCTAATTGGTCTATTTTAGGGCTAAATTCAACTCAAACTTTAGGTCTACTTGGCGTTATTTGGATCCTCGCAGTAACTTTTACGGGATCTAAAGGTCTAGAAAAAATCACCAAGGTAACTTCTGTAGGTGGAACTGCTGTTGCATTATTAAATATTGTATTATTGATTGGAGCTATAATAGTTTTAGTATTGAATGGTGGAACTTTGGCTGAACCAATTGTATCTGCTCAGTCTTTTATAAAATCACCAAACCCTAGCTATCAATCTTCTATTTCTGTCTTATCCTTCTTGGTATTTGCTATATTTTCTTATGGAGGAATCGAAGTGGTTGGCGGTCTTGTAGACCAAACAGAAAATGCAGAAGTAACCTTTCCTAAGGGCTTAACTATTGCTGCATTCATTATCGCTATAGGCTATTCTGTAGGTATATTCTTAACAGGAATATTCACTAATTGGAATAATGTATTATCTACAGAAGGAGTTCACATGGGTAATGTAGCATATGTAGTAATGCAAAACTTAGGTTATGAACTAGGTCAAGGCTTTGGATTGACTGAAGCTGCATCTTTAAGCCTAGGTGCTTGGGTAGCTAGATTTGTTGGATTATCTATGTTTCTAGCATTAAGCGGAGCATTTTTCACTTTATCTTACTCTCCTTTGAAACAACTTATTGAAGGAACTCCATCAGAATTATGGCCAAAGAAAATGACAGTAATTGAAGATGGAATGCCAAAAAATGCTATGTGGATTCAATGTATTATAGTGTTTGTATTCATATTACTTATATCATTTGGCGGTGAAGGTGCTGCTCAATTTTTCACTAAGCTAGTATTAATGACAAATGTGGCTATGACATTGCCTTATTTATTCTTATCAGGTGCTTTTGCATCTTTCAAAAAGAAGAAAGAAATAAAAAAGCCTTTTGAAATATTTAAAACCTATGGTTCTGCTTTAGCAGCTACAATTATAGTTACATTTACTGTAGGATTTGCGAATTTCTTTACAATAATAGAACCTGCACAAAACGGAGATATATCATCTACAATATGGATGATTGTAGGACCTTTGTTCTTTACAATAGTATCATTGATACTGTATAAAAGATACGAAAATAAAATTGGAAATAAAGAGATAAAAGAAACTGCATAAAAAAAATTAAAACAGGGCATAACTCCCTGTTTTAATTTTTTACTCGCATATCTTTTATACTATACTAGTCCAACAATTGGTATAATAAATATATAAAAAGGTTTTATCAAAAACATTTCTATTATAAAAGTGGGGTAAAAAATGAAAGTTGATATTATTATTTCAGCAAATGATATAAAAAAAGAAAAAATTAAAGATAAAACAGTAATTATTATAGATATACTTAGAGCTACATCTGTGATAATTACTGCCCTTAATAATGGATGTAATGAAGTAATTCCTGTAGTAAACGTAGAAGATGCCAAAAACTTAGTTAAAAATAACAGAGATAAATACATTCTTGGCGGAGAGAGAAATGCAGTAAAAATTGATGGTTTTGATTTCTCTAATTCACCATTAGAATATACTGAAGATATTGTAAAAAATAAAACTTTAGTTATGACTACAACTAATGGTACAAAAGCAATACACGGCTCCTTAGGCGCAAAAATTATATTAATAGGTGCTTTTATAAATGCAAAGGCTGTGGCTCAAAAGGCTATTGAGTTAAATAATGATTTAGTCATAGTTAATGCTGGAACCCGCGGTGAATTTTCCATGGATGATTTTATATGCAGTGGATACATAATAGAATGTATCTTAAAAAATGCATATGCAGAGTTATCTGACATAGCTGCTACTGCTCACTATATTTATACTCAGAATACAAATATACTAGACTTTCTAAGCAAAGCAAAGCATTATAAAGTACTTATGAATCTAGGACTTGAAGAAGATATAAAATATTGCTGCAAAACTGATATCATAGATATAGTTCCTAGCTGTAAGTTTACTTCTCATCAAGTAAAAATAGAAAAAAAGTGATATTCAAAAGAATATCACTTTAATTAACCGTATTTAAAACAATCTATTTAAATACTAATTATAGTTTAACTACGTTAGCAGCTTGAGGTCCTCTAACTCCTTCAGTTACTTCGAATTCAACTTTTTGACCTTCTTCTAAAGTTTTGAATCCTTCTCCTTGAATAGCTGAGAAATGAACAAATACATCATCTTCTCCTTCTACAGATATGAATCCAAATCCTTTCTCTGCGTTAAACCATTTAACTGTTCCTGTTTTCATTTAAAAAATTCCTCCTAAAAAATCTTAAAATATATGCACACAGATTTCTACTTTTACGTGGAAACCAGCGAACAAACTACTTAATATTGTTTTCATCTTTATCCAATGAATTGGTCAATATTTTCAGCTTACTCAGCATATTATATTAATTTTATCATATATACATTCTATTGTCAACAAAGTAGCTTCTCATTTATTCTCTTCTCTTTTTCTCTATTAGTTTTCCCAAAGAAGTCTTCTATATTCATAAAACAATAAAAATATTTAAAAAAGTTGCTGACATACATATTATCAGCAACCTTTCTTTTTCAACTTCTATCTTTTTCTCCATTTCTAGTGGTTTTTCTTCCAGTTATAGCATCAAAAATAAAAACTATAGCTGCTATTATCAATAATAAGTGTATAATCCTTCCACCTATTCTAAAGATAAGACCTAAAAGCCAGAAAAATACTACTATTCCACCTATCCATCGCAATAACTTCATTACAATATCCTCCCAATTTTATAGCATTAGACTTTCTCTTTTGATAGTAGTATCTCCAAAAAAACACCAATTATTACACAATTTCTTTTTATTCTGGAGAATAAAGTTTTGTAAGTTTTCTCCATATCTCTGGATTTTTCTTTTTTAGATTTACAACTCTAAAGGTTTCGGAATCAACGAAAGCATGGGTTGTGCTTCCTTTAGCTAGAATTTTATTGTCTCTTTCTCTTATAATATTATAGCTAAATATAGCTTTAGCAGGAGTTAGCTTTTCTATAAAGGTTTCAATTATAAGCTTATCTTCGTACTTGGCACCTTCTATGTACTTGCAACCGCTTTCTACCACAGGAAACATTATCTTTTCCTTTTCTATTTCTGTATAAGTCATTCCAGAGTCCTTTATAAATTCTGTTCTTCCAACTTCAAACCAAATATAGTAGTTTGAATGATGAACAATACCCATTTGGTCTGTTTCTACATATCTAACCCTTATATTAGTTCTATTTATATACATTATTAGTCAATCCTCTCTTAAATATAATTTACATAATCTATTTTTATATCTTTCTCAACTGCTTTCCTCATTCTATTACTTTCATAAAAAGTATTTCAACTATGAATCTTTCTATATCCAAAAGCTCCTCCGCAAAGGCCACCAATTATATGAGTAATTTGAGATACGTTGTCCTCAATAAATATACCGCTTACCACCTCTTTGCCTAAAAATATGATTACTACTATAACAAGAGTTAAAGGTATCTTGCCTGTTTCAGCATTAGCAAAAGAGCTTAATAAAATCATCATAAATACAATTCCACTAGCTCCTAAAAGAGCTGAGTCAAACAAAATAGTATTTAAAATTCCTGTAACAAAAGCCGTTATCATTATCATCTCAACCATACTCCTTGAGCCATATTTTTCTTCTAGCATAGGCCCTAAAAGCAATATAATCAAAAAATTGCCGCTAAAATGTTCCCAATTAATATGCCCCAAAATATGAGTAAATAAACGAATATATTGGAAAGGATCTAAAAATGAAGTTTTATAATTTGAAAATAAAAACTTAGTGCTTATATGGTGTGTAGCTGTTCCTAAAAGTAAAACTCCTAAACACATAAAGGTATATGTTAAAGTAACCGGAGCATTATATTGAAGTCTCCTTGTTTTATTTTCCATATAGAGTACCTGCCTTGTAGAAATATTTATAATTTATTATTATATTATAATTTTTTTATCTTTCCAACCTGCTATACACTCTACTAAACATAAAAAACATATCTATATAAAAAATTGATTTGCGAATAAATATGCTCGAAAAGGTTACACTACTAAGGAAGCTTGTGATTTAAAAGCAATTGAATAATTTTTAAATCATACCTTTTAAAGATTCTATTTTACAAATAGGAGGGATTAATTAATGGAAGGAAGAGTAGAAAAGACTAACTCTCATCTTTCTGGTGTTAAATGCGTTGTAAATACTTGTCATTATCATGAGCAAGGAGATTACTGCAGCGCTGCTAAGATAGAAATTCAACCACGTAACGCATCTAATACTCACGAAACTGACTGCGCAACTTTTACTCCACAAGCATAGTTTAAAAGGCGTGCAAATCCTTGCATGCCTTTTAACTTTATAAATACCATAAACCTATCTATTTCAAATTTATTAATTTCTCATAATCTAGCTGTTCTCGCTATTATTGATTAATGCCATTATTGCCATAATATATCCATATATTCCAAAACCACTTATTTGACCAATACAGGCTGCTGCTGTAACAGATTTATGTCTAAATTCCTCTCTTTTATGAATATTGCTTATATGTACTTCAACAGCAGGAATTTGCACAGCCATTAGGGCATCATATATTGCAATGCTGTAATGTGTATAAGCACCTGGGTTTATTACAATTCCATCATATTTTCCATAAGCCCATTGTATATAGTTGATTATTTCGCCTTCAATATTGCTCTGAACTATATCTACCTCAGCCAAATTCTCGCTTTTTTCTTTTATATACCTGCACATATCATCATAAGCAGTAGTACCGTATATATGTTTTTCTCTTATTCCTAACATATTTATATTTGGACCATTTATTATTAATATTTTCAATATTTATACCTCCATTTAAAAATTTTGCCAGGCAACATTTTTACTTCTTTTCTTGTTTATATTAAAGAAATAATCTCACTAATGCTTTTTTTAATATCAACATTAGTTATTTTATAGTCACAATACTTATTATAAAGTGAATATCTTTCATTATAAAGCTGATATAGCTTTTCAATGCCATCCTTTAATAGAGGTCTGCTTTTTACATCTACATCCTCAGCAATATCTTCTATAGGCCTATCTATAAAAAATATGATTCCATTCTCTTTTAAGACTTTTATGTTGTCAGACCTTTTTACTGCACCTCCACCTGTTGCTATGACTTTAGGATAGGTTTTGCATATCTTTTTTATTGCCATACTCTCAATATCTCTAAAGTATTCTTCTCCATTTTTAAATATTTCAGAAATACTATGCTTTTCGCTTTCTACTATATATTCATCTACATCACAAAATTCTATGTTTAATTCATGGGCTAATCTTTTACCTATGGTAGTTTTTCCACATCCAGGCATACCTATTAGAACTATATTTTTATTTAATCTCATAAATTCTTTCTCCTTTTATAGTAAATCGAAAAGCTTCTTATAAATTTTATTAACAGTTTCATCATTAATTTTTACACTATTCCACAGCTCCTCTGCCTTTATTGCTTGACCAACCAACATATAAAGTCCGTTTATTCCTTGTAATCCTAACTCTTTAGCATACTTTAGTAACAGTGTTTCCTGTGGATTATAAATTAAATCTACAACTACTTTAAACTTTGAAATCAATTCTTTTGTTAATGGCGAAGCATCAACTTTAGGATACATTCCAACAGGGGTGCAGTTAATTACTATATCTTTATTACTTTTTTCTTTTAGCTGGGTATAATTTATTACCTCAAAATCATTAAATTTTCTTTTTCCTTCTTCTATATTTCTGCTTACAAATGTAATTTCTCCAACATAATTATCTAATAAATATTGAAGTACTGCTCTTGATGCTCCTCCAGTACCTAGAATAACCACTTTTTTTCCTTTAATATCCACATTAAATTTGTTTAACATCATTCCAAATCCATAGTAGTCCGTATTATATCCAACAGCTTTTCCCTCTTTAAAGCAGATAGTATTAACAGCCCCTATACCTTTTGCTTCTTTAGATACATCATCCAAATATTTTATTACATCTATCTTATATGGAATGGTTACATTTACTCCTTTAACCTTAAGTGACTTAAATCCTAAGAGTGCATTTTGAAGATCTTCCTTATTTACTTCGAATAAATGATAGTACCCACCTATGCCTAACTCATTGAATATTAAAGAATGTATTTGTGGAGAAAAACTGTGGGGCAAACTTTCTCCTAATAATCCATATAATTTTTTCAATATATTAACCTTCCTTCCTTAATATTTTACATAACCATTGTACCCAATTTTCTAGCTATTAATATTAAAATCATGGGCTTTATAATTTCCTAAAAGCTTGAAATCATAGCTGTTGTTTTTTATATCTGCTATGGCTTCCTTCACAGCTTTATCATGCAAGTTTCCTTCAAAATCAATATAAAAGAAGTATTCAAAGGGCTTGCCTATGATTGGTCTTGATTCTATCTTTAACAAACTTAAATTGTACTCTGCAAAAATACTCAATATATTGTAAAGAGAACCAGGCTTATGTGGTAAAGTTAATATAATGCTTATTTTATTATAATCTTTTTCTAATTCCAAATTTTTACCTATAACTATAAATCTAGTATAATTATTTTTATTATAATTTATGTCATGTTTTATTACATCTAACCCATATATTTCCCCAGCTTTTGTGCTGGCTATGGCCGCCTTTTCTTTCCTATTTTCATTTTTTACAAACTCAGCACTTGCTGCTGTATTTCTATAAGGAATACATTTCCATTCCGGATAATATTTTAAAAACTCACTGCTTTGTTGAAGAGCTTGAGAGTGAGAATACACCTCTTTTATATCTTCTATTTTCGCTCCTTTTACGCCTAACAAATTATGAGTTACCTTTATAGTTCTCTCTCCTACTATGAAAAATCCGTATTTTCTTAGAAGATCATATACTTCTATTATGCCTCCTGTAGATGAATTTTCTATAGGAAGTATTCCATAATCTATTTCATTATTTCTTAGAGCCTTAAATACATCCTCAAACTCTGCTACATTATGTGAATCTACATTCTCGCCAAAATACTCTAACAAGGCTTCTTCACTAAAAGAACCTTTAACCCCTTGAAATCCAACTTTTATATTTTCCTTTTTAAGTGTGCAGGCTGCTTCATAGCTTACCATATACTCTAAATCATTTCTACTATTTTCTCCTTCATCCATGTTATACTCGAAAATTTTCCTTGCCTGAGCCTTCTTGCTAATAGCCATAACACTCTTTAAAAATTCTGTTTCTTCTTTTTTAAAGCCTTTATTCTTTAAATACTTTATGTTTTTCTCAATAACCTCTTCTTCACGACTTTTATTTAGTATAGGTATATTATTTTCCTTCTTATACTGAGCTACTTTTAATACAGTCTCCATCCTCTTTTCAAATAGCTCTGTAAGCTTCTTATCTATGTCATCTATTTCTTTTCTCAAACTCTCTAAAGTGTCCAACTACTTAATGCCTCCCCATTTTTTTAGTAATCAGCTTTCTTTTAAACCTTATCTAACTTATTAGTTCTAATATTCCCATAGCCGCTGCTGCCTCAACAACTGGCACTGCCCTTTGAACAATGCATGGGTCATGTCTTCCTTCAATTCTTATCATAGTATTTTCTCTAGTTACAATATTCACTGTTCTCTGCTCTTTTGCAATAGACGCTGTGGGTTTAAATGCAACTCTGAATATTAGGGGCATTCCGTTTGTTATTCCCCCCAATATTCCTCCATTGTTATTTGTGTAGGTTTTTATGTTATCATTCTCAATAAAAAATTCATCATTAGCTTGTGAACCCTTCATTCTAGATATATTAAAGCCTGCACCAAATTCTACTCCCTTTACTGCTGGAATAGAAAACATAAGACTGCTTAAAATGCTTTCTACAGAGTTAAAAAATGGTGAACCTATTCCTGCAGGTAGATTTAAAATTGCACACTCCACAATTCCACCTATGGAATCTAACTCTTCTCTAGCCTTTAGTATCTCTTCCTTCATTTTTAAAGCCTTTTCTTCATCTATTGTAGGAAACTCTTTTTTAGATAATTCCTCTAACAACTCTTTTTTTATATTCACACTATCAAAGTAATTATCTTCAACAGTGCCTATACTTTTTATGTGGCTTCCGATTATTATTCCTTGTTTCTTTAAAATCTGTTTTGCCACAGCTCCAGCAAATACAATAGGAGCTGTAAGTCTTCCAGAAAAATGGCCTCCTCCTCTATAATCATTAAAACCTTCATACTTTATAAATCCAGTATAGTCAGCATGACTCGGTCTTAAAAGGCTCTTTGTTTTTTCATAATCCTTTGAGTGTTGATCACTGTTTTTTATAGTAATGCAAAGAGGAGTACCTGTAGTCCTATTATTAAAATATCCGCTCTGTATTTGGAATTCATCTTTTTCATTTCGTGCTGTAGAAAACTTATTCTTTCCTGGAGCACGTCTTCTCATTTCTCTATTTATTTCTTCTATATCAAGTTCTATTCCTGATGGTAAGCCATCTATAATTATTCCTATGGAATTCCCATGAGATTCTCCAAAAATAGAGTATTTTATTTTATTTCCCCATACTCCACTCATATACTGCACCCCCTAGCTTTTCAAAATCTTCCCAAAAATGTGGATAAGATTTATTAACAGCTCTGCTGTTTGTTATTATGAGCTCATTTTCACATTTTATGGAGGCAACAGCCATAGCCATAGCTATTCTGTGATCATTCCAGCTATCTACAACTCCACCTTTTAAAACTTTCTTTCCTTTTATTACAAGTCCATCTTTAAGCTCTTCTACTTCAGCCCCTATTTTATTAAGTTCTGTTGCCATAGCCTTTAATCTATCACATTCCTTAATTCTTACTCTCTCAGCATTTATTATCTTTGTAGTTCCTTCGCTTACTGCACCAAGAACAGATAAAATAGGTACAAGGTCTGGACATTCAGAAGCATCTATTGTGATTCCTTTAGTAGTTGATTGTTTTACATCTATAGAGTCATCTCTTACCTCTATTTTCCCTCCCATTTCCTTTGCTATGTCCAGTATTACCTTATCTCCTTGAAGTGAATTTATATTTAAATCTTTGCATCTTATTTCTTTTCCTAACATACCTGCAACTATCCAAAAGGCTGCTTGGGAGAAATCTCCTTCAACTCTATAATCCATGGCTTTATACTTTTGATTTCCTTTAATATAGAACTCTTTATAGTCATTGTTTTCTACTTCTATTCCAAATTTCTTCAAGCAATCTATGGTTAAATCTACATAACCTTTTGATTCTAGTTCTGTAGTCATTATGATTTTAGAATCTCCCTCTAAAAGTGGAAGTGTAAACATAAGACCAGTTATAAACTGGGAGCTTATATTCCCCTTAACAAAGAACTCTCCTGACTTTAATTTACCTTTTACTTTTAAGGGAAGCTCACCATTACTAGTTTTATATTCTATTCCCTGCTTTTCAAATATGTCATAATACACATTAAGGGGCCTTGATACTAATTTTCCTCTTCCTTGAAAGATTATTTCTTCTCCAGTAAGCAATGCTATAGGAATCAAAAATCTTAAAGTTGAACCTGATTCTATACAATCTATGGTATCTTTTATGAGTATAGGATATGCCTTACCTTTTATACTTAAGTTATCGATATAATTTTCGATTTCTACCCCAAGGCTCTTCATACCTTCTATAGTAGCCTTAATATCCTGCGAATATATAATATTGCTTATGTTACTTACCCCTTCTGAAAGTCCAGCACATATAACAGCCCTATGTGCTAAGCTTTTAGATGGAGGAATATTTATCTCTCCTTTTAAGGAGCTTGGCATAATTCTTATGTTCTCCAATATATCATCTCCTCTCATCTTTAAAGGAAATTAGCTATTTCTTCTCTTCTTATTTTGTGAATAAAAGCTTCTCCAATATCTTTTAAAAGAATTATATTTATAAATTCTCCCTTGTTTTTCTTATCTAGGGATATTGCATTTAATATACTTTCCTTATCTTCTAAATTAATCTCATTTTGAAGATTATACTTACTTAAAGTTTCAGCTATTAGAGAAGCTGTTCCTTCTTTAGTTATCTTCATCTCTTCGCTCTTCTTAGTTATCATATACATTCCTAAAGCCACAGCTTCCCCATGAGTATACTTCTCAAAATTATAATATTTTTCAATAGCATGCCCTATAGTGTGTCCGAAATTTAAAATCATTCTTTCTCCAGTGTCCTTTTCATCCTTCTCCACTATTTCTTTCTTTATAGAACAGCAAGTGTAAATTATATCCTCCATATTATCTAAAAGACTTTCTTCATCGTACTTCATCAGATTATAAAATAAATCCTTATCTCTTATGCATCCATACTTTATTACCTCTCCCATACCATCGCTAAAAAATCTCTCATCTAAAGTACTTAATACATTTGGATCTATAAATACCGCTTCTGGATGATAAAAACTGCCTACTAAGTTCTTTCCCCTCTGCAAGTCTACAGCAACCTTCCCACCAATACTGCTGTCTATTTGAGCTAAAAGAGAAGTTGGTATTTGTACATATGGAACCCCTCTAAAAAGAGTGGAGGCAGCAAAGCCCGTTAAGTCCCCTATAACTCCTCCTCCAAGGGCAACTATAAGTTCTTCCCTTGTAATTCCTGTATCTAAAAGTTCATCATATAAATTTATAAGCTCCTCTATAGACTTACTCTTTTCTCCAGGTTTTACTACAATCTTAAAGACCTCAAACCCAGCATTCTCTAGGCTGGACTTTACCATATCTCCATAAAACTTATCTACATTCTCATCCGTTACTATAACTACCTTCTTACCACTGTACATCTTCTTTACTTCTTCCCCTATAACTCTTAAGATTCCTCTTTTTATATATAAGGGGTAGCTCTTATGGCTAAGTTTTACTTGAAGCAGCCTCAACTAGGACATCTCCTCTCTCTTTTTACTAGCTCTATTTAATATATTGCCTAAAGCTTCAGTATCCTCATTTATCAAAGCATGTTTTATGTCTGCAATATTTTTTTCAAATCTCTCTATGTGATTAATCAGATTTTTCCTATTTCCTATAAAGAGTTCAGTCCACAATTTTGTATTGATTCTAGCTATTCTCGTAAGATCTCTATAACTATCTCCAGTAAACTTTCCCGTATCCACTTCAAGATTATCGCTATTAACTAAGGACACTGCTATAACATGAGGAAGTTGACTTACAAAGCCTATAGCTTCATCATGTTTTTCCACACTTACTTTTTCTATATGTTTAAATCCCATATCTTTTGCTATATTTTCTATAAGTCTTATATTTTCTTTCTTATTTCTTTCAGTAGGAATTATTATATAATTTGCTCCCTTGAATATTTCCTTAGAAGCATACCCTAATCCGGTAAACTCTCTTCCAGCCATAGGATGTCCAAAAATGAAATCAATATCTTCTCTTAAAATTGAATTTATATCTTGAGCAAAGTCCTTTTTTATTCCTACAGTATCTGTTATCACTGCACCACTTTTAAAATTGTCCATGTTATCCTTTATAAACTTTTTTATACTTTTAGGATATATACATACTATTACTAAATCTGATTCTTTCAGAGGAATCTCAGGACTTAAAAAGCCCTTATCAATGATTCCTCTTTCTTCTCCAAGTTTTATAGTATCTTCATCTATGTCAACAGCATAGAGCTTTTTAGGATTCAATTCTCTCAAAGCCAAAGCATATGAACCCCCTATAAGCCCTAATCCCACAATAGTTATATTTAAATCTAGCCCCATTATAGTTACCCCCATATAACATTATTACTAGATTTCTCTTCCAACTGCATTTGCTATTACAGCTAATGTTTTCATAAGGTCTTCAAACTTTTCAGGTTTAAGTGATTGAGACCCATCACTTTTTGCCTTAGCTGGGTTATTGTGAACCTCTATCATAAGACCGTCTGCTCCTGCCGCTACAGCTGCCTTAGCTAGTGGTTCTACAAGCCACCAAATTCCTCCTGCATGGCTTGGATCTACAATTATAGGTAAGTGACTATGCCTTTTTATTACTGGTACTGCACTTAAATCTAGTGTGTTTCTAGTGTAATTTTCATAAGTTCTTATTCCTCTTTCACATAAAATTACATTCTCATTTCCCTCTGACATTATATATTCAGCTGACATTAAAAACTCTTCTATAGTTGCAGCCAATCCTCTTTTTAAAAGTATAGGCTTTTTTGTTTTTCCTAATTCTTTTAAGAGGTCAAAATTTTGCATATTTCTTGCCCCTACCTGAATTACATCTACATCTTCTACAAATTTATCTATCAATTTAGGCGACATTATCTCTGTAACTATAGGCAGTCCTGTTTCTTTTTTTGCTACTTTTAAAAGTTCAAGTCCTTCTAACCCCATTCCTTGGAAGCTGTACGGAGAAGTCCTTGGCTTAAAAGCTCCTCCTCTTAAAAAGCTAGCCCCTGATTTTTTCACCTGTTTTGCAAGCTCCACTATCTGTTCTTCACTCTCTACAGAACAAGGGCCTGCCATTACAGCTAATTTTTTGCCGCCAATAAGCTCGCCTCCTACAGATATTATTGAATCCTCAGGATGAAAAAGCCTATTTGCTTTTTTATATGGCTCTTGCACATGAACTATTTTTTCAACTTCTTCATATGCTTCTAGTTGTTTTGGGTCTATTATAGTTGTATCTCCAACTAATCCAAGTATACGGTACTTCTCACCTTCCACCTCATGAACTTCGATTCCTTTTTTAATTATATCCTCTTTAATTTTTTCAATACTTTCTCTTGTTGTGTTGTGTTTCATTACAATAATCATAAAATAGCCCCCTTATAAATTTTTTATAAAAAAAGAGACCCGTTAATGAGTCTCTTTTATATACCTATATTTATATACTACTAGTATTCTTGAATTATTCAAAGTGAGTTATCATATATAAATTGACTCATTAGAATTGGGAATTTTAAATTTTTCACAAGACAAATAACCAGCGTTAAAAAAATAACCCCAGTTTCTAAAGTAAAAGTTATATTGTCTTGCTATTCCTCTGCTAATAAGCCTTTTCATCACTTTTCCTCCATAAAAGATTTTTTAGTTTAATTATTTTTAATTATTATGTAGAATTATACCACTCTCAGAATTTATGTCAATACCTCATAAAATAAAACTCAAATTTACATTAACACTTTTTACCACGTTACAATATACTATATTAGGTCCACAATACCTTCAATTTTTAGACAAGCTACACAATCCTAACAAAAATATATAAATATCTATAGTTTAGTGATACTGGTCACTCATATGAAAATAATGAAAGAGTTTTACACTCAATGGAGGTGACTATAATATGCTAGGTTCATTTTTGTTTCCACTACTATTCCTAGGTGGACTTGGCCGCGGCGGATTTGGTCATGGTTATGGCAGCTATGGTAGATGTGGATGTACTCCTCACTGCTTTAATCCATGTGATTGTTGTGATGATTGTTGCCATAAACATCATAAACACCATAAACACCATAAACACGAAAAGTGCTGCTGCCAATGCTATCCTTTAAATTCTTGTTGTCAACCTTATAATAGATGTGGATCATTCTTTGATTGGTTCTGCTGATAATTGCAAAACCCCTGAGGGAAATTTCCCCAGGGGTTGTTTTACTAAATAAGTCCCTTTTCTTTTAGAAATTCATCAGCTACAGTTCTTGGATCTTCTCCTAGTTTATCTACCTTATAATTAAGATCTCTCATAGTTGCCTCATCTATTTGTCCTGCTAACTTGTTTAAAATCTCCTTTAATTCTGGGTGCTTTTGAAGTGTTTCTTTTCTAACTACAGGTGCTGCATGATATGGTGGAAACAAATGTTTATCATCCTCTAAAGTTACAAGATTGTATGCCTTTAAAAGACCATCTGTTGAGAATGCGTCGATTATGTCTGATTCTTTATTGATTATGGCCGTATACCTAAGCCCTCCATCAACAGGCTTTATCTTATCAAACTTAGTGCCATACAGTTTTTGCATTCCTATATATCCATCTTCTCTATCTGTAAACTCCATAGTAGGTCCAAAAACAAAGTTCTTTTCTTTTCCTTTTAGGTCTGACATCTTTTTTAAATTATATTTTTTTGCCGTATCTTCTCTCACTGCAAGAACATAGGTATTATTAAAGCCTAAGGGTTCTAACCAGGTAAGCCCATATTCTTTATCGAAATGCTTTTTTACTACTTCATAAGCCTGCTCAGGATCGCTTATACTTTCATGTTGCATAATGTTCATAAGGCCAGTGCCCACATATTCAATATACATATCTATATTTCCAGACCTTGCAGCCTCAAAGGTTACACTAGATCCTCCCAGATTTAATCCAGTTCTTTTTACATTTAAGTCTGTATTTTTTTCTACTAAAGTTGCAAACATATTTCCTAATATAAGTTGTTCTGTATAATTTTTAGAACCTACTACAAATTCCTTACTTCCACTATATACTTTGTATATTATGCTTCCTATAGCTATAATGATAACTAGAAGTAATGTCGCAGCAGCTACTATTCTATTTTGCTTATCTCTTTTTCTACTTCTACTTCTTCTTATTATCTTCTTACCTTTATCTTCTTTATTTAACTTTATTCCTTCTGGAACTACGGAATTTTCTATCTTACCCACTACAAAGTCCATTAAAAGAGCTAATATACAAGCCGGTATAGCTCCTGATAAAATCATGTAATTATCTACTCTTTGAACTCCTGTAAACACCATGTATCCAAGACCACCTGCTCCTATAAAAGCAGCAATAGTCATAAGTCCCACGGCTGTAACAGCTGCAATTCTGATGCCTGCCATTATAACAGGAAGTGCCAGTGGAATCTGTACCATTTGAAGTTTTTGTCTTCCTGTAAGTCCTATTCCATCTGCAGCTTCAAGTATATCTGGATTTATGTTTTTAAGTCCAGTATAAGTATTTTTAACTATAGGAAGCAATGAATATAAAAACACCATAACTATAGCTGGAGCACTTCCTATACCAAGTATTGGAATTAAAAATCCAAGTAATGCAATACTAGGTATGGCTTGAACTACATTAGCTAAACCAATTATGGGACCAGCTAACTTTTTCTTTCGTGTAATCAATATTCCTAGAGGGACTCCTATCAGTATAGCTGCGATAACTGCAGTGATAGTAAGTCCTATATGCTGTAGCAATAGCTGAATGATTTGATCTTTTCTATCTATAAGGTATGTTAAAAATCTTCTCACTATGCATCTACCTCCTCATCATCTAAGAATTGTCCGCTTAATACACTAATTAAGCTACTCCTAGTAATAAGCCCATTCAATTTTTTATTTTCATCTACTACAGGTATATAACCTATCTTTTTTTCATTCATTATCTTTAATACATCTATTATAGAATCGTCTTTATTTACTGAGATTACTTCCTTCTTAATAATATCTCTGAGACTTGCATTGCTGCTGATTTGTCTATGCTTTCTTATATCTTTTAAAGTAACAATCCCTTCTAATTTACCATTTTCATTTACTACCAAAATACTGTCTACATTTCTTTCATTCATTATCTCCGTTGCTTGAAGAAGGGTTCTACTTCCTATTGCTTTTACAGGATTCTTTATTACTATGTCTTTAGCCTTTATAAATTCTGGCTGGCTCCATATTCTATTTCTGCCCACAAACTCTTCAACAAACTCATTTGCAGGATTTCTAAGTATATTTTCTGGAGTATCGTATTGAAGTATCATCCCATCCTTCATTATACATATTTTATCTCCTAATTTTAAGGCTTCATCCATATCGTGAGTAACAAATACTATGGTCTTTTTAAGCTTTTCCTGGAGACTGAAAAGTTCATCTTGGAGTTGACTTCTAGTTATAGGATCAAGAGCTGAAAAAGGTTCGTCCATTAGTATTATATCTGGATCTATAGCAAAGGCTCTAGCAACACCTATTCTCTGTTGCTGTCCTCCACTTAATTCACTTGGATATCTATCAATATATTCTTCTGGATTCATACCAACCATGTTAAGCAATTCCTCTACTCTCTTTCGTATATCCTTATCTGACCATCCCTTTAAATAAGGTACTAATCCTATATTGTCTGCTACAGTCATATGAGGAAATAATCCTGTCTGTTGAATTACATATCCTATGTTTCTTCTTAATTCAATAGTATTCTTTTTACTTATATCTTCTCCATTTATGATAATTTGTCCTGATGTAGGCTTTATAAGTTTGTTTAACATTTTTAAAGTTGTTGTCTTACCACACCCACTAGGGCCTATAAGCACAACCAATTCACCTTTATTTATGGTTAAATCAATTTCCTTTAAGATTTCAACATTTTTAAATGCCTTTTTTACCTTCCTTAGTTCTATCATAACAATCTCCTCCTTTTAGGCATTCTTATCTATAAAATATATTCTTGTCTATAAAATTCATTTATATACTACTGCTAAGTTTCTTTCATTTTCTACAAACAACTTCTATTTAATATAAAGTTGTATGCTAAGTACAACTTTATTATATAATTAGAGTTGCTTCCTGTCAAAGTAACCTTTTCAAATATATGTAATAAAACTTGCCTTTTGCTTATAAAAAGATGGCTATACTTCATAAAAAAGCATAACCATCTTGTCTTATATTTCTTAGTTTTTCTTAGGAATCCAACTATTTACTAATTCTTCATTTTTATGCATCCATTCTTTTGCTACTTCTGATGGATCTTTATCACTATCTTGTATATCTGCCATAAGACTTCCTAATTGATCATCATTCATTTTAAAGTTTTTCAAAAATTCAGCAACCTCAGGCATATCTTGTGAAAAACCTTTCCTTGCTATAGTATGAAGGTTTTCTGCTTTCCCATAAGTTCCCTTTGGATCATCTAAAAACTTTAAGTCCCAGCGAGAGAACTTCCAGTGAGGGCTCCATCCTGTTATAACTATAGGCTTTTTATCATCTATGGCCTTTTTTAGCATAGCTAACATTGTAGCTTCACTACCTTCAAGCAGCTCTAAATCTAGTCCATACTCTTCTATTACACTTTTTGTAGATTTCATTATTCCAGCACCTGGATCTATTCCTATTATCTTTCCTTCTAGGTCATCCTTAATTCCATTTAATTCTTCTATACTTTTTATATTCATGTAAGCTGGAACTACTAAACCTATTCTAGCATTCTCATAGTTATATCCTAGGTCTTCTAAATCTTCCTTATATTTTTCCATATAATCCTTATGAGTAACAGGAAGCCATCCATCCATAAATACATCCATGTCTCCTCCAGCAAGGGAAGTAAACACCATTCCTGCCTCTCCTTGTTTCATATCCACTTCATAACCCATTTTTTCTTCTAAGACTACTTTAGCTAAGTTAGTCATTGCAATTCCTTCTGCCCAATTAACATACCCTATATTAACTTTTTTATTTGACTTTTCCTGTGTTGAATTACTTGTATTTCCACTTCCTGTAGTTTTAGCGCTACCACATCCTGCTAAAACACCTACTGCTAACATTCCTGCAAAGGCTAAAGAAACAATTTTTTTTAATTTCTTATTCATTACATATCCTCCTTGCTTTTATTTTTCCCCAATGATTGAGTTATTCTATCTAATATCATTGCTAAAATTACAACAGCAAGTCCACTTTCAAACCCTACTCCTACTTCCATTTGTTGAATACCTGACAGTACTTCTCTTCCAAGACCACCTGCTCCTATCATAGCTGAAATAACAACCATAGAAAGGGATAGCATAATTGTCTGATTTATTCCCGCTAATATGGTTGGCAACGCAATAGGTAACTGCACCTTAAACAGCATTTGGTTTTTTGTTGAACCGAATGACTTTGAAGCTTCTATTACATCTTCAGGTACTTGCCTAATTCCTAAGTTAGTAAGCCTTACTGCAGGTGGCATGGAGAAAATTATTGTAGCTATAGCTCCTGGAACTTTTCCCATTCCAAAAAACAGTACAGCTGGTATTAGATATACAAAAGCTGGCATAGTCTGCATAAAATCAAGTATAGGCCTTAAAACTTTATCTACCTTATTATGTCTTGATGCCCAAATTCCAAGAGGCACACCTATTAACAAGGAAATAAGTGCTGATACAGAGATTAGGGAAAGTGTTCCCATAGTCTGAGGCCATAGTTCTATAGAATCTATAAACAGCAGCCCTAAAAAAGTAAATATAGCTACTTTCTTTCCTGATAATTTCCACGCAGTTGCTGTAAATATAAGTATCAATAATATGCTAGGAATAAATAAAAGAAGATTTTCTAATCCATTGATAAGTGTTTCATTTATAAGCTTTATTAGATCAAAAAAAGGTCCTAAATTATCTTTTAACCAATCTATAGCAACTTCAATATATGGTCCTATATGAAATTTAATCATTCTATACCCCCTCTCCAGCTATCCCTGCAATTATAGTAGATCTTTTTATAATTCCAAGTAAGGTATTATCCTCATCTGTAACTGCAATTGGATATCTTGTGTTTGCAGCCACTGATAATAACTCCGCAATAGGTACATCTGGTAAAGTTGTAGGGAAGTCATTTATCAATGCTTTATCTACACTTGAAATTCCTTGTTTTGAAAGTTCTATAGCATCTTCTATGTTTATTATTCCTTTTAGCTTTCTTTCCTTATCTGTAACATATATACTTGCTATTCCCTCATCTTTCATAATTCTAACAGCTACTTTAGGTCCGTCCTTTACAAGATTAATAGCTTTAGATTTCTCCATAATAGTTGAGGCAGTAATAACCTTTGTCCTATCTACATCTTCAACAAATTTCTTTACATAATCACTAGCTGGATGTGTCAGTATATCCTCTGACGTACCGATTTGCTCTATTACACCATCTTTCATTATGGCTATTCTATCTCCTAATCTTAACGCCTCATCCAAGTCATGGGTTATAAATATAATTGTTTTATGCATTTTAGATTGCAGTTGAAGCATTTCTTCCTGCATTTCCTTACGTATTAACGGATCTAATGCACTAAAAGCTTCATCCATAAGCAATATTTCTGGGTCCGTAGCTAGTGCTCTAGCAATACCAACTCTCTGTTTCATTCCTCCACTTAATTGGTCTGGCATACTTTGTTCATAACCCTTTAAGCCAACCAATTCTAAAGCCTTTTCAGCTTTTTCCCTTCTAATATTAGCATCTATTCCTTGCAACTCTAAACCATATTCAACATTGCTTATAATATTTCTATGAGGAAGAAGCGCAAAATTCTGGAACACCATAGCTATCTTTTTTCTTCTAATTTCTCTTAATCTCTCATCGTTTACTTTTAAAATATCTTCTCCATCTATCAAAATCTCACCACTTGTAGCATCTATAAGACGATTTAAACATCTTATAAGAGTGGATTTACCACTGCCCGATAGACCCATTACTACAAAAAATTCTCCATCACCTACTTTAAAACTTGCATTATTAACTCCAACAGAATGTCCTGTCTTCTTATGAATTTCTTCTTTACTCATTCCTTTTTGCAAAAGCGGAATAATCTTCTTAGGGTTTCTTCCAAACACTTTATATAAATTTTTTATTTCTATTTGTGCCATACTTACCCTCCTTTATCATTAAAATAACTAGGCTTATTTCCATTATATAAACAAACAACTTTGTAATTTTATTAAGTTGTATGAATACAACAATTTTATACTATCATTAAAGTTGTTACTTGTCAAATTTTTGTGTAATGTATATCCAGTAACTAAAATAAATAAAAAGTGGTTTATTACAATTATGTAATCACCACTTTTTTATCATAAACTATTTCATATTTTCATTTTCCAAATATTTTTTTATCCTGTGAGATAAATTATCGTCTCCTACAACTAAAATTTTATCGCCTCTTTTAAATTCTAAATATGGACCTGGAGACACTAATATCTTATCTTCTCTCTTTACTCCAACTATAGTTCCTCCTGTATTGTGCCAGAATTCACTCTCTCCTATAGTCTTTCCTATTATATGAGATTCCTCAGGGATTTCAATTTCTATAGGTTCCACAAAATCTGTATTTCTAAATCTATATGAGTAATCTATAATTTTTTCATTTACATCCTGTATCTGTTTTTCTATCCTTTTTCTATCTTCGAGAAGCTTTTTCATTGTGCTTTTCAGCATTCCTATGCTTTCTTTTTCTTTGAAACTTTCAACAAACTGATAAGCTTTTTCAGAAGATTTTATTATTATTCCACTTCCCTTATTTACTTCCACAACTCCCTTATCTTCTAAAAGCTTCATAGACTTCCTTATAGTCTCTGGGGAAACATTATATTCTCCTGCAAGAACTGAACGTCCTCTCAGCTTTTCTCCTTCTACTAGTTCTCCTTTATAAATTCTAGCTGCCACATCTACTGATATTTTAATATATCTGGGCATTTCAATACGCTCACCCATGCTGTAACCCTCCAAAACTCTATTATAATCCTATTTGCAAGTTAGATTATAGCACAAACTTATTACATGGGGAAATAATTATACAATCATTTTTTCACTCCACTTACCGCATCTATCTCCAAAGCATCCAACTACTTCTGTAGAGTTTTTTATATTTACAACTTCACACCTATTTGGACAGCCACTGCATTCAAAACTATTAGATACAAACCTTGCATCTCCAACTTCCAGCCCTTTAAAATTAGTAATTTTCTTCTTCTGAACCGATTCTGCACCTATAATTGCAGCACCTATTGCTCCCATAACATCATGGTGCTCTGGTACATAAACTTTAAATCCTAAAGCATCTTCAAAAGCCTTTTTTATACCTTTATTTGCAGCAACTCCACCTTGAAAAAATACCTTTTGCTGAATATCTTTTCCCTTGGCCACATTGTTAAGATAATTTCTTACCATAGCTTCGCAAAGTCCTCTTATTATATCTGCTTCATTATATCCCAGTTGCTGCTTATGTATCATGTCAGATTCTGCAAACACAGCACATCTACCTGCTATTCTAACAGGAACATTAGACATTAGAGCATAGTCACCAAACTTTTCTATTGGTATTTCTAATCTTTCCGCCTGCCTATCTAAAAAGGAGCCTGTTCCTGCTGCACACACCGTATTCATAGCAAAATCCGTGACAACTCCTCCTTTTAGAGTAATTATCTTTGAATCTTGCCCTCCTATTTCTATAATAGTACGAACCTCTTTATCCAAATGAAGAGCAGCAATAGCATGAGTAGTAATCTCATTTTTTACAGCATCTCCTCCAATAAGGGCAGCTGCTATATGTCTTCCGCTTCCTGTTGTACCAACAGAAACAATTTCGTCACTGCTATACTTCTCTTGCAGCATTTTTAATCCCTTTTGTACTGCTTGTATTGGCCTTCCCTTTGTTCTCAAATATATCTTTTCTACCACATTCATGTCCTTATCTAAAAGTACAAAATCCGTGCTAACGGAACCTACATCAACACCCATATGATACATTTTTATGCCTCCTCTCAATTAAATCTAAAAATGCTTCAATTCTAGTAACATATCCTCCCTCTCCAGTCATTTCATCAACTACTAAACTCATTATAGGAAAATCCTTATCTCTTGATATTGATGGAAGTATAGCTTTAGTTATAATCTCCGGCATACATCCCATAGGGAATATTTGAATAGCTCCATCAAACTTATCTTTTTGAGCCATCATAGCCTCTCCTATACATTCTCTTGCATGCCCACCTATGTAATATGGTAAATACTCTTTTGATGCTCTCCTAAGATCAAGAGAGTTCAATTTCAATATTTTCAAAGCTGCATCCTTAACCCACCAGCTAGGAGTAAGCTTTCTTTTGCTGCACACACCATAATCCATAAGTTTATCTTCTATATTAAGGTTAGGAAATGGATCTATAACTGTATATATTTCTCCAATTATAGCCACCTTAAGAGGGTTCTTATTTTTATCAATAGGAATATTTTCTATGGCATTCTTATAGCTTTCTAAGATTTTTATTGCTTCGCTTGGATCATTAGTCTTAACTACATCTCTCTTACATTGATTTAGAATTCTTTTACAATCTCCTTTATTCACTTCATATCCCGCTAAATAGTGAGCCTTTTCTTCAATTTTATCTATTAAATTTATTGCCTTTAATGCCCTTAAAGCTGCTATAATCTTCTCTCTATTGCTCTTAGGACTTTCTGATACTAAATATTCTATTCTTTTTAATAGCTCCTTTTTTCCTATATCCTTAGGATAATCCATGACTATAAACTTCAAATTATATCCCAAATTTTCTAAAGCTTTCATTTGAAGTTCACAATATTCCCCAAACCTACAAGGTCCACAGCTTCCTACTAAAAGTATAGTATCAGCTCCCTGCTCAACGCTCTGAATATAATTCCCCATCATTATTTTGTAAGGAAGACACATCTCTTCTGGAGCGTAGGTTACCCCAATCTCAAGAGCTGTTTTATTGTTTATTGGTGGAATAACATAGTCTATTCCTAAACCATCAAAGAGTACCTTAACTGCAATATATACGTTCCCCATATGTGGAAATGTTACCTTCAACCATCTTCCCCCTTTCTATCATATCTATAAACGCCTCTATTCTTGTATTAAATCCAGCCTCCCCTGTCTGCTCATCTACCTTTAAAACAAGAAAAGGAAAATCCCCAATTCTATTCTTTATAAGCTCTATTACTACGGAATCTATACCACAGGCAAAAGAAGATATGTATATAATCCCATCTACTTTCTTCTTTGAAAAAAGAGTTGCTGCAGCTCCATATGAATTTCTAGCAAAACTCCAGAAAGGCCTTTTAAAAAGCTTATTTACTTCCCTATCTATTTCTACTTCTGAAACAAATTCTTCTGTAATAACTCCAGCTCCAAATTTATGAAGCTTTTCTATTAAGTTCATATTTATAAAATTATCATATACATTATATGGATGCCCAAGCAATGCCAATTTTATATCATAACCATCTTCATTTAACCCTTGCTTAAAATTTCCTTGTACCGCTAAGGCTTTTATATATGCTGTATCTACTGCATATATATTTCTACATATCATAAGACCTAATTTTTTGCACCAACTATGAAGACTTTTTTCTGAATTTATATACAATGGTAACTCTGTAATATCAGGCATATCTGGAATGCTGTTTTTTATCATCTCAGGAAGTCCACAGAACTTTGGACATATATATTCCCTATCTCTAATGCACATGATTCTAGGTACGATTATCAAATCGCATTTATCTTTTATATTATCCACATGACCGTGAAAAATTTTCATTGGAAGACATACTTCATCTACAGCGTATTTTACCCCTTTATCTAATATCCTTTTATTTGTGTCTTCAGAAACAATAATCTCTGCTCCTATTTCCTCTAAAAATGTATGAATAAAAGGATAATACTTGTAGTACAGTAATCCTTTTGGAATCCCTACTTTCATATTTTTCCTCCCTTTTTACAGATATGAACCTACATTTTCCTATTATTGAACAAAATGTTCTAATTTATTCACAAAAATAGTATATTAGTAAAATTCATGTGCTTTTTAAATTTTGCATATAAATATTCCCTTATTAGATAAAATATAAAAACCTTAACAGGTATCCCTGCTAAGGTTTTTTATTATAACTATTTTACTTATTTCTTATTTATCATAAGCTGGTACTGCTTGCGTATCTCTGCGCTTTGTTCTATATAAAAATACTCCAAATGTTATAGCCGCAGCTAATAATCCTACTACATTTGACACTAATCCATTGATTCTAAATCCTTCCGGCGCCTGCATTATATAGCTTATACATACAGCTGTCATAAATATAGCCGGAATAGTTGATATCCAATGATTCTTATTTGATTTAACTAAATATACAGAACATGCCCAAAGAGTTACCATTGCAAATGCTTGAGTTAACCATCCCATATATCTCCAAAGAATAGGGAATTGAACAAAAGTTAAGAATACAGATATAACAAACATTGGTACAGCAAGTATTAATCTATTTTTAATCTTATCCTGTGGGAAATGAATTATATCCCCTAATGCAAGTCTCGCACTTCTAAAAGCAGTATCTCCTGTAGTTATTGGACATGCTACAACTCCAAGTATTGCAAGTACACTTCCAACTGGACCTAACAGTGTTCTGGTTATTTCAAATACTGCTCCAGAAGCACCAGACTTGCCAAGTACTACCTTGCCAAGTCCAGGAACTCCATTATAGAATGCAAGTCCTGCTGCTATCCAGATAAGGGCAATAACCCCTTCTACAATCATAGCCCCGTAAAACGAATGTCTAGCATACTTTTCGGATTTAAGACATCTTGCCATCATAGGTGATTGAGTAGCGTGAAATCCAGATATAGCACCACAAGCAATAGTAACAAACATCATAGGCCACATAGGTGTGTTGCTAGGATGTAGATTAGAAAAGCTTACCTCAGGAATATGGTAACTCTTAAAAATTATTCCTCCTCCAACACCTGCTGCCATTATCAACAAACAAGTGCCAAATATAGGATATATCTTCCCAATAATTACATCAATAGGAAGAATAGTTGCTAAGAAATAATAGATAAATATAACTGCTATCCAAAAGTTTCTATCTAAATGTTCTGGAGTTAACTGTGCTAATAAGTCTGCTGGGCCTGTAACAAATACAACTCCTACAATGATGCAAAAGAAAACTGTTATAACTCTCATTATACTTTGAACTTTTTTTCCAAGATACATTCCATGTATTTCTGAAAGACTTGCCCCATCATGTCTTAATGAAATCATACCTGATAAATAATCATGAACAGCTCCTCCTAAAACACAACCTGCTATTACCCATAGAAATGCCACTGGTCCAAACAATGCCCCTTGTAATGCGCCAAATATAGGTCCTAAACCAGCAATATTTAAAAGTTGGATTAAAAAAACCTTCCACGTGGGCATAGGAATATAATCGACTCCATCCTGCATTGAATATGCTGGAGTTTCTTTAGAAAAATCTGCCCCAAATTGTTTTTCAACATACTTAGAGTAAAATAAAAAGCCTGATAAAAGAAGTAATAGCCCAATAATAAAAGTATACATAAAATGCCCCCTTTTTATATATAAAATTATTTATGCTGCAGTTATTTTTATAATAATTCCGGACTTATTATAAAAATAACTACAAAAAACCTACTTCTGCCCCAAAAGGGGCGGAAAGTAGGTCCGCGGTACCACCCAAATTTATCACTCATTTTATCTAACGGCACAAACCGGCTCAGCTTACTGAAATTTCAGCCTACAGCTCAAGGATGATTTTCAGCAACCTTAGTCTATGGACTCTCACCTAACTCCATTCTCTGTAAGACATATCTTTGCTTACTCTTTCCTATCATCGCTTTGAATTTTTTAATTTTGAGAAAATTATATTATTTTTAAAACCCTCTGTCAACTCTTTTAATCAAATCTGTAAATGTTTACTATTATTTTTTCTAAACTATGTTTTTAAGTTCTTTCCACTTCCTTCGGTATCCCTCTTCTATAACCTTCCTTTTCACTTCCTTTTCAGATATATTATCGTAATCATCATTATCTAGCACTTCTTGAAGAGTTAAATAAATTATATCTTCCTTTAAATTCGGTTCATAGGTTACAAAGATTTCTTCTTCTATCCTCTCTTGTGTCTTTGATTTACTCTCATCAATTATATGCTCTACCTTAACTCCATTACTCTTTAAAGCATATCCTAAAAGAATGCTTCTATGACAGTTAAATGGATTTCTCTCTGAACACATAAGCACAATATTATGTCCTCGCCTAATTCCTTCTACTATTTTACGTATACCTTTCTTAAACATATCTTCCTTTATTATATTATCGAAATTTGACCTTTTCCTTCTATTACCTAATTCTTCTCCCATATACATATAGTTAATACCTGATTGCTTTATAGCTTTTTCTAATATCTCTCTATCAAAAGCTCTTGTATAATTATTATTACTGTAAGGATTACTTCTAACATCCATTACACAATCAATTCCATAACTTCTTATTATTTCTATAAAATCTTCTAACTTTCTTGTTGAATGTCCAATAGTATAGCATGTCATTTGTATATCCCCCATTTATGAACATATTTTTACGCAATTCTGTATACGTTATTCTTTATTAGCTTATTCTCTTTTTGATTAAACTTTATACAGTATTTTAATAGTTTTGCTCTTACACAATCCTGCTTTAAATCCTCCAGATCTACAGAATGGAATAGCCACATTTGCTTTCTTGCTCTGCTTGCTGCTAAACTAAACCTTCTTACATCCCCTTCCTTAGTTAAAGCTGCAAATTTAACATTGTTAGCAATAACCATAGATAAAAAAATTACATCTCTTTCATCTCCTTGAAATAAATAAGGACTGCCGCAAATAATTTTTCTACTTATAATTTCCTTTTCACTGATTCTCTGCTCTATTAATTTCCTTATTACCTCACTTTGAGCATCTCCTAAAAGAGAAATTACTCCCATAGTCATTCCATCATATTTTGGATTTTTACAGCATTCTTCTATTTTATCTACCAGGCTTTCAGCCTCTTTTATATTTATATTTTTTATCTTATCCCTTTCCCCTTCAACCTTTACTGTCTTAACTGCACCTCCTAGAAATTCATTTTTAAAGAAGTTTATTGGGGATAAGATTTGATCTGAGTAATACACCTTATTACTAAATCCTATTATCTCTGGTAAAGATCTAAAATTTTCTCTTAATACAACTCTTGATGGGAACACTCTAAATGCTGTACTGTGAATGCTTGTCCATATATCAAACCACTCTGAATGAGGTATTCCATGCAAATATTTATCTATAAGCTGCTGAACTTCTTTTCTGATATTTTCTGAGGTTTCACGATTGATTTGTCTATTATCTCCAACTATTACTGCCTTTTTGGCTCTAATCAATGCTGATATAGCAAAAATATTGCTTTCATTGCCATCTTCTATTATTACTACATCAAATGGTTCTTGGGATAGATCGAAATTTTCTATAACCTTATTAATAGGCATAATCCATACAGACATGAAATTTTTAAAATTGTCTATTTCCTTTTTAGCTAGCTTTATATAATTACTTTTAGCTTTTCCAGAAGAAGTCTCAATCCTTCTTACAGCTTCTTTCCAAGCATACAAACTTCTTTTTTCGCTTTCTCCTATTTTACTTAAGGTATTAAACCATGCTTTTTTCTCTACTAAACCTTTTACTAAACAAGCTTCTTTCTTCTTTTCTAAGTTTATATTCTTTTTAATATTTTCAACTTGGAACTTTTTAAGTTCCTCTTCTAAAAGATTGGAAAGCTGCCTCCAGGACCAAGCTATGCTGAAATTTTTATATTTTGTGAGCATATTTAATCTATCTTCTTCATTCAATAGTCTTTGTACTAATTTTGGGCATCTTTTATTTACTTTCTCTAATAAATACTCTAGCTCTCTAATGTTTGGCGCTATTTCCTTAAGCCTATGAATTTTCTTATAGGATTGTCTTAATAACAAAGTATCCATATTGCGAAGAGCCTTTACTATTTCTTCAAAGCCTTTTACATTTGAAATAAGTTTTTCAATATTTCCTATATAGCTCTTTAAATTCTCATATTCGCTTATATACCTTATACTTAAAACCCCATATTGTAACTTGAAGTAAGTATCTATGTTATACCAATCCACTTCATCCAAAAATACAATTTTGCCCATTAAATTCACTATTTTTTCTTTAATCTTCTTATCCCAATTTATAATCACATCTATTTTATTTATATCATCTTCTAAGTTTGTTAAAACATTCAAATTTATATCCTCTATTTGTTCAGCTCCATACTCAGACATTGAATTATTCCATAGATTTTTCATGCTCTCTTCAACAGAACGCTGCTCTATATATAATTTAGCTATCTTAGCCTGCTCCTTAGACTCTATTTTCTTTCCGTCCACTCGGCACTTGTTCAAAATATCTTGACATTGACTGTGGAAAAGCTTAAATAACTTTCCTACTCTACCTTTTTGTTCATATTGATTATATATAACATTAAATTCATCAACTAATACATTAACATCCATATCTTTAGGAATTTCAACACTATGACCACTTATTTCTTTTGCAATACTTCCTATTTTCTTTATATAATAATTAGTTTTTAATATTGTTTGCTGAAGAACCGTCTTAACTGTTTCACCTTTTTTTGTACATTCTAAAATATTTTGAATCCAACTGTCTTTTATATCTTCTAAAAATCTCTGTGTACTTTCTAACAACCTAATAATGTAATCATAATCGTAGTCAGAATTATAAGATATACACCAGTTTTTTACAGCTTTCTTATAACCTATATAATTTCTTCGTATATCCATTATTCTTTGAATTTTAGCAACTAATTCATCGCAAGGAGGTATATTATAAAGAATAGGTCCCATCTCATTAAATTGATATATCTCTTCTTTGCTTATAGTGCTTATAAGATAAACTAATCTGGAAAACTTAGCATCTGTTAAAAGTGGTTTTTCATTATAATTTATATTATCTTCTATCCAGGAGTATTGACTTTCATTTTCTTCAAGCCAAACCTTTACACCTAATAATTTATACTTCTTGCCGCAATATTGTATCTCTTTATCCCAAATAGCCATTGCTTGTTCTAAATCCTGATTTAACAACTGATGTTTGCTTTTACATTCCATTAAACTTCTTACAGTGTTTTTTATATCCTTATCTAAGTTTTCTAAATCAGTATCTAATCTTTCTGTTACCTTATCTATTGAAGTATCAAGATCCTTTATACAATCTGTATCACCTTGAATTACACTTGCACATAAAGGTCTTATTTCTTTTGGTATTCTGTCAAGCAATATTCTAAGAGGCTTAGCTCTTTCACTTGTGACCAAAATCCTTTTATTATGAGCTAGCAGATGACAAATTAAATTTATTATAGAATGTGTTTTTCCCGTTCCTGTGGGCCCTTCTACTACAACTCCAAAGCCTTCTGCTAATTTTCTTGCAATTTCTTTTTGTTCATCATTATGTTCAAGAGGATATAATATGTTCTGCGCTGTATTTTCCCATTCTTCTACATTCGTCATATCTTTATCTACATAACTCTCGTCAACTAAAGCTTGTATTGATGAAGGAATATACCCTCCTGTACTCATTTTATTTGAAATTCTTTTAAGCTCTTGGCTCCAAATTTTTTCATTTTTTTGAGTAAGTTTTCGTACACTCGTAAGATAGGAAACTAGCTTAAGTAGCTTTTCTTCAGTATCCATAGGCACACCTCCCTACGTTAGCAGTTTACATTTGATTTTATTTTTTACATTTTTTACCTTAAACACCTATGATTATACCATATAATTCCATAAATGGGTAGAAAAAAAATGTATGCCTTTTCGACATACATTTTTATCTACTTACAAGAATCTCTTTCAACTAATTTATATGGTAAAATAAATAATTTTTTATCAATAGGTTGATTATTTATTTTCTTTATGAGCATTCTAGTAGCTACAGAGCCCATATCATATAGTGGTTGAGCTATTGTTGTAAGCCTTGGATAGAAAAATTCTGCACCATAAGTATCATTAAATCCAATAACATCAACATCTTCTGGAACCTTTATGCCATTATCTCTTAGGGAATTTATTGCTCCCATGGCAAGGTCATCATTTGCACAAAATAGCGCATCTATATCCTTAGTCTTACTTAATATAGAATTCATTGCCTTATATCCATCTTCCGCTTTTAATGAATACTTGCAAAAGTATACTATATCTTCATTATAAGAAATATTATTTTTCTCAAGAGCATCTTTATATCCATAATATCTTATAGCACTAGCATTTACAGCATCCACATCTGTTCCTATATATGCTATCTTTTTATTTCCCTTTTCAATCAAATAATTTACTGCATCTATGGCAGCCTGTTTATTATCTATTATTACACTTGGATATTCAGTCTCTCTTCCATTAGTTTCAATCAATACTATTGGCATATTACTGTCTTTTATAGTCTTCATTACTGTAGATTCTAAAGAGTTACTTATATATATAACTCCATCTACCATCTTTTCTCCTAGAACCCTAAAATACTCCAACTCCTTTTCAGGATCTAAATCTGTATTGCAAAGTATTATATTATATTCATAAATATTGGATACATCCTCTGCTCCTCTAACTATCTCAGGATACATAGAATTTGAAATATCCGGTATTATTATACCTATTGTTTTGGTTTTCTGCGTTTTTAAACTTCTTGCCACTATATTTGGTCTATAGTCTAACTTTTTTATAGCTTCTAAAACTTTTTTCTTAGTCTCCTCATTAACTACATCTATATTATTTAAAACTCTCGATACTGTGGCAATGGATACGTTTGCTTCTTTAGCTACATCCTTTATTGAAGCTGCCATTCTACCAACTCCTACTTTATTATATTTTACTATCTATTATACAATAGAAATTATTTAAAATACAAGTTATATAATTATTTCTCAGAGATTTCGCATCTAATTTCCAGTAAAGCTTTTTTCTTTATAGGAAATTAGATTTTTTCTATTTTATTGAAATTTTGGAAGGGAAAAAGGCCGTAGGCCATGTATATAGATACACCTTCCCCCT
>NZ_PVXN01000034.1 GCF_002995795.1 Clostridium thermopalmarium DSM 5974
GACAAACCCATGTACGCCATCTCCTGTTATTATTAAGATGGGCTTAAGGCTGATTTTGACTATTGTCAGTCCTATTCTACATGATTTTTTCACAGGGGTGTTGCATTTAATATTGCAATTTAAGTTTAATCTAAAAACATCTAAAAATTATTTTCTTCAGTTGCTTATTATTAAGAAGTTGATTCTAAAATATATAGATTTCCTGTATCAAAATCTAAGATTGAAAAATGAATTTATTTCATTTTTCATAGGTAATTTATTCCAATTACCACTTTTTAAAGCCTTATTTGAAAAATCCTTTATGGTGTGCATATCTAATTGAATAACTACATAATAATCTCCATCTCCATGAAATCCATCACGGGTATCCTCAAAATTAATGACCTTGTAATTTACATAAGATTACAAATTGTTATATGTATCTGTACAATCACCTAATCTTTATTAAATTAATTTAATGTAAAAAAGATATAGGAATTAGTAGTAATTTATACTAAATATCCTATATCTATAGTTAAAATGCTGCTCCTTTTTATATATTCATATTAACTTTCATGTACGGCCTTAGTTTCTCTTATTTTCAAAACACTTACTATGTGCTTATTAGACAATAACCATCTAAATAACGGATATCCTATTACAGTTACTACCACAAATTCTCCAAGAGCAACTTGTGCTGAACTTAGCCAGAATGGCAACTTTAGTACAAAGTATAATTCTCCCCCTATTATAAATCCATTAAATAAAGTTGGCCATAAAGTAGCAATAAAAAGCTTTTTTGATTTACTTATCATATATACACTAAGAAAAGTAGCAAAAGTACCTACAACAACATCTACAACTCCTACAGTACTATAAAGGTTCGCTATAGCACATCCTAAAACTAACCCCGGTATATATAAAGGATCAATAAAAGCAAGAAGTGTCATAACCTCAGATAACCTAAATTGAACAGCTCCGTAACTTATAGGGGCAATAGCTATTGTTAAAACTGCATAAACTGCTGCAACTAATGCTATTTTAACTAATTTATTTATTTTATTGTCTTTCATTGTTCTACTCCTTCCATTAAATAATTTATGTAGTATTCCTAGCTAATTCTATATAACAAACATAAGCCTCATATTCTAATACACCTAAAATAGAAATAGATTTTTATCCCCCCTTGTTTTTAAAGTGGAACCAAGGAAACACTTTAAAAAATAAAAAAGACTGCTTTTTTAACTAAGCAGTCAATACAATTTATACACTTCAAAAAAGCCGTAATAAAACAATCACAGCTTGATTAGACATTTTAAATTGTATTGCCTTAGTTTTGTTTAGTGGCAGGAGGCTTTCGAACTGCCATGGACAAACGTCTCGATGTTATTATAATATATAAACTTAGCAAAATCAATAACCCATATAATTAATAAAAGCATTATGTTTATCTTTTTTCTACAGCAATTAGCATAGGAGGATTATTAATTTGATTGATAAATTGTAACCTTACTACATTATATTCTTTTTGATTTAATTTAGAAGTAAATTCTTCCACCATTTCTTTCTCTACTTTTCCATTTTCATGCCCATAATATATTACAATAAGGATTACTCCACCTTTATTTAAAATCTTTAAAGACTTTTCTAGAGCAATTATTGTAGTTTCTCCTTTTGTAGTGATTTCATGCGAAGCCTTTGGAAGATATCCTAAATTAAACATGATTAAATTAACGTTTTCTTTGACGTACTTATCTATATTTTCATGTCCGTCATGAATTAGCTGAACTCTATTAAAAATATTATTTTCTATTAGCTTTCTTTGTGTATTTTCTAGTGCAACTTCTTGAATATCAAAAGAATAAACCTTTCCTTCTTCTCCAACTAAATTAGCTAAAAATACCGTATCATTTCCATTTCCCATGGTTGCATCTACTGCAATATCTCCCTTGTCTAGCTTTCTAATAGCTATATTTTTAGCTAAGTTCATAGAATTAGTAAAAAAACATTCTTTCACTTTTTATTTCTCCTTTTCTTATTAAAGCTGTTTTTAATAATTTTATCATAATATTTATAACTCATTACAAGTATTTTTTACACACATATATAGTTATCTCCAGAAAGTTTTCATTTTGTTAAAATCAGAGCGGTTTACTCAATGCAAATTATCTGTTAAAATAAAATTTGTAGTCGATTGATGAAAAATTGCGTCATTAGATATAATAGCTTCAAATAAAAATCTATTAAATGATAAAAGAATGAATATGGGAGTAGGATAATTGATGGGTAAAAAAAATTTTAACAATCAGTATAGTAAACTAGAGAGCAGCGAGCAAACAAAAAAATACATAAAAGAAATGTACGACATGGCCGATAAGACAGAAATTAAGAGCAACATAGCCTTTGCAGTAATAGCTGTACCTATTGCTATTATATGTGTGCTGACTTTAGTACAAATGTTTTCTTTTACAATAAACTTTGCTAAAGGCGATAGCACTTCTAAACAAGCTCAAATAATATCCAGCGATACATCTGAAAATACTTCTACAGAAGCTCAAACTGAAGCTTCTACTGTTTCTGAAACTTTGAATGAAAAAATATACAATTATTTAAAAGATGAAAATAACAGAAATAGTTCTTTACAAAAGTCTATAAAGCTAAATAAGGGAAGCGACAAAGGCTTATCAACAATATTTGTAGCACAAATATTGAGAGATAATGGCTACAATATAAGCAATTCAATAATTAATACTAATAGATTAGTTGCCGAACTAGAAAAAAATGGATGGGAAAAAGTTTCAGACTATACCAAGCTTCAGCCAGGAGATATATGCTTTACATCTAATTCTAAGAGTGGAGCTCCATCCCATACATATATATTCATGGATTGGGTTAAAGAAGGAAAAACAGACTATGCATATGTAGTGGACAATCAAGTTTCTGAATACAAAGACACTTATCATAAAAGAAACATAGATTCTTCAACACCTAAGAAAGACAAGTTCAATTTCTTTATGAGAAAGAAATAATTTTTTATATAGAAAATGAACCGAATTAAGCTAAACTTAATTCGGTTCATTTTATTGAACTCTCTCAACTCTCCACTTCCTAAACTGCTTTATCTAACCTTATATAACGCCTCGTAATTTGCCTTTATTGTTTTTTGGATATCTTCATCATTATGAGCATCAGATAAAAATATGGCTTCAAATTGTGATGGTGCTACTAATATTCCCCTATTTAGCATTTCTTTAAAATATACAGCATACTTTTTAGTATCACATTTTGATACATCATCGTAGTTTTCAAATGGACCTTCTCCAAAGAATAAGCAGAGCATAGACTTAAATCTTACTACTGTGGCCTTTATTCCTAATTCTTTTATATTTTTATTAAATCCCTTTTCTAATTTTATAGCTTTATCTTCTAGTTCTTTATATATATTCTTATTATTTTTTAATATATTTAAATTTTTATATCCCATATGCATAGCAAGTGGATTTCCCGATAAAGTTCCAGCTTGATATACAGGACCTAGTGGTGATACACACTCCATTATTTCTCTTCTTCCACCATAAGCTCCTACTGGGAGTCCTGCTCCTATTATCTTTCCAAAGCAAGTTAAGTCTGGCTTTATTCCATAAACCTCTTGAGCTCCACCATAGGATAATCTAAACCCTGTTATAACCTCATCAAATATCAAAACCGTTCCATATTCTTTTGTTATTTCTCTAAGTTCTTTTAAAAACTCTTCTTTTGCAGGAACTACTCCCATATTGCCTGATACTGGCTCTACTATTACTGCTGCTATTTCTTTTCCTTGTTCTTCAAAGATTTTTCTAACAGCTTCTATATCATTGAATCTGCAAACCAAAGTGTCCTTAACTGTATCCTCTGGAACTCCCGGACTTGTTGGAACACCAAAGGTTATAGTACCTGAACCTGACTTTACTAATAAAGCATCGGAATGACCATGATAACATCCTTCAAACTTTAAAATCTTATTTCTCTTAGTGTAACCCCTTGCTAGCCTCAAAGCACTCATGGTAGCTTCCGTTCCTGAGTTCACCATTCTTACCATATCCACTGAAGAGTAAGCTTCAACTATAAGCTTTGCCATTTCGACTTCTATCCTTGTTGGAACTCCGTAGCTCGTTCCTCTCTTTACTATATCTTCTACACCTTCAATAAGCTCTTTTTTACTATGACCTAATATAAGCGGTCCCCAAGAGCATATGTAATCTATGTACTCATTTCCATCTATATCATAAATCTTAGAACCTTCTGCCTTCTCTATAAATATGGGACTCATTCCCACAGAACCAAAAGCTCTAACAGGGCTGTTTACTCCTCCTGGAATATATTTCACCGCTTCTTTGAATAACTCTTCTGATTTAGCGTACCTCACATTTCTTACCTCCTAAGTATTCTAGCTGCATCCTTTGCAAAGTAAGTTATTATTATATCTGCTCCTGCTCTTTTAATAGAAATTAAGGATTCCATAATTGCATTCTCACTTAAAAGTCCGTTATCTATGCAGCTTCTTATCATAGCATATTCTCCGCTTACATTATAAGCTGCAATAGGCATGTTAAAGCTATCTTTAACTTTTCTTATAACATCTAAATAAGAAAGAGCTGGTTTTACCATTACTATGTCTGCTCCCTCTTCTATGTCAAGCTCTACTTCTCTTATAGCCTCATTTATATTAGCAGGATCCATTTGATAAGACTTTCTGTCTCCAAAGGAAGGTGCGGAATCTGCTGCCTCTCTAAAAGGTCCATAAAAAGCTGAAGCATATTTTGCACTATAAGCCATTATAGGTACATTAACGTATCCTGCCTTATCTAAAGCATCCCTAATAAAGCCAATTCTTCCATCCATCATATCAGAAGGAGCTATCATATCAGCCCCAGCCTCTGCATGGCTTACAGCTATTTTGCCAAGATACTCAAGAGTCTTATCGTTATCTACATAACCGCTCTCTGTAAGTATTCCGCAGTGTCCATGAGAAGTATATTCACACATGCATACATCAGTTATAACATACATATCAGGAAACTTGCTTTTTATCTCTTTTATAGCCTTCTGTACTATTCCATGCTCATGATATGCCTCGCAGCCTACCTCATCCTTCTCATTAGGAATTCCAAACAATATAACAGATTTTATTCCTAAATCCATAAGTTCTTTAATCTCTTCTTCTAACTTATCCACAGAAAAATGATAATTTCCCTTTAAAGAAGTAATTTCTCTTTTTATATTTTCCCCTTCTATCACAAACAATGGATACACTAAAGATTCGACACTAATTCTAGTTTCTCTAACTAATCCTCTAATTGTTTCATTAACCCTAAGCCTTCTTGGCCTTTTTATTATGTTCACTTTTTATTCCTCCCAACGCATTATTGACCATTGTCAATTTAGAGTTTCTTAAAAAACTTTAATTAAGTGCTTAAATAAGTGCTTTTATGATTCCATCTATAGTGTACTCTTCTGCTTCTTTATATACATTAAGTCCAAAATCCTTTATTGTATTTGATGTTATTGGTCCTATAGATATTATCTTTGTATTCTTTAGCTTATCTAGGTTTTCTTTTCCTATTATTTCAACGAAATTTTTAACTGTAGATGAGCTTGTAAAAGTTACATAATTTATTTTATCTTCATTTAAAAGTTCTAGTATTTCTTCCTTATTTCCTTCGCCCTTTACTGTCCTATATGTTTTACATTCTACTACACCACATATTTCACTTAACTTTTTTACTAAATATGGTCTAGCTTCACTAGCCCTAGGGATAAGTATTCTGTCTTCCTTTGATAAAATCTCTTGAAGTTCTTCTACCACAGCTTCTCCCACAAATCTTTTTGGAATTATATCTGCAGCTATTCCTCTTTCTCTAAGTGCTTTTGAAGTAGCTGGTCCTATAGCTATTATCTTTATATTTCCTAACTTTCTGCTGTCATAATTCAATTCAAACAATCTATCAAAAAATATTTTTACTCCATTTTCACTTGTAAATATTATATAGGAATACTGACTTAGCCTTTCTATCTCCCTATCTAAAGCCTCATTAGGTTTTATTTCTTCTATTTTAATAGTTGGAAATTCTATTGGGTTTCCACCAAGATTCATTATCTTATCTACAAGTTTGCTGCTTTGAGCCCTTGACCTAGTTACTACTACACTTTTTCCAAATAGGGGCTTACTCTCAAAAAAGTTTAAATGTTTCCTTAGCTTCACAACCTCTCCAACAACAATAAGAGTTGGAGATTCTATCTTTTCTTTTAAGGCTATTTCGTGTATGTTTTCAAGGGTTCCTTCTACAACTTTTTGATTTTGTGTAGTAGCCCAATTTATTAAAGCAGTAGGAGTAGTCTTATCTTTTCCATTTTCAATCAAACTTGTAGCTATTTTATTTAAATTTGCTATTCCCATTAAAAATACTAAAGTGCCATTTAGTTTAGCTAAAGATTCCCAATCTAACTCCTTATCTTCATCCTTTAAGTGACCTGTTATAACGTGAAAAGAAGAAGCATAATCTCTATGAGTTATAGGAATACCTGCATAACAAAGCCCTCCTATGGCTGAAGTAATTCCAGGAACAACTTCAAAATCAATTTCCCTTTCCCTTAAATACTCTCCTTCTTCTCCTCCTCTTCCAAAAACATAAGGGTCTCCTCCCTTAAGCCTTGTAACTATCTTTCCTTCCTTTGCCTTATGAGCAATTATATCATTTATCTCATCTTGAGTTTTAGTGTGATTGCTGGACTTCTTTCCTACATATATAAATTCACAATCTTTCCTTGCATTCTTTAACAAAGTCCTATTAACTAACCTATCATATACAATAACATCTGCAATCTTTATACAGTCCATACCTTTTAGAGTTATAAGCTTATAATCTCCTGGTCCTGCACCGACTAGATACACTTTTCCTTTCATGTTAATCTATCTCCTTAAGTATCATTTCTGCAAGTTTAAATCCTAAACCTTCTGCTTCTTCAATATTTCCTTCTATGGCTTTGCGAACAAGCTTTGAGCCATCCTCTTTTCCTAAAAGCCCTTCTAGCTTTATCTTATCATTATTTATAATACAAATTGCTCCTATAGGAAGATGGCATCCTCCATTTACACCTTTTAAAAATGCTCTTTCACATTCAGCTTGTATCTTTGCATTCTTGTCCTCTATACATTTTAATATATTTTCTAAATCTTCTCTTCCCCGCTTTATTTCAATAGCTAGTATTCCTTGAGCAGGGGCTGGAAGTACTATATCTTTATTTAAATAAACTATATTATAGTCAATACTATTAACTAATCCTAGTCTTTTCACTCCTGCTGCAGCTAGAACCACACCATGGAGATTTTCACTTTCTATTTTTCTTATTCTAGTGTCTACATTTCCTCTTATAGGGACAATGTCTAAATCTCCTCTATAACTTAAAAGTTGATACTTTCTTCTTTTGCTGCCTGTACCTATTTTAGCTCCTTTAGGGAGGTCATCTATGGTTTTATATTCACGCTTAAGCACTAGAATATCTCTATAATCTTCTCTTTCTGGTATATAAGAAAACTTAAGATTACCCGGAATAGAAGTAGCCATATCCTTCATGCTGTGGACTGCCATATCTATTTCTCCACTTTCAAGCTGTTCCTCAATTTCTTGAACAAATATTCCCTTGCCACCTATTTTATCTAAAGCCACGACCTTTATTCTATCACCTTTTGTCTGTATTACTTTTATTTCAAACTCTACCTCAGGATGCTTTTCTTTTAACTTTTCAATAACCCAATTAGTTTGAGTAAGTGCAAGCTTACTTCCCCTAGAGCCAACTATTATTTTCATACATTATGCCCCTTTCTACTCTCATTCTCAATAAACCTTTTAAGCTCTTCTATAGGCATATTTATTATATCCTTTAGCATTTCCCTTTTCTCTACATCATCATTATAGTTTTTTAATATAAGTCTCCTCGCTTCTCCTAATAAGTCTACATACTCTTCATATTCTTCAGAATACGCCTTTTCTAAGTCTTTTTTTATTTTAGCTGCTAGAGATGGACTTTTTCCCATGGTTGATATGGATATTACAAGGCTTCCCCTTTTTATAGAAGAAGGAACTATAAAATCTGAAAACTCTATATCATCAACTATGTTGCAAAGTATATTATTTTTTCTGCAATAATTACTTATATCCTTATTTATTTCAGCTCTATCTGTTGCTCCTATTACTAAAAAAGCATCTTTTATATAATCTTCTTTAAATTTATCCTCTATTATTTCTAATTTTCCACAAAATCTATTCTTTAGTTCTTTAAACTCATCTAAAAGCTGTGGACTTACAACTCTAACTTTTCCTTGAAATTCTAAAAGCTTTTTTACCTTTCTTAGGGCAACCTTTCCTCCACCTATTACTGCAATTAACTTATCTCCTATATCTATCATTAAAGGATAGTACATAATATCTCCTCTTATTAAAAATTAAATATATCATTTACTACTTTTATATACTCATTTATTTTTTCCTCATCTTTTAATCCTTTTAAAGTTAAAATAGGATCCTTTACTAACCTTCTAAGAGCTGATGAAAGCATTTTATCTACTACTTTTTTACTCTTTTCATCTAATTCTAGCTTCTTATCTATATATTTAAAGTATTCATCTTTTATTTCATTACATCTCTCATTTAAGTTCTTAATTACTGAGTCAACCTTTATACCCTTTGACCAATCAATAAATTCTTCAACCTTTGAATTTATGATATCCTTTGCAACTTCTGAAAGTTCTTCTCTCTTTTTCATATTTTCTTCTGATATATTTTTAAAATCATCTACGTCATAAACAGTAATATTCTCTAAAAAGGCTACCTTTTTCTCCACATCTCTTGGAAGGGCAAGATCCATTATGTATAAATTATTATGAATTTTCTTCATATGATTAAAATCTAGGATAGTATGTGGAGCTGAAGTTGCTGTAATTATAATATCCACCTTTTCTATTACCTCATAGCGCTTTTCAAATTCTATTGGTTTTACATTATGAAATTTAGAAAGTAAGTCTAAAATATTATTATAAGTTCTATTAGCTATGTATATTTCACATAAATCTTCCTCTAAAAGATGAGTTAAAGCAAGTCTTCCAATCTCTCCAATTCCTATTACACAAGCCTTTTTTCCTTTGAGAGAACCTAATTTTTCTTTTAAAATCTTTATAGCTATGTAAACAATAGAAATAGGCGTTTCTGATATCTTTAAATCAGTTTTTATTTTTTTAGCTGAAGTTACAGCTTCTTTAAAAAGCTTGTTTAATACCTTTCCGCTTAGCTCATGTTTTATGGAAAAATCTAATGCCTCTTTAACTTGACCTAATATTTGGTCTTCACAAAGTATCATAGAATCTAAACCTGCTGCTACATAATATACATGAAACAAAGCATCCTTATTTTCTTTTGTGAATAAATATTCTTCTATATTATCTATGTTAAAAAATTCCTTATAAAAATTTTTAACTGTTTCAATATCCTTATTTAAATTTTCACTGATTACATATATTTCACTTCTATTGCAAGTTGACAATATAACAATTTCTTTTATTCCTTTATCTATAAGATACTTTCCTGCTTTCTCTTTTTGAGACCTAGAAAAAGAAACTTTTTCTCTTATATCTATAGGCGTATTATTATAGTTAACTCCTATTACTGCTAGATTCATAATGTCCTCCTAATACATAACATCTTTTACATGCTGAAGGTATATCTTTTGATATTCTATATTTTCCCCTAGACCATGCTCATAAATGCTTACCTCAAACTCTTCTCTTTTCAATATATTTTTTAATGAGTCATCTTTATCTCCAGCAATATCACGCATTCCATGCCCTCCAAAAAACAGCATAAAAGGCATTAGAAATATTTTTCTTACCTCATCCTTTTTCAATTTTGATATTATATCATAAATAGTAGGATATTCATCAAGAGTTACCACGTAGAATCTTAATCCCTCTTCATCAATAATTTCTTGAAACCTCTTATAGAATATATTAGATGTATGCTTTGTTCCATGACCTACTAGAACAACTGCTTCATCATGGTTTAAGCATGGCACTTGAGTTCTCAGTGCATCTAATGCTCTTTTATAATCCTTTTCGTAATATAAAATAGGCCTTCCTAAAGCTATGTTTTTAAAAATAGTCTTATACTTTTTTAAGGTTTCTACAATTTTTTCATACTCGCTTCCTGGTATTATATGAAGAGGCTGAAGTATCACATTTTCAAATCCTTCCACATTCATTTTTTTCAACGCCTTTTCAACATTATCTACTATTATACCACTGTTTTTTCTTAATTTCTCAATTATAGCTTCCGAAGTGAAAGCTCTTCTAACCTCCCAATCTTTAAATTCTTCTGATATCATATTTTCTATACTTCCTAATGATACTCTTATAGCTTCCATATTGCTAGAGCCTGAGCTAATCACAAGAACTCCTCTTTTGTGTATTGTTTTTCTACCCATTTATAAAACTCCCTCATATATAACTTTACTTTATTACACAAATTATAAGCATTTATTATAGAAATGTAAAATCCTAGCGCATAAATACTTTTACCAATCTAACCCTTATACTTGCCCTACATAAACGAAACCGTATGATTTAATCATACGGCTTAAATTAATTTCTATCATGTATATCCTTTACATACTTTGAGCACTTAATATTTCTTCTTTCCTATCCATCATTTCATTAGTAAGCAATACTTTTTCCACTTGTTCAAAGCCTATTCTATCAATCATATCTCCAAATCTTTCTCCGTCTTTTCCGTATTCTTTATAATATAGTATAGACTTTTCTATAAATTCTAATGCTTCTTCTACAGTAAATATATTGTTCACCAAGTCTCCTACTCTAGGGAGCTTACCCCACTTACCACCTAGAAATATTTTTACTCCTTCTTTATCTAGTTCTACTGCATCAAAGTGGCATTTGCCTATGCATTGTCCACATTTCCTGCATTTATCAAAGTCTATATTCATTTTATTATCTACTCTCTTAGCAGCACCTGCCTTGCAAGTTTCCTCAACAGCACATTTTTTGCATCCTAAGCACCTATCCTGATCCAGCTTTGGCTTCCTTTGGCCCATTATTCCTAAATCATTTAGATCAGGCTTTGCACAGTTGTTTGGACATCCTCCAACAGCTATTTTAAATTTATGTGGAAGTTTTACATCATACCATCCCTCATAAAACCTTTCATGTATTATTCTGCTTAACTCTTGAGTGTCCAAAAGTCCCCATACGCAGACAGTTCCCTTGCAAGAAGCGATTGGTCTAACTCTTGCGCCTGTTCCTCCAGCATAAAGTCCTACTTCTTTAAGTTCATCTTTAACCTTATCTATATCTTCATACTTGATTCCGCGTATCTCAATACTAAGTCTTGAAGTAAAAGTCATATGCCCTTCTCCATACTTTTCAGAGATTTCTGCCACCTTTCTTATTTTCTTAGAATCCATAGTACCATCTACTGTTACTATTCTACATACAAAATGCTCTTTATCTCTTTGCATTATGAATCCCTGTCCCTTTAGTTCAGCTATTTTTTCTGCAGTCAACTTAGCCATAACTATCCCCCTTAAACAAATTCCATATATTGTCATAACTTTATCAATCTTTTTTAAATATTTTACTTTCTCTATAACAGATTACCACTGATTTTTACCAAAATCAAATTAGAATTTATCATAAATTCATAAACAAAACTTATAATTAACCTTAACTTTTACTTATCTTAATTTACCATATTAAACCATACGAATATTTTATGTATTTTTTTGTATTTAATATGTTATTAAACGAATTATCATTAACTAAACTCATACCATTATATTGATTTATCCCAAGTAGAATGTTATTATTATAACATAACATCCTAAAAAATAATTTCATTCACATAATTTTGAGCATATAGTTATAAATCTCTAATGCCATTAATAATTTCGCATTATTGATATACTAAATATTCTCTTTTTATTTTTATATTTCGTGATTATAGTCACATATTATATTATTGTTAAATATTATAATATGTTTATAGATAGATTATAACAGTTTTAAAATTTTATTGATACAGTCTCAAGATGGTGATAAACATTTTATTATAAAGCTATAAAAAAGCTATTTAATAAAGTATGACACATTATATTATTTATATAATACACTAACTATATGTTAAAGGAGTGTGTAGATATGTTTAAACAATGGGAAGGTTTTAAAGATGGGAATTGGAGTAAAACTATAGACGTAAGGAACTTTATTCAATTAAACTATACTCCATACACTGGAGACAAAAGCTTTTTAGTGGGCCCAACTGAGAAGACAAAAACAGTTTGGGAAAAGGCCAGCCAGCTTATACTAGAAGAAACAAAGAAAGGCATTCTTGATGTTGATACAAAAACAATATCAGGAATAAACAGTTTTAAACCTGGATATTTAGATAAAGAAAATGAAGTCATAGTAGGATTTCAGACAGATGCTCCTCTTAAAAGAATTACAAATCCTTTTGGTGGAATAAGAATGGCAAAGCAAGCCCTAGAAGCTTATGGTTATGAGATAGATAAAGAAATGGAAGAAATCTTTACTAAGTACAGAAAAACTCATAATCAAGGAGTTTTTGATGCCTATACTGAAGAAATGAGACTTGCAAGAACAACTGGAGTTTTAACTGGACTTCCTGATGCATATGGAAGAGGAAGAATTATTGGAGATTATAGAAGAATTTCTCTTTATGGTATAAATTTCTTAATTGAAGAAAAGAAAAAAGATCTTAAAAAACTAAAAGGAGTTATGCTTGATGAACTCATAAGACTTCGTGAAGAAGTTACAGAGCAAATTAGAGCTCTTGAAGAAATAAAGAAAATGGCTGCATCTTATGAATTTGATATATCAGAGCCTGCAAAAAATGCTAGAGAAGCTGCTCAATTCTTATACTTTGGATATTTGGCCGGTATAAAAGAAAATAACGGTGCTGCAATGTCTCTTGGAAGAACTAGCACTTTCCTTGATATATATATTGAAAGAGATCTTCAAAATGGAATAATTACAGAGGAAGAAGCTCAAGAAATTATAGATCAATTCATAATTAAGCTTAGAATGGCAAGACACTTAAGAACTCCTGAATATAATGATTTATTTGCAGGCGATCCAACTTGGGTAACTGAAGCCTTAGCCGGAATGGGAGTAGATGGAAGGCCCCTTGTTACAAAGACTTCCTTTAGATATCTTCACACTCTAATAAATCTTGGAACTGCGCCAGAACCAAATATGACAGTACTATGGTCTCAAGACCTTCCAGAAAACTTTAAAAAGTACTGCGCTGAAATGTCTATTTTAACTGATTCAATTCAATACGAAAATGACGACATTATGCGTCCCATCTATGGAGACGATTATGCTATAGCATGTTGCGTATCTGCAATGAAAGTTGGTAAACAAATGCAGTTCTTTGGAGCAAGATGCAACCTTGCAAAAGCTCTGCTTCTTGCAATCAACGGTGGAATTGATGAAAAGAAAGGCTTAAAAGTTGTACCAAATATAGAACCTATAACTGATGAAGTTTTAGATTATGAAAAAGTAAAGTCTAACTATTTTAAAGTATTGGAGTATATTGGAGAGCTTTATGTTAACACAATGAATATAATTCATTTTATGCATGATAAATATGCTTATGAAGCTTCTCAAATGGCTCTTCATGATACAAATGTTGGAAGATTAATGGCCTTTGGTGTAGCTGGATTATCCGTTGCAACAGACTCATTAAGCGCAATTAAATTCGCAAAAGTAAAACCTATAAGAGAAAATGGAATAACTGTTGACTTTAAAGTTGAAGGAGATTTCCCTAAATACGGAAATGATGATGATAGAGTAGACAATATTGCTGTAGAAATTGTTGATAGATTCTCTAAAGAACTTAAAAAGCATCCAACTTATAGAAATGCTAAACATACACTTTCAGTATTAACAATAACATCAAATGTAGTTTACGGAAAGAAAACTGGTTCAACACCTGATGGAAGAAAGCTTGGAGAACCTTTAGCTCCTGGAGCAAACCCAATGCATGGAAGAGATATTGAAGGAGCCTTAGCTTCTCTTAACTCAGTTGCTAAAATACCATATTGTGCATGCGAAGATGGAGTTTCAAACACTTTCTCCATAATCCCAGATGCTCTAGGAAAAGATGGACAAACTAGAATAAATAATTTAGTTTATATAATGGACGGATATTTTGGCCAAGGTGCTCACCACTTAAACGTAAATGTACTAAACAGAGAAACTTTAATAGATGCTATGGAACATCCTGAAAAATATCCAACACTTACAATAAGAGTTTCAGGATATGCAGTTAACTTCAACAAATTATCAAAAGCTCAACAAAAAGAAGTTATAAGCAGAACTTTCCATGAAAAAATGTAATAAATTAACCTTATGAGGTGATAGTATGATAAAGGGAAGAATTCACTCGATAGAAAGCATGGGACTAGTAGATGGTCCTGGTATTAGAACGGTAGTATTTTTTCAAGGTTGCCCTTTAAGATGTGCTTATTGTCATAATCCTGACACTTGGAATATGCAAGGTGGAATGGAATTTACACCTGAAGAACTTTTAAAAAAAATTTTAAGATTTAAGCCATACTTTGAAAAATCAGGTGGTGGAGTTACTTTCTCTGGTGGTGAAGTACTCCTTCAACCAGACTTTTTACTAGAAATCTTAAAATTATGTAAAGAAAATAATATACACACAACACTTGATACCTCTGGCTTTGGTCTTGGAAAATATGATGAAATCTTAAAATACACTGACCTAGTAATATTGGATATTAAACATGTAGATGATACAGGATATAAAAATTTAACTGGTCAAGAGAAAAAAGGCTTAGATGAGTTTTTAAAAGCTTTATCTAAATCAGGTACAAAGCTTTGGATACGCCATGTTGTAGTTCCAAAAGTTACAGATTCTGAGGAACACATCTCAAAGCTAGCTCATATAATAAAACAAATAGATAATGTGGAAAAAGTAGAATTACTTCCCTATCATACTCTTGGGGTTAATAAATACGACAAACTGGGTCTAGACTATTTATTAAAGGATACATCACCAATGGATAAAGATAAACTAAAAGAGCTTGAATCTCTTCTAACTAGACTCCTCCTTTGTTAATATATAAACCTTAAAAAGCTACTTAGAAATTTCTAAGTAGCTTTTTTCTATAACTTTCGATATTGAACTCTATCAGTATCATCCTCTATGATTACAGCATCAAATTCACCATTCTCAACTTCTGCCTTAAACCTTTTTCCATCTTCTGTTCTTTTTTCTATTGGGAATTCATCCATTACCACATCCTTATATTCAAAAGGACGTCCTGAAGGAATAGCATTTAATTTATTTATATCTATATGGCTTTTTTCAGTCACTATTATCTCCTCCTTAATTAAAAATCACTATATAAAAATTAAAAGAAACCTAATAGTAGTATAAGCATATAAAGAAAGATTATTTAAAAATTATATAAGCTGCTTATTAATAGAGCTATATTTAAGGCAGCTACTATAATCCCTATAATCCAAAGCAATATTTTCTCTATACCTGCATTTGCATACTTGCCCATAACCTTTTTAGATGATGTTAAATATATTTGCAACAATACTGAGATAGGTAATTGAACACTTAAAAACATCTGAGAGTATACAAGTCCTTTAAAAGGATCACTTATGAAGAAAATTGCAAGAGCAGCTGCAATTAAAGTAATTCCAACTCCTACTTTTGTATGACTATCGTGTATATCATAAGTTTCCTTAAATAGCCCTGCAAAAATGCTTCCTCCTGCCATACCAGCAGTTACAGAAGAAGATATTCCTGCAAGAAGTAGTGCAATTGCAAATATTACAGAAGCTATATTTCCTAAAAGAGGTTTTAACATTTGCTGCGCCTGACCTAATTCTATAACCTGAATTTTTTGTGTAAAAAAAGTACATGCTGCAATCAGTATCATAGCACTATTTATTGCCCATCCTATTACCATTGAAAGGAATGTATCTAAAAATTCATATTTTAACTGTTTTGCTATCACCTCATCATCTTCTAAGTTCCACTGTCTGCTTTGAATAACTTCTGAGTGTAAAAATAGATTGTGCGGCATTACAACTGCACCCAGAACACTCATTATAACAGGCATAGATTCTTTAGGAAAACTTGGCTTTGCCCAACTTACAATGGCTTCACTCCAATTTACATTAACAAAAGTAAGTTCTACTATAAAGGATAAACCTATTAGTGATACAAAACCTATAATCCACTTTTCAAGCTTTTTATAGGAGTTTGTATAAAGCATCCACATAACTACTCCTAAAACTAAAACTGCACCTATTTTTAATGGAAGACCAAAGAGCATCTGAAGAGCTATAGCTCCTCCTAAAATTTCTGCTAAGGCTGTAGAAATTGCAGCCATCATTGCTGTTATTAAAGCTATTCTGCTTACCCAAGGTTTAAGATATATTGTAGCAGATTCTGATAAACAATATCCTGTAACAATGCCAAGATGAGCTGCATTATGCTGGAGAATAATTAGCATAAAGGTTGACAATGTTACCATCCAAAGAAGTGCGTACCCATAATCTGCTCCTGCTGCTACATTAGATGCCCAATTTCCTGGATCAATAAATCCTACTGTAACCAAAAGCCCTGGTCCTATATATTTAAAAAAATCTAAAGCCATTAATTTTGCTTTATGGTTTTTGCCCCAGTTACCCATAGACTTTAATAGCTTCATATTATTTCCTCCAATCTCTTTAATAAAACTTTCATAACGTTTTAATTGTATTCTCCATTATACTAGAAAAATTTATAAATTAGAATATCTTTATCAACAAATAAATATTATTAATATCTCATTATAAATCTTTTTTATTTAAGTTCAGCATTATCACTTTTTACTTTTATTGTGGATATAAATAAACACCAATATAAAAAATAATGCACTAACTTACATCATCATAATATTCTTATTATATATATTTCTTATTATCAAAATCTTCAATCATAAGTACTAAAAATTAAAACACAATTTTATTATATTTAAACATAAACTTACAATGTATGAATTATATATTATTGATAAGCAAGTTCTTGGGGGTGATACCGTGATTAACATATTTAGAGTTGGAGAAAAAAAGAATATTGGGTTGCTTATTCTAATTATAATATTAATTGAAGGAGCTGGATTTTTATCCGGACTTCTAGGAATGTCCAATATAAGAATATATGAAAATCTTATAAAACCTTCTTTTGCTCCTCCAAATTGGATTTTTCCAATTGTCTGGGCTATATTATACTTCCTTATGGCTATTTCTCTTTACAGAATAATATTAAAAGGAAAACAAAATAATAATATAACTAAAGCTTTAATTTTGTTTTTTATTCAATTATTTTTAAACCTAATTTGGACAACCATTTTCTTTAGATTTAATTTATATGGACTAGCATTTATAGAGATACTTTTAATGCTTATATTTATTCTCCTAACCACATTTGAGTTTTACAGACATGATAAAATAGCTTCATTTTTAATGATTCCATATATTGCTTGGACATCTTTTGCAAGCGTTTTAAACTTCGTTATATGGATGCTTAATGAAGCGTAATTAATATAGCGCGGTTAAGAGTTTACACCGCGCTATATTAATATGTTTGATTTAATCTGTTAATATACTTATATCCTTCATTTACCGTAATAGTAGTTATGCTGCCATTATCTACCTTAAACCTATAAAAATACAATGGTTCATCAAATACCCAACATAAAGCTAAACGAATTACAGAATCATGAGTAACTAAAAGAGCAGACTTATTCATCTTGCATAGTTCTTCTAAAAACTCACTTACTCTATTATATACATCCAATAACGATTCTCCTTTTGGAATCCTATAGTTATATATATCCTCTATCCAAAGCTTTGCTTCCTCTGGGTAAACTTTTGATATTTCTTCAAAATTTTTTCCTTCAAATATACCAAAATTAATCTCCCTTATTCTATCATCTTCTTTGCCTTCTAAATCTAAATAATGCATAGTATCTACAGTTCTCCTATAAGGACTATAATAAACCTCTTCATAATCATATCTCTCTAATAATTTCTTAGTTTGTAATATCTCTGCTTTGCCTTTCTCAGTTAAAGGGGTAGAAATTCTACTATATACTTTCCTTACATTATCCTCACTCTCACCATGTCTAATCATAATTATATCCATTCACCCACACCCCAAAATGAAAATAAAGAAATAAGTACACCTAATTCAATTATAGTCCCATATACATCACCAGTTAAACCATCTATTTTTTTATATGATATATTGCTAATAATTTCTGCTAAAATATAGTTAATCACAAGAGGTATCAAATATTTTTTATTAATAGATACTAAAAAAATCAAATAAATAATTGTACTTAATATTATCAACTTTTTAGGATTACTTTTATGAAATAAAGCACCTAACCCATTAACCTGAGCTGATTTCTTATTTGATATAATTATACTTGCTATTAATCTACTATTGGTAAAGGACAGGATCATTGCTAAAGGTACATTATCTATGCTAATTATTAATATATATAAGAACATTAAATGCAAAACTATACTAAGTACTCCAAATGTACCTATTCTGCTATCCTTCATAATTTCCATAGTTTTTTTTCTATCTTTATTCGCTAAAAAACCATCAAAAGTATCTGCCAAACCATCTATATGAAGTCCACCAGTTAAAATTATTGTTATTAAAAGTGTTAGAAATGAAGCCATAAGCTTATTATGTGGTGCAATTAAATAATAAACTATACCACCAAAGCCACCAATAATAGTTCCAACTAATGGCATGAAAAATATGCTATACCTAATGTTTTTCTCATTAAAATCCACAGTAATATTAATAGGTATTCTCGTAAAAAACTGTATTGCTAATATTAATCCTTTAATCATTTTATTTTCACCGGAATTCCACAACATACTAAATATACTTGATCTGCCACTGCTGCAATCCGCTGGTTTACACGTCCTTGAATATCTCTAAAAGCTCTAGATACAGGATGACTCGGAACAATAGAATCGCCAACTTCATTGGTCACTATAACAATATCGTAATTTTTTTCTCTAATTTTATCTGTTAATTCTTTTACCTCAAAGAATACCTTATCTTCAATTAACTTTTGAAGTTCAAAACTTATCTTTTCTTCATCTTTGGACATATCATACATTATATTAGAAGTAAGTATTGTAACACAATCAAGTAAATACTTTTTCTCATTACCAATTGCCTTGCTTAAGTTATAATCTCCTTCATATGTACGCCACTGTTTAGGCCTAGAATTTTGATGGTGCTTTACCCTTTCTTTCATTTCATCATCAATAACTTTAGCTGTGGCTATATATACTACATCCTTATCATTTCCATATAAACTTTCTGCAAAGGTACTTTTACCAGATCTAGCACCACCAGTAACTAATGTTATCATCTTTTGCCTCCTTTATTCCTCTCTTATATCTACTAAATATGAGGTACTCATTGAAACATCCTCGTGTGTTCCCATATTTTCAAATATATATTCTGCCGTTTCTATGATTTGAAATGCAAGCGGACAGCCAGAACCTTCTCCTAATCTCATTTCTAAATTTAGTATTGGCTTTAACCCTAGTTCATCAAATACGTACTTTGCACCCGGTTCAGCTGATAAATGAGAAGGTATTATGTATTCTCTTACATAAGGGTTAAGCTTAGTAGCACAAAGAGCTGCCACAGAAGATATAAATCCATCTATAACAATAGGCTTTTTATTTTTAGCTGCAGATAAACACAAGCCACACATACCACCTATATCAAATCCTCCTACTTTTGATATAACATCTATAGGATTATCCTTATTAGGTTTATTAATAGCTATAGCTTTTTTTATGATTTCTTTTTTACGTATGTGCTGTTTCTCTGTAAGCCCTGCTCCTTTTCCACAAATCAAATCTACATCTAAACCTGATAAACTTGATAGTACTGCTACTGCAGTAGAAGTATTTCCAATTCCTACTTCTCCTGTTCCTAATATATCATACCCCTTAACAAATATTTCATCTGCAACTTCAATACCTATTTCTATAGATTTAACTGCCTCATCATAGGTCATAGCTGGTCCTTTTGTAAAATTCTTAGTGCCATCTCTAATCTTTCTATCTAGCACTTTAGGATTGTCCACTTTTCCTTTTATACCCAAATCAACAGTAAAAATATCCGTACCTGTATATTTACCTAGTGTAGCAACTCCTGTTAATCCTTTTGACATACTCTCTGCTAATATTTTTGTAAATACTTGTGGTGCAGAGCTTACTCCCTCATTTACAACTCCATTATCACTGCACATTACAGCTATAGCTTTTTTGTCAAATTTATTAATTACTTTGCCAGTCATACCACATATCTTAATAATAATCTCTTCTAATGCACCTAAACTACCTATTGGCTTAAGTAATCCATCCCACTTCTTTCTAACTTCTTCTTTTACTTTTTTATCCGGTTCAGTGATTTTACTTAAAGTTTCTTTTAATAAATCCACAATCCAACACCCCCATATTTACAATATCATTCTCTTTGTCATTTCTTCTCTCCTAATTGAAACATATTATTTACTTATAATTTCTACTTTTAAATTCAATCTCATCAATGCCTTCTAACTGATTAAACTTAAGAGCTAAATTAAAGAAATAGTTAGACTTTTAATTTATCTTTCCCATTTCTTTAAACAATCAATCATATATCCTGCTACATCCATTTCATAAACCTCATCCAATAGCTTACTATTAATTATCTCTTCAGGTTTGCCAAATACCATAACATTATCTTTTGCTAATACTAATAAATAATCAGCTAATTCCAAAGCATGATTTATATCGTGGAACACCCCAATTACTGAATGGTTATAATCTTTTGACCACCTTTTTAAATAATAAATTAATTCCCTCTGGCTTTTTAAATCTAAATGATTTGTAGGCTCATCTAATAAAATGATATTAGGTTCTTGAGCCAAAGCTCTTGCTAAAAATACTCTTTGTAATTGCCCACCTGATAATGTATCAATCTGCTTATCTTGCTTATCTAGCATTCCAACGGTTTCTAAACATTTTCGGACATAGGCTTTATCTTTCTCAGAAGGTTCTTTTAAGAAATTGTTTTTCATATATAAGTATCGCCCCAATAATACAGTTTCAAATACAGTATATGAGAAGTATATATTAGATAATTGACTCATAACTGCTATTTCATTAGCAATCTCTTGTCTTTTCATAGCTTTTATACTTTTACCATCAATCAAAACATCGCCTTGACTTGGAATTATACCAGCTATAGCTTTTAGTAAAGTAGTTTTGCCAGACCCATTAACTCCTAAAATACATAAATTGTCTCCTGCATCTAATTTCAATGAAACATTCCTTATTATATCAACACCGTTATATCCAGCAGATAAATTTTTAAGTTCTATCATTTTATCTGACCTTTCTTTTTATAAAATATACATACGCAAAAAATGGCGCTCCAATTAAAGCTGTAACAGCTCCTACAGGAAGCTCTGAATTTGAAATTACAATTCGTGCTACTAAATCACACACCACCATAAAGGTTCCACCAAATATCATAGACATTGGAACTACTAGTTTATGGGTAGAACCAAATATTTTCCTTACTACATGGGATGCTATTAAATCAATAAATCCTATCACTCCTGTAAAAGCTACTGAACTTCCAGTTAATGCTGCTGATAGTATAAGCAAAATCCATTTTACCTTTTTTACCTCTACCCCTACAGCTAATGCTTGTTCCTCTCCAAAGGTCATAATATCCAGTTCTTTGGTATATTTTATTAAAATTAAGTAGCAGATAGGAAAAATCATCACTAAAATCCTTAAATCTGCCCATGACTTTAAAGAAAAGCTCCCCATTTGCCAAGCTATAAGTCTTTGTAAATTTTCTCCTGATAATGCTGTTATTAATGTAGTTATAGCATTTATGAATAATGAAAAAACCATACCAACTAATATTATTGTAGCATTTTCCATATTCCTATCGATTTTAGCAGTGAAACATATTACAAGATATACTGTAAGCAGCCCAGATAATAAACCAATAAAGGGAAGAGTAAATCTTCCCAATATGGATATGGTAAAGCCTGTGATAATTACCAGTCCTGCTCCTACAGAGGCACCAGATGAAACTCCTAAAGTATAGGAGGATGCCAATGGATTTTTAAGAATAGATTGCATAACAGAGCCACTTACAGCAAGAGCCCCGCCAACTAAGAAAGCTACCAGTACTCTTGGCAATCTAATGTCCCAAACTACTGATATTAAACTATCTTTTATGTCATTTATAATTGGTTGATGAAATATCTTACTATAAATAATAGATAATATATTCAAAGGCTCAATATATACACTGCCAATACCTACTGCTATAACTAAAATGAATATACATATGATTATTGAAAACATAATTTTTATACTGTTCTTCATAGGCATTAATATTTATCAGGATAAACAGCTTTAGCCATCTGTTCTAAAGCTTTAACAATATTATGATTTGGAAGGGAACTTGTCATATTATCTATATAATATACATTATTGTTTTTAACAGCCTTCATATTTTTCCAGCTAGCACGAGATTTTATCTCATTTACAGGATCCGAAATATAATTAACATTAGTGAGTATTACATCTGGATCAGCAGCTACCACTGACTCTTCAGATACAGAAACCCATCCATCTTCCTTTTCTAATATATTATTAGCACCAATTAATTCTATCATTTCATTTAAAAAAACACCTTTTCCAAAACTATATATATCTGGTGCAGCAGCTATTTCAAAATATACCGTTTTTTTATCTTTAATAGTTTTTCCGATTTCTGCTATCTTAGTGATTTTTCCTTTGGTTTTATATACTAATTCTTCTCCCTTTTCTTTTTCTTTTAATACCTGTGCAATAAACATAATATCACTATAAATTCCTTCTATACTGTTGCTAGTAGGTATGTACGCAAGTGTAATTCCAGCTGATTTCAATTGTTCTGCTGGATCTGTTCCTCCAGTAGCTGTCATTGTAGAGGCAAAAACTATATCCGGTTTCAATGCTATAAGCTTTTCCACATCCGGTTTCATCATGTCTACATATTCGATTCCTTGAGGTAAACCTGATAAATTTTTTGAATTTGCATCAACTAAAACAATCTTATCACCAAATCCTAATTCCACCAGAATCTCCGTTATAGATGGTGCTAAAGATACTATTTTATCAACTTTATCTGGAATATTAATTTCCTTACCAGAGCGATCTACTATAGTTGTGGCCTCTTTAGTAGTTTCTAAGCCTTTTGTATTTGGCTTATCTTGTACTGAACAGCCCACTGAAAACACAAGTAACATAATTAAAGTAATACTGAATGAGAATAAACTTTTAAATTTTTTCATTTTAATCCCTCCCTTTTATTTTTTGAATATTTCATATACAATGGACGTTCTTTTATTGATAGGACACTTTTCCTATACAATAAAAAACGTTTCGGAAAATCCGAAACGTATAACCACAAATAAAACTTTGGAATAAAAAATTTTGCAAAATTGCACAAAAATTATGCAAAAAATAGCATAACTTATCCAAGATCTCTTTTGCTATCACCCTGTACTCTGCAAGGTATAGCAATTTGCGGTTATACGCAAAAATATTGGCAGGTATTCCGACTTAGAGATCATCGCTGTTTTTTACCTTCCCAGATTACTCCAGTGGCTGCTTTCGCACAAAAAACAACTACCTCAATACGGCAGCAGGACTGTTTAGGATTCTCACCTAATTCCCTATTAAACTTTGTCAGTACCAATATCGAAGCTATTCGATTATTAACAATGTTTATTATAAAATGTTAATTATACTCTGTCAATTATATATAATACCCTATCATTATTACAATAAGATGAAATAGGCCAAATAAAAAAGCACTAAGAAATTTCTTAGTGCTTTGCTCTTACCTGGCAGCGACCTACTCTTCCACACCGTCTCCAGTGCAGTACCATCGGCGCTTTGAAGCTTAACCTTCGTGTTCGGAATGGGAACGGGTGTTACCTTCAAGCTATAACCACCAGATATTAT
>NZ_PVXN01000035.1 GCF_002995795.1 Clostridium thermopalmarium DSM 5974
TGTGTTACAATTATTTCGAGCCATAGTGAGCACCTCATGTTTTGTTTTCTTGTCAAAAACAATTATACATGATTTTCTCACTATGGTTTTTCTTTTTTATCTATTGCATTTGATTATACAATGAACCTTTATTTTATAACTTCTATATTTCCCATATATGGTCTTAATACTTCTGGAATTGTTACTGTTCCATCTGCATTTTGGTAGTTTTCTAATATTGCAGCAACAGTTCTTCCTACTGCAACTCCAGAACCATTTAGAGTATGAACAAATTCTGGCTTAGACTTTGAATTTTCTTTATATCTTATGTTAGCACGTCTTGCTTGGAAATCTTCAAAGTTACTACAGCTTGATATTTCGACATATCTGTTATAACTTGGCATCCATACTTCTATATCATATTTAAGTGCTGCAGTAAATCCTAAGTCTCCCTTACATATTCTAACCACTCTATAAGGCAATCCTAATCCTTGTAGAACTTCTTCAGCATCGTTAGTTAACTTTTCTAGTTCTTCATAAGATTGTTCTGGTTTTGTAAATTTAACAAGCTCAACTTTATTGAATTGATGTTGACGTATAAGTCCTCTAGTATCTCTTCCTGCAGATCCTGCTTCTGCTCTAAAGCATGCACTATATGCTACATGTTTTATTGGAAGTTCATCTCCATTTAATATTTCATCTCTATATAAGTTTGTTACAGGAACCTCTGCTGTTGGAATTAAAAAGTATCCATTATTCTCAACTTTAAATGCATCCTCTTCAAACTTAGGAAGCTGACCTGTTCCTATCATGCTATCTCTATTTACCATGTATGGTGGTAATATTTCAGTATATCCATGATCTGTTGTATGCACATCTAAAAAATAGCTTATAATAGCTCTTTCAAGTCTTGCACCTAATCCTTTATATACTGTAAATCTTGAACCAGCTATTTTACCTGCTCTTTCAAAATCTAATATTCCTAAATCTACTCCTATATCCCAGTGAGCCTTTGATTCAAAATCAAACTTTCTTGGCTCTCCCCATTTTCTAATTTCAACATTATCTTCATCTGATTCTCCATCTGGTACGTTTGGATTTGGAATATTAGGTATTCTCAATAAAATATACTTTATTTTTTCATCTACTTCACTAAGCTCAACATCATATTCCTTAATCTTATCAGAAAGCTTTTTCATTTCAGCCATTACACCACTTACATCTTTACCTTCTTTTTTTAGCTTTCCAATCTGTGCTGACTCATTATTTCTCTTGTTCTTTAGTTGCTCAACTTCTACTAAAATTTGTCTTCTTCTTTCATCTAGCTCCAATAATTCATCTATTGATTTAGAATCAAAATCTTCTCCTCTGCCTTTCATTAATCTTTTTACTTCTTCAGGATTATTTCTTATTCTTTTTAAATCTAACATTCGTGTCTCCTCCCTAGTACTTTTTACATTTTATATAAACAAAAAAGCCTTTTCCCCTACACTAAATGTAGGGACGAAAAGACTCCGCGTTGCCACCCTATTTGACCTAATAATAGGTCCACTTACAAATTTAACGGATTTACCGTATTGCTCATCACAATCCCTATTCAGAGGCGGATTCACAAAATACATGGTATGGATTTTCACCAGCCATCCACTCTCTTCAACCACATATTATGTTACTATTCTCTTCAAAGGTTTAAATATTATTTTTTTATTAATTATAGTCATAATCCTACAATTTGTCAATAAATATTTAATTACATATTGTTTTAGTACATATTATATCTACACCTGTATTTAATATATTTCTGCAAATAATATCTCCACTTTTTATAGGTGCACCTACATGAATCCTGCTTATTGCCTTTGAACACTCTATTAACAAATTTTTATCTATAGGTGCACTACTTTTTACTGGAACTACTGCGTTTTTTGATCCTTTTATTCTTACAAGAGAAGTAAAAACCTTCTTACAATCCTTCATTATACTTACACCTTCCTAAATCAAATATCATTTAAGTTTAATTATACTCTATATTTCATCAAACTCCTTTATCCTATTTAGCAGTATCTTAGAATTTTTCGAATCTTTTACTATATCTGTCATTTTTTTATTTGTTTCTCTAGCTAAAATGGAAATTATTTTATTGGTACACTGTGCGCCCTTGCAGCTTCCTGCACATGCTCCAGTTCTTCTTTTTATTCCCTCTACAGTTCTAGCCCCTAAAGGCCTTCTAATAGCATCTAAAATTTCTCCTTCTGTTACCTTATTGCATGTGCACACTATTTTTCCGTACCTTTTATCTAAACTGATAATTTTACTTCTCTCTTCATTTGTCATCTCTCTAAATCTATATATTTCCCTCGGCTTATCATTAAAATCGCTTTTTAATTTGCACTTTAAATTACTTTCTACAGTCTCTCGAATTATCTTAGCAATAGATGGTGCCATAGTAACCTCTGCAAAATTTTTACCTGTAACTTTTATATATCCTTTATCTATTAAGCTATCATCAATAGCCATAAAACCATCGTAAAATTCAGATTCATAAAAACTATTTATATCATCAGGAGTTAGCCCATGAATTAAAGAGCTTACTTTTTTATAACATTCTTCATAACTTATATCATCTTTAGTTTTTACAGCAGCTATATAATTACCTTGTACAGTAGAATGTCCATATATAACTTCATCATTTTCATTATAGGTAAATATTATATTATTAAAATTTCCTTTAAATCCCTTCTCAATTAGAAAATATTTTAAATATCCATTTTTATTATGGCTTTCTTTGAACCCATCTATATTATAGTCTTCTGGTGTAGTATTTATAACCATTCTACAAGTAAACTTATTTTTATTTGTAACTACCTTAAATCCTCTGTTAATTTTCTTTATATCCTCAACAATCTCTTCTAACTTAAAAGATACTCCATTATCAAAAGCGATTTCTCCATATGATATTCCTAAGTCATAAGGGCAGATTACACCTGTGTTTTGAGAATATATAGCATTCTTCACATCCAAATTTAAATTTGGCTCTAAGTTATAAACATCTCTTCCTTTTAAAAGAGCTATATTAGGAACACCTCTTTTAATTGCTCTTTCATACACTTTTTCGAGATAATTCTTTTGCTTTTCATTTTGAGCAATTATTATAGAATCACATTTTTTATAAGGTAAATTAAATTTACTAACCAAATCTTGTATTATATTATTTCCCATAAGCTGAAGCTTAGACATAATATTATTTTCACATTGAATTCCATCATATATTATAGCTGAATTAATTAATGTGACATCATCCACTATATCATAATCTTTCTCAATAAGCGCAATATTTAAACTATACTTTGATAACTCATAGGCCACAGCACAGCCTATTAATCCCCCACCTAATATAAGCACATCATAGTCCATATATAAATCCTCCTACATAGGCTTACAATATAAAATTAAATAATCATCCCAATATATTATAATCCTTTTTAAAATAATTGCATATTATTTACATTAAAATATACAATGTAATCTTGCCAATTTAAATTATAACGAATGATTTGTGTGTATGGGAGATACTTTTGTGTTTTTTCTTAATTTTTTATTATAATTATTGATATTTTGCCTATTGAAATTATAATCTAAGCCACACTAAAAAATATATAAACATATAAAAAAGATACATAATAGAATTATTCTTGCAAAATCCTAATATATATCTTCCTTATTGTGTATATGAATATTTACTTACAAGGCTTATGCTTTTATTCAATAAGATATCCTTTACTTTTTAAGTCGTGTATGATCTTCTCCATATCTTTTTCATTTTCTGCTTCTATAGTATGTAAATGTACTCCTCTTGTTAAGGACGATAAAGGTTCTGCTTGATAAGCTTCTATCTTATTAACAAAACTCTGAACATCATAAAGAGTTTTAAGCATTAACATAGCTTTAATTTCTCCATACAATGAATGTTCAACAACCACATCCTTAACAATTCCTCCATACTTAACAATAATCTCTAATTCATCTTTTATTTCCTCACGGCTATGATTTACTGCTACTATTCTTTCAATATCATTTTTTTCTTTTTTAGAAAGCATATATCCTTCTGGTGTAGCAATTATGTCAATTCCACTAGCTCTTAAAATAGCAATGTCTTTAACTATTACTTGCCTAGTAACACCTAACTCTTCAGCTAGTTCCTGTCCCTTTTTAGGTTTCACTGCATTATTTAATACCTTTTTTATATACTCTCGTCTAGCCTTTGAATCCATATAATTCCACCTACCTAGCTCATAGAATCACATTTTATTAATACTTCAAGTTCTTTATCTTTTATTGATTTATTGTGATGATTTCTAATCAAGTATAAAAACCTATCATCATAATCAAATTTTTTTAATATATTATACCCTTTAGCTGGGTGATTGTAGTACATATCTATTTTTTTGAAGTTTTTAAATTCTTTTATCTTTCCTTTGGTTAGTCTATCTAATATTACTAATATAGATTTATCTATTAAACTTAATTTACCTTCAACCTTACCTATATCATGCAATAATGCAGCCTTTACAAGAAAATCATTGCTCATTTTTTTTTCTAAATAAATACGCTTTACTTCCTTGGCTGTTCTTATACAGTGAGCTTGATCATATACTTCTAATTTAATGAATAAATTTAATTCATCTTTATTTAAATACTCCTTCACAAATTCTATATCTTCTAAACTTACTCTTGCAGTAATACCCCAAAAAAATTGTTTTATTCTATATAATAAATTCAAATTACCCCCTCTTTTCTTAATAATATAATAACATATTTTATATTATAATTTGACAAAAAAATAAAAAATCAGTCTTAAATAAGACTGATTTTTTTGGTGGAGATAAAGAGATTCGAACTCTTGACCCCCTGCGTGCAAGGCAGGTGCTCTCCCAGCTGAGCTATACCCCCATATGGTGGACCTTCAGGGACTCGAACCCCGGGCCAACCGGTTATGAGCCGGTTGCTCTAACCAACTGAGCTAAAGATCCATGTTTTACCTGGCAGCGACCTACTCTTCCACACCGTCTCCAGTGCAGT
>NZ_PVXN01000036.1 GCF_002995795.1 Clostridium thermopalmarium DSM 5974
TGTGTTACAATTATTTCGAGCCATAGTGAGCACCTCATGTTTTGTTTTCTTGTCAAAAACAATTATACATGATTTTCTCACTATGGTTTTTCTTTTTTATCTATTGCATTTGATTATACAATGAACCGTGATAAATTTTTCCGAAAAATCAATAAAAAGTACTTGATTATAAAAAAATATTATGATAAACTATGGATAATTTAAGATTAAAAGTTAATAATGTTAGTTACCTAGGGTAGAGGTGCTGTAATTAAGAGTATTTGCTAAGAGCCGGCAGGCAAAGACGAGCAAAGAAAGGAATTATGGCCGAAGAAGATAAATTGGCAAATTTATCTTCTGGCTTTGCACAGAATATGTGTAAGGCTGTCACGTTAAGTTTACGTGGAGAGCTACAAGGTACACTTAGTTCGGAATATATTTTATTTTGTCTTATTTTATATATTGCGGCGAGGGTGTCCTTGTCGTAATATTTTTTTATATTAAAATAAGTATTATTTCGAAGAGTGTTACCTTCAATAAAAACAAAATTATCAATTTTCCATTGCTTAACGTCTAGAGATTAAAAATCTTATTAACCTCTAACCTAAATAACCGCAAAGCATTTAAAATGAAAAAATTGTACAATGGTTACTAAAAAGGGGGTTATACATATGGGTATAGTTGTACAAAAATATGGTGGAAGTTCCGTAGCCACAACAGAAAAAATAAAAAGAATTGCGGATACTTTAATAAAAAGGAAAGAGCAGGGAGATGATTTAGTAGTCGTTGTATCTGCAATGGGTGATACAACAGATGATCTAATATCTTTAGCTAAGCAAATTTCTAAAAATCCAGATAAGAGAGAATTGGATGTTCTAATGTCTACAGGAGAGATGATGTCTTGTGCATTACTTTCTATGGCAATAAAAGAAAAAGGATATGATGCAGTAAGTTATACTGCATATCAAATAGGTATAAAAACCAGTGGACAATATGGAAAAGGCTTAATTGATGATATAGAAGACACTAAAATAAGTGAAAGTTTGAAAGAGGGAAAAATTGTAATTGTAGCAGGATTTCAAGGAATTAATGAAGATGGAGATATAATCACTTTAGGAAGAGGAGGTTCTGATACATCTGCAGTTGCTTTAGCTGTTAAGCTTAAGGGAATATGTGAAATCTATACAGATGTTGATGGAATATACAGCGTAGATCCTAGAAAATATAAATATGCGAAAAAGTTAGATGTTATTGACTATGAGGAAATGCTAGAGTTATCTAGCCTAGGAGCTCAAGTTATGCATTCAAGATCTATAGAACTTGCTCAAAAATATAACATTCCTATATATGTAGGTTTGAGCAATAGTGATGTTAAAGGAACAATTATTAAGGGGGTAGACAAAATGAATTTAGAAAGTAAACCAGTAACAGGACTTGCAACTAGTGATGATGATATAGCAGTAACTTTAAAGGATATAGATGCAGATATAAATATTTTATCAAATTTATTTGAATCTATAGGAAGCAAGAAAATCAATATAGATATGATAAGTCAAACTGCACCTTTAAATGATAAAGTGAATGTATCTTTTACTATTCCTAAGGATGAACAGGAAGAATGTATGAAAATAATAAAGAACTTTGCAAGTGATGAAAATATATCAATAGATGAGGATATAACTAAGTTTTCAGTTGTAGGAATAGGAATGAAGAATACTTCAGGTGTAGCTGCTAAAATGTTCAAGTTGTTTAGTGAAAATAATATAAATGTAAAAATGATTACAACATCTGAGATAAGGATTACTTGTGCTATAAGTCAACAAGATAAAGCTAAGGCGATTCAAATTGTAGCAAATGAATTTAATCTTTAAAAATAGACTGGGGGCTTTAAAATGAAACTATTTGGAACTATGAAAATTGAGAATGAAGAATTATATATAGGGGGCGTTAGCACATTAAAATTGGTAAAGGAATTTGGAACTCCTTTATATGTTATGGATGAAGAATTGATAAGAAATAATTGTAGAAGATATTATAAAGGGTTTAAAGTAGATAAAGGACAAAATAGAGTGGCTTACGCTGGTAAGGCATTTTTGACTATAGCAATGTGCCAGATAATAAACGAGGAAGGCTTATGCCTTGATGTTGTTTCAGGTGGAGAGTTATATACTGCCTATAAAAGTAAATTTCCTATGGAGAAGGTACTTTTCCATGGAAATAATAAAACTTTAGAAGAAATAGAGATGGGAATTAAACTTGGAGTAGGTAGATTCATTGCAGATAACTTCTATGAGATTGAAAAAATAAATGAAATAGCTGAAAAGTATGGAAAGACTCAAAAAATACTTTTAAGAATTACTCCAGGAATAGAAGCGCATACTCATGCTTATATAAAAACTGGACAAATAGATTCTAAGTTTGGATTTACTATGCTCCAAAATCAAACGCTTCAGGCTGTAGAGAGAGCAAACTATCTTAAAAATATAGAACTTATGGGGTTTCATTGTCATATTGGTTCTCAGATTTTTGATATACAACCTTATAGAGATGCAGTAAAAATAATGCTTTCTTTGATAAGAGAAGTTAAAGATAAATTGAATTATGAGATGAAAGAGTTAGATTTAGGCGGCGGATTCGGTATATATTACAATGAAGGAGATTCACCAAGGGAATTTGAAGAATTTTGTAATGCTATATTAGAAGAGGCAGAAATCAGCAGCAAAGATTTAAATATAAAATTGCCAAGTTTAATTATTGAACCAGGAAGGTCTATAGTTGGTAATGCAGGTACTACCCTATATACTATAGGATCAATAAAAGAAGTTCCGGAAGTAAGAAAGTATGTAGCTGTAGATGGAGGAATGACAGATAACATTAGACCTGCACTTTATAATGCAAACTATGAATGTCTTATAGCAAATAAGGCAAATTCATCTTTAAAAGAAACTGTTACAGTATCTGGAAAATGCTGCGAGTCAGGAGACATATTATTAAGTAATGTGGAAATTCCTAAAGCTGAAAGCGGGGATATATTAGCAGTATTAAGTACTGGGGCTTATGGATATTCAATGTCCAGTAATTATAACAAGATTCCTAGAGCTGCAGTAGTATTGGTTAAGGATGGCAGTGCAAAGCTTATTTGTAAAAGACAGTCATATGAAGATCTAATAAAAGGTGAATTAGAGCTTTAAGCTTTAAATAATTAGTAGTTCGGTCCAATTTCAATTTTCAAATATATTAAGCTAAGAAACAAAGGTCTTGTGCTCTGAATTTTATTAGAGCTGGATCTTTGTTTTTTAGAGTAAAATAATAATGTTTTATAAAAATACAAATTATTATAGATTTTGAAAGTGCTATTGACAAAAATCAATAATAAGAATATTATATTTAAAAAGTATAATTTTAATCGATGAAAAGAAGCAAGTAGGCTTAAAAACAGATTTTCAGAGAGCTGTATGTGGTGGGATTACGGCAATTATGCTTAAGCTGAATGGGTCTTTGAGATTTTAGAATGAAATTTCAAGTAGTTCTAAACGTTTTAGTCTTACGATACAAAGACAGGATATATTTATATATCCGTGAGAGGAAATACTTTTAGTATTTTGAATTTAGGTGGCACCGCGTGCGTATTACGCCCTATATGACAAAAAAATGTTATATAGGGTTTTATTATTATAGCTTTGTCAATAATTATAAACTTTAATAATAGAAATCGGAGGGATACATCTTGGAAAACGCTGAACAAAAAAAGGTTATTTTTAGTGGAATACAGCCTTCAGGAGAACTTACTTTAGGAAATTATCTTGGAGCCTTAAAAAACTGGGTTAAACTTCAAGATGAATATGATTGCTACTATTGTATAGTTGATATGCATGCTATAACAGTAAGACAAGAACCAAAAGATTTGAGAAGAAGAACTCTTGAGGTTCTTGCTGTATATATTGCTTCAGGAATAGATCCAGAAAAAAATACAATATTTATACAATCTCATGTGCCAGCCCATGCTGAAGCTGCATGGATTTTAAACTGTAACACATATATGGGTGAACTTTCAAGAATGACTCAATATAAAGATAAGTCAAAGAGATATGGAAATAATATAGGTGCAGGACTTTTCAACTATCCAGTGCTTATGGCAGCAGATATACTTTTATATCAAGCTGATTTAGTTCCAGTTGGAGGAGATCAAAAACAACACTTGGAATTAACGCGTGATATTGCTGAAAGATTTAACAATGCATACAGTCCTACTTTTAAAATACCAGAACCATATATACCAAAGGCTGGAGCAAAAATCATGGATCTTCAAGACCCTACTAAAAAGATGTCTAAGTCTTCTGATAATCCTAATTCCTATATACTTGTAATGGATTCACCAGAAGTTATCAGAAAGAAAATATCAAGAGCTGTTACAGATAGCATAGGAGTAGTAAGATTCAGTGATGAACAGCCTGGAGTTAAAAACTTAATTACAATTTTAAGCGTAATTAAAGGAAAGACTATTGAGGAAATAGAGAAAGAATATGAAGGTCAAGGATATGCTCAATTTAAAAAGGATGTAGCAGAAGCTATAGTAGAAGAGCTTGAACCAATTCAAACTAAGGTAAAAGAACTTATATCTAACAAAGAATATCTTGAAAGTATTTATAAAAAAGGTGCAGAAAAGGCAAATTATGTAGCCAACAAAACTCTAAGAAAAATGAAAAAGAAGATAGGGTTTATACCATTAGCTAAGTAAAATAATCTTCTTTAAAATTAAATCATATCTTTTAATAAATCGTAGGTTGTGGTACATCTTTACCTCTAAGCCTGCGTTTTTTATATATTTTTGTAATTAGATAACTTTTTTATACAGAAAAGGGAGTAGTTGACGTTAAAATATTTAATAATTTTGCAGTGAATCTGAAAGTATAAACTTATTTATAACATGAGCAACTCCATGTTCTTCATTAGAGTAGGTTACATAATTTGCAGCTTTTTTTACTTCAGGGAAAGCATTTTCCATAGCAACACCAAGGCCAGCATACTTTATCATATCAATATCATTGCCAGCATCTCCTACACAGATTATTTCATTGCGATTTATATCAAGCTTCTCTGCTAGAGATTTCACCCCAGTACCTTTGCTTACATTTTTATCCAAAAACTCTAAGAAGTAAGGAGCACTTCTAACAACATTATATTTTTCGTATACTTCCTTAGGCAGTTTTTCAATAACAGCTGAAAGTCTTTTTTCTTCTCCTACGAACATGACTTTTACTATTTCAGTATCGTCTTCTATTTTATTAAAATCTATTTCTTCAAAAGGAATATTATTCATTTTTATTTCAAGTTCAGTATATTCGCTTAATTTAGGTGTGATGCAGCCAGATGTAGTTAAAGCATGAATATCTATGTCCAACTTTTTACTTAAATCGTATAGATAATGAACATCCTTAGACTTAAGCAAAACCTGAGTTAATAGTTCATTAGTACCTGTGTTTACAACTAAAGAACCATTGTAAGTTATACAATAATCTTCATCGCTTATAAGATCTAATTCACTTAAGTAATTTTCTACGCCTTTTATAGGTCTTCCAGTTGCTAAAACAACTTTAACGCCTTTTTCTTTGGCTTTTTTTATAGCAATCATGTTTTCTTTAGAGATTTTTTTCTCTTCATTTAAAAGAGTTCCATCCATATCTAATGCAATTAGTTTAAACATTAAAAAGCCTCCATCATTTATAATTTATAATTTTTATCTAGCATTAATATTATAACATGCAAAAAAAGTATTTAAATATATTATTTTATTTTGCATAATGCTACATAGTAAATTAAGGTGAAAAAATTCTTTTGCAATGCTGCAATAGATAGGTTTGACAAGGAGCTATAATAAATATAAAATCAATAAAGGAAAGAAATATGTTCTAACAGATTGTTGAATTTCTTATATTTTTTAAAATAATTTAAACGTAAAAAATCATAGTTAATTTTTAATAATATGGAAAGAGGAGAAAAAGGTGGCAGACTTAAGAAAAGAAATAGAAAAAAGAAGAACCTTTGCTATAATATCTCACCCAGATGCTGGTAAAACAACGCTTACAGAAAAATTACTGCTATATGGAGGAGCTATAAGAGAGGCTGGTTCTGTAAAAGCAAGAAGAGCAGCAAAACATGCTGTGTCTGACTGGATGGAAATAGAAAAACAAAGGGGGATTTCTGTTACATCTTCAGTTTTACAGTTTAATTATGCAAATCATTGCATAAATATATTGGATACCCCAGGACACCAGGATTTTAGTGAGGACACATACAGAACCCTTATGGCTGCAGATAGTGCAGTTATGGTAATTGATGGAGCTAAAGGGGTAGAGGAACAAACAAGAAAGTTATTTCATGTATGCAGTTTAAGAGAAATACCTATATTCACTTTTATAAACAAGATGGATAGAGAAACTAAAGATCCTTTTGTTTTGTTAGACGATATAGAAAATGAGCTTGGTATAAAATCTTATCCTATGAACTGGCCAATAGGATGTGGAGCTGATTTTAAAGGTGTATATGATAGGGAAAAAAAGCATATATTACTGTTTAATGGTGGAAACCATGGTTCAAGCGAAGTAGAAATTATTGAAGGAAACTTAGAAGACAGCAATATAAAAGAAATAATTGGTGAAGATTTACATGAAAAATTATTAGAAGAAATAGAACTTATTGAAGAGGCTGGAGAAGAATTTGATTTAGAAAAGATAAAAAATGGAGAGCTTACTCCTGTATTTTTTGGAAGTGCTTTAACGAATTTTGGAGTAGAGCCATTTCTTAATGAGTTCTTAAAACTTACTCCACCACCTTTAGCTAGAAATACAGATAAGGGTAAAATAGATGTATTTAGCGAGGACTTTTCAGCTTTTGTATTTAAAATTCAAGCAAACATGAATAAGGCTCATAGAGACAGAATTGCTTTTATGAGAATTTGTTCAGGAAAATACACTAAAGGTATGGAAGTATATCACGTTCAGCAGGGAAAAAAGATAAAGTTAACTCAACCTCAGCAGTTTTTAGCGGAGGAGAGGGAAATAGTCGAGGAAGCTTATGCTGGAGATATAATTGGAGTATTTGATCCGGGTATATTTGGAATAGGAGATACTTTATGTCCAGTTTCAAACAAATTTAAATTTGAAGGAATACCAACCTTTGCTCCAGAGCATTTTGCAAAAGTAAGAACAGTAGACACTATGAAAAGAAAGCAGTTTATAAAAGGTGTGACTCAGATTGCTCAAGAAGGAGCAATCCAAGTATTTAAAGAATTATTTATTGGAGTAGAAGAAATTATTGTAGGAGTTGTGGGAGTACTTCAATTTGAAGTTTTGGAATATAGACTTAAAAATGAATATAACGTAGATATCAAACTTGAGAGACTTCCGTTTAGGCATATAAGATGGATTGAAAAGTCAGAGGTAGCACCAGAAGACCTTAACATCACAAGTGATACCAAGGTTGTTAAAGATTTAAAGGATAAAGACTTATTGATATTCTCAAATGATTGGGGAATACAATGGGCTCTTGATCACAATAAAGGACTTGTACTTTCCGATATAGGCAAAAGCGAAGAGTAATAAAGAAAGTGAAGTAATACAGTAGTGGAGAAGTTTTGGACTCAATTAAGTAGATTTTTCTAAGCTTCTCCACTAAATATTTAGTTTCTTTCAAAACTAAATATTTTAGCATCTGGACTGCTTTCGTAAAGAATTAAATCCTTTATGATTTCAGCGCCAATTAAGCTATAACATATATTATTTCTGCCAACAGCTAGATTAAAGTAACAGCCATCGAATTTTGGATGCTTTCCTATATAAGGAAGTCCATCAGGAGATTGGGCATAGTTTTTTTCAAGAAAGTATTCACCTTTTAAGGTTTCAGGGTAAGGTAGAATATCTTTTAGTTTATTTAAAAGTTCAGATTCTTTATCAGGACTAGAAGCACCATTGAATTCTGAAATCATAAGTCTTTTATCAATGGTTGCTTTAATATAAGTGTATAAATCATCATCTTCCTGTAAAATTATATGTTTTTGAAGAAAATCAATGTATATATTATCTAAAGGTTCTGTAATTATATTATAAATTTTAGACCTGTCTAATAGTTCCCATTCTTTTATTAATTTATAAGAACTCCATATATCTGTAAAAATTATATTTTTACACTCTATATAATTAGAGTTCTTTAAGTTGACTCTTAAATTATTAGAATAATAATCATATCCAATAGCGCAAGTATTTTCATAAACTCTAGCATTTTTTTTTAGTGAAGCCCTTAAAATTACATGACACAATTTAAAAGGGTCTACTATAGCACAATTTTCTACTACAGTATAATTTTCTGAATATTTTTTGCGAGGGTCATTATAAATATATTTAAAATCCTTTCTTTGAAAAATATGCTTATAGTTTATGTTATAAAGAATATTTTCTAAAATATCAACAGATCTTTTGCATAATTTTTCTGCTCTATAAGCACTTTCTTTACCTACAAGCTCTGTAAGTTTATTATAAGAAAAATCAGTTTTATTTTCTAAAAATCCTAGATTGCTATAAGTACTGCCGTTAGCTACAAGATACTTTTCGATTAATATAGTATCTAAATTATGCTGAGAAAGAAAATAGGTAGTTAAGCAACCAGATATACCACCACCTATTACTACCACATCGCATTTTTCATTTTTGCTTAAAGTTGGGTAACGTATATATCCTCTATTTATAATATTCCAATATGTATGCTTATTTTCTAATGTCATAATGTTTAGCTGACTTAAACAGCTTTCACCCCTTTCTAGGAATTAATCTCCCTATTTAGATTTATTTTCATCATATAAAAGACCTATAATAAAAATTATGAATGCAAGAATAAGTAAATCATGGATTAAAGCATTTCCTATTTTAAACAATATGGCTAAAAGCCATATAATAAGAATAAATCCTCCTATCCAGTTGAATATACTCATATTAGTTTCTCTTCTTTCTACTTAAATTAAATTAATAATAGTATTTGCAGAACAATGATAATTATAAATAGCTTTGCGGACAATAAAATTAAAGTTGAGATAGTATTTTTTGAATTTGTATCGATACAGTTGCTTAATACATATATTATTCTATAATTAAATTAATAATATAACAAAGTGGGGGAAAAGATTATGGATTATGAAAAGACTAATTTAAGTTCAAGAGCCGCAGCTATACACGATATTATTCAAGTAGGATTAATGGCAGCTGTAATTTTTGTAATGACATCTATAGCTCATATACCTTCTTTTATGGGAGTTGTGCATTTAGGAGATAGTATGGTGCTTTTAGGGGCCGTTTTACTAAAAAAGAAAAAAGGAGCCATTTCTGCTGCTATTGGAATGAGTTTATTTGATTTACTAAATGGGTATACTGCTTGGGCTCCATTTACTTTTGTGATAAAAGGGCTAATGGGATTAATAGCAGGAAGCATTGCACATAGAAAAAATTATAATGGAGAAAGCTTTATAAATAACTTGTTTGCTTTCTTAATAGCAGGCATATTTATGATTGCTGCTTACTATTTCAGCGGAGTGATTTTGGCTAGATTTATTGTTTTGAAAGCTGCAACTTTAAATGAAGCATTTATTATTGCTATGAAAGATATACCAGGAAATATAGCTCAAGCTATAGCGGGAATAATAATAAGTCTCCCTCTTAGTTCAACTATAAAAAAAGCTTTAAAATATGCTAATATAGTTCTATAAAATATGATATAATTAAAGTGTCAACTTAAATAATATACAAAATTTGCACTATATATGAGTTTTAATTTGATAATTTGGGAGAAAATGGGGCTATATGGGAAAATGTGATGGAGAGTTAAAAGATAAGTATAAGGAAGAATTCTTAAAACTAAAAGATGAATTTGAAACATACCAGAGTTTTGCTGAGGCTACTATTCAAATGATAACAGAAAAAAATATAAAACTAGAAAAAAAGTTAGATTCTATAATAAATATAGTAGAAATAAGTAAGTATATAAATTCTTACCTTAGCGATAAAAATTTAATTCCAATGATAAATGATATGATAATCGGAATATTAGGGGCCACATATTCTTCAATCTACATTATGGAGAATGGCTGCTTAGTGGTTAAAGCTACTAATGTTCAAAATAAGAATTATAATTTTTGCGAGGATGAATATAAAGATTTACTTAACGGAAAAGCATTTATAATAAACTCTAAGGAGACAATATTTTTAAAAGAAACCTCAAAAAGCGATATACATTCCGTAATAGGTGTTCCTATATATTTAGGAGAAAAGTTTATGGGATATATATTAGTTGAACATGGACTTAATAACTATTTTGGATACGAACATATAAAGTTTATTTCTAACATAGCAAATCAGATAGCGATTGCTCTAGAGAATAATGCTTTATATAATAGAATAAGAGAAATGGCTATAAGAGATCCTTTGCTTGGAATATACAATAGAAAATATTTTTTTGAGACTGTAGAAGACATTCTATCAAAAAATCCAATGGAAATAGTTGCATTTGTAATGATGGATTTAGATAATTTCAAAGAAGTAAATGATAAATATGGTCATCAATTTGGTGATAAAACATTAATACAGACTACGAATATAATACTGCATAATATAGATGATAAAAACGATTTAATAGCACGATATGGAGGAGAAGAAATCATAATCTGCATAAGAAAAGTAACTGATATGGAAGAGGTTTATAAAAAAATAGATAATATAAGAATAAAAATAAGCGAAAATGTTGTAAGGTATAAAGATATTGAGAAAAAAATTACTGCTAGTTTTGGAATAAGCTATTATCCAATTGATGGTACAAATATAAACGAGATGATAAGCGTAGCTGATTCTAGGTTGTATGCAGCTAAGAAAAAAGGGAAAAATAAAGTCATTAATAAGTAGGACGATGAGGAATTCATCGTCATTTTTTGAATACAATATAATAAGCATGAAATTGAGGGTAGAAGTTATGAATAAGAAAAAATTGATGAGCTTGTTAAAAAAGCATGAGGGGGTAAAATTAGATTATAAGCTGCAGTTAGATTTAAGCTCTGAAAATGGTAAAAAAGAGTTAGCAAAAGATATTTGTGCTATAGCAAATTCTAGAGGAGGAAGAGGATACCTTATAATAGGTGTAGAAGATAAAACAAGAAAAATAGTTGGAATTGAAAAATCTAGCTTTACAGAAGAGCAAATTCAACAAATAGTATGCTCAAGATGTGAGCCACCTATACCTATTATTTTAGAAACTTTTAATATAGAAGGAAAAGATATAGCTGTTATAACTATATTTCAGAGCAGCCAGAAGCCATATCAGTTTAAAGAAAACGGGACTTTTTATATTAGAAGGGGCTCTACTACAGATACTATGAGAAAGCAGGAGTTAATTACAGCACTTCAAGAAAATATGAATTTAAACATAGAACTAACTCCTGTTGTGAAAAGCAGTATAGAAGATTTAGATATTGATTTAATAGATAAATATTTTAAAAAACATGGTATTGAAGCAAATGATAAGAATAGGTTAATCCTTATGGAAAATACAAGAATAGTACATTTGGATGAGGAAGATAAGAGATATTACGTAACATTAGGTGGTCTGTTAGTTTTTTCCAAGGTAAATTATATATATGCTCCTCATAATATGGTGAGAATTATAAATAAGGTGAATAAAGATGTGGATGAAGTCAATATAATACAGGGAGATTTACTAGGTATTTTAGATAAAAGTGAAGAGATAATGTCAGAGATAATTCCTAAGAATTATCCTTCATTTGCTGTTCATGAAGCTGTTAAAAATGCAGTTTTATACAGGGATTATACTATTATGAATAAAGAGATTGAAGTTGTAATAGGGCATAATAGTATAAAAGTAATCAGCCCTGGAGTACTATTAAAAGATATAAAGGATGAGGGAATATATTCTCATAATTATATAAAAAGAAATATGTGGATTTATGAAAAGCTTATAACTTTAGATGACAACAACAGATTTCTCAAATCAGGAAAAGGATTTTCAAGAATAAAAAAAGCCTTTAAACAAATGGGAAAGGTTATATTTGTAAATTCATTAAGAGATAATAGCTTTAAAGTAATTTATCCAGGTGTAAATATAGTGAAGGATAAATTATAAGTAAATATAGAAATTAATATTTATTTTGAATAATATGTTAAAAGATTTAGCAATATATTGAAAGAAAATTCAGAATATTATATAATTAAGTTAAATATAATTATAATGATTATATTTAATATTATAAAAATAAAAAAGGAGTGGTTAACATGCTTCATGTTTTTTGTGATAGGAAAGGATCAGGTAAAACTAAATTTTTGATTGATTCTGCTAACGAAAAAGTTAAAAGTTCAAAAGGCCATATAGTTTACATTGATGATGACAAAAGACCTATGTTCCAATTGGATAGCAAAATTAGATTTATTTCAACAGAAGAATATGGGTTAAAGGATTGTAGTCATTTTTACGGATTTTTGTGCGGCATTTTATCGGAAGACTATGATATTACCAATATCTATATAGATGGACTGTTTAATATCATAGAAGGAGATATCGAGGATGCTGCACATTTATTTTATGCCATGGAAAAATTATCACAAAAATATGAGGTTGATTTCCATATAAATATAAATTTTGAAAAGGATACCATTCCAGAGTTTGTAAAAAAGTATGTTGCGTGATTGAACTAAATTGTGACAATCTTTAATATTGAACCTTTAAGAAAATTGTATAACAATTTTTTTAAATTCTGTTATTGCAATTTATAATGAAAGTTTATATAATAATAGATAAACCTATAAAGAACAAAGATGATGATAGAAAGAAGTAATCATATGAATCATTAAGAGAGCTGGTGGGTGGTGCAAACCAGTTGAGGAGTATGGTGAAATACATTCTTGAATCTTAGACTGAAAAGCAATTTATGCCTAGTAGGTTGATACGGATATCTCAACGTTATAGGGAATAAGCGGATATGCATATAGAAATGCATATCAATTTGGGTGGTACCGCGGAGAAAATTCGTCCCTTTATATTTAAAATATAAAGGGACTTTTTATTTTAAATATAATATTTATACGGAGGGTTAAAAATGGAAAATGTATTTGATATTTTAAAAGAACGTGGATATATAAAGCAAACTACCCACGAGGATGAAATAAGAGAGTTATTAGGAAAGGAAAAAGTTACATTCTATATAGGCTTTGATCCTACAGCAGACAGTCTTCATGTAGGACATTTTATTGCATTAATGTTTATGTCTCATATGCAAAGAGCAGGACACAGGCCAATAGCTTTAGTTGGCGGTGGAACTGTAATGGTTGGAGATCCAAGTGGAAGAACTGATATGAGAAAAATGCTTACAAAGGAAGAGATAAATTGTAATGTAGAAAAAATAAAAAAACAGCTTAAAAGATTTATAGATTTTGAAGATGGTAAGGCTATACTAGCTAATAATGCTGATTGGCTTTTAGATCTTAATTATGTAGAATTTATAAGAGAAATTGGAGTACACTTCTCAGTAAATAAAATGCTTACTGCAGAATGCTTTAAACAAAGACTAGAGAGAGGGTTGTCCTTTTTAGAATTTAACTATATGTTGATGCAAGGATATGATTTCTTAGAATTAAATAGAAGATATGGTTGTATTATGCAGCTTGGTGGAGATGACCAATGGTCCAATATGATAGCTGGTATGGATCTTATAAGAAGAAAAGAAAGAAAACCAGCTTATGCAATGACATGCACATTATTAACTAATAGTGAAGGAAAGAAAATGGGTAAAACTCAAAAGGGAGCTTTGTGGCTTGATCCAGAAAAAACTTCACCATATGAATTCTATCAATACTGGAGAAATGTGAATGATGCTGACGTAGAAAAGTGTTTAGCATTACTTACTTTCTTACCAATGGATGAAGTTAGAAGGCTTGGAAGTTTAAAAGATGCTGCTATAAATGAAGCTAAAAAGGTTTTGGCTTATGAGGTAACTAAACTTGTTCATGGTGAAGACGAAGCTAAGAAGGCTCAATCAGCATCTGAAGCATTATTTGGCGGTGGAACAGACATGAGCAATGTTCCAACTATTGAAATATCCAAGGAAGATCTTAATAAATCTCTTTTAGATATATTATTAGGAGGAAAAGCAATCCCATCTAAAAAAGAAGGAAGAAGATTAATTGATCAAGGTGGACTATATATGAACGATAATAAAGTAGAAGATCCAAATCTAACATTAAAAGAAGAAGACTTTAAAGATGGAAGTGTTCTTGTTAAAAAAGGAAAGAAAAATTACTATAGAATAGTTATACAATAGTAAAATTATTTTCATATGTTATTACTATTGTTAATCTCTAGTTTCTGGTCGCTATTATTTAATTTTAGCGATTAGAAATTAGGGATTAGAATTAATTTATTGAAAAGATTAGTTTGTATTAGGCCTAATTAAGCTGGTTATTAATTTATTTGGAGGTGAAATCAATTGCCAGAAATTTTGAATATAAGTGGTAATTATAATGTAAACTCTAAAAGAATTCATAAGAGGCTTTTATTTGAAGTAGGAGAAAGCTTCTCTGCTAGAATCATAAGTTTAGATAAGGAAACTAGTGAAGTTATTTTAAAGCTTTTAGATGGATGGCAATTTTCAGCTGAGATTAAAGAAAAAATAGATTTTACACCAAATAAATTAATAAAATTTGAAGTCGAGGGATATGAGCATGGAAAAATTATATTAAAGGTACTTGGAGAAGAAAAAGGAGAAGTCAAGGAAAGTTCCCTTTTAGATACTTTAAGAGAGCAAGGAATAAGCGTAAAAGAAGAAAATTATGTTATGTTGGAAAAGATGATAAAACATAATATGCCATTAAATAAAGAAAATATATCAAAAATGAAATCTTTATTAGATTTTCAACATAAGATAATAGAAGATCCAAAAGAAGAGGAAATATTTATATCAAAATATTTAAACAATAAGGGAATCGATATTGAGGAGCAAAAGGGAAAGGATATACAAAAAATACTAAAGGGATTTTTTAAAGAATTTAAAGATTTGAATATAGATGAACTTTTTACTCTTATAGAGAATGGTATAGATCTCACTGAGAAAAACATTAAAAGTTTTAATAGAATTAACAAAGAATCTGCAGTAATATATAAGGATTTGATTGATTTAGGTAAAAGCTTGTTAAAGGATAATGAAAGTTCAATTATTACAGTGCCAAATCATAATAATAACTTAGAAATAATAACAAAGGACTTAGAAACACCTATATTAAAATATTTAGAAAATAAGAATATTGATATAAAAACTGAAAATGGGAAAGTTGTTCAAAAGCTATTAAATGAACTTTTTTATAAGTTTGATGAGCCTAATAAAAAAGTACTAACATCTATGTTGGAGAGAAATATAGATTTTACTTTTGATAACGTTAAAAGCTTTAATAATGTGGACAAGGAAACTTTAGATGTATTTAAAGCTTTGATTAATATTGGACAAGATAATTCTAATATTTCTCCTAAAAGTTTAGAAAAGCGGAATGTATATCTTTATAAAGATTATAAGGAAGTCATAGATAATACTGAAAATTTACCTGAGATTAATAGTGATAAGGAATCATTATCAAATCTTAAAGAGTTACAGTTGCACTCTAAAAATGATAATTTCTCAGGAAGTAGTAAAGAGATATCAGGAAAAGAAATGCTTAAAAGTCTGTTAGATTGGGGAAAAATTGAGAGTGATTCTTTAATTAAAAAACAAGATGTTTCTGATAATATTTCTAATAAAGTCATAGAAAATTCTAATGACATTAGAGAAGAATTAAACAATAAAGCTGATAATGATAACAATAAAACTTTAGAAATGTCCCGTGACGTAAAAGAAGAAGTAATTAGGAAAAATGATGATATCAATAATAAAGTCCTAGAAATTTCTCATGACATTAAGGAAGAGTTAAGCAGTAAGATTAGTGAAATGAAGGAAATAATTAAGCGGTGTATAGAAGAAAATAATAATGGTAAATCAGATAATTTTAATAATATATTCCAAAGTTTGCAAAGTAAAGCTGATGACTTTAAAGTATTTAATTCTATATCAAACCAATACTATTATTTAGATGTACCTGTTAAGTTTAATAATCAAGAGTATCCATGCAAACTTATTATCAAAGATGATAGAAAAAGAGGAAAAAAAATTGATTCCTCTAATGTCAAATTCGTAGTTTCAGTTAAAACTATAAATATGGGAGTTGTAGATGCATATATTAAGGTATTCAATTCCAATATTAACGTAGATATAAACTGTGAAGAATCTTGGACAAAAATTTTAGAACTAGGTAAGGAAAAACTATGGAGAAAGCTTTCTGATATAGGGTATAATGTAAGTATACAGGTTAAGAAGAAAGATAAAGAAGTAGATTTAGTAGAATGCAGAGATTTTTTTGAAGATAGTGAGTTTACGAGAATAAACCTTATGGTTTAATGAGTAGGAGGCTTTTGTGGAACAAGATATAAGTAAAAATAAGAAAAAAAGGGCGGCTGCTCTAAAATATGAAAGTAATTATAATGCACCTATAGTAACTGCAGCTGGAATGGGATATATAGCTGATAAAATAATTGAAGAAGCCGAAAAAAACCAAGTACCAGTAGTGTATAATAAAGAATTAGCAGAGTTATTGACTAATGTAGATGTAGGCAGTTATATACCAGAGGAACTATATAACGCTGTGGCAGAGGTAATTGCTTATATAATGGATACAGATAGATTAGCAGATTGAGGGTGATGAAAATAGGGCTTTATGCTATATCAGACTTACATTTGTCCCTATCTAGTGATAAGCCTATGGATGTATTTGGAGAACAGTGGAATAATCATCACGAGAGAATAAGGGAAAATTGGATAAAAAAAATTAATGATAAAGACACAGTATTAATAGCAGGAGATGTTTCCTGGTCTATGAAGATGGAGGATGGTTTAGCGGATTTGGAATGGATACACAATCTTCCTGGAAGAAAAATAATCTCTAAAGGAAACCATGATTATTGGTGGGGAAGTATAAGTAAGCTTAATAATCTTTATGAAGATATAAGTTTTATTCAAAATAACTTTTTTAGTTATGAAGATTATGCAATTTGTGGTACAAGAGGGTGGACTATTCCTGGGGATAAAAGCAGTAGTCACGATATAAAAATATACAACAGAGAACAAATACGACTAAAGCTATCTTTAGACAAGGCTGTTAGTTCAGGATATAGTAAAATAATTGTTATGATTCATTATCCTCCGGTAAACGACAAATTTGAAGCTTCTAATTTTACAGAGATATTTGAAGAATATGGTGTAGAAAAGGTGATATATGGGCACTTGCATGGACCATCGCTAAATCGTGTTTTTGAAGGAACATATAACGGAGTTGAGTATATAATGACTTCTTGTGACTATATAAATTTTGATCCCATAAAAGTAATATAAACTCGGTTAGATTATTTAAAATTCTAACCGAGTTTATATTTAATAAAGTATTACTTTCCAAACAAAGATGAAAAGAATCCCTTTTTATTATTAGAACTGCTCTGCGAGAAATCATTTTCTTTTAAATTATTAGGATTTTTTATTAAATCTTTTTGATCTCTTGCCATGTTTTTTATTTTTTGCGAAGCCATTGGCGAAGTTATTACATTGCTGAACCAAATAAGAGCATCTTCATTATTTCCTAATCTTCTATGAAGTTCTCCTATTAAATACATTACAGTAAACTTATCCATACCATATATAGGAAAATCTTCGTTGTAGTAGGCATCGTTAAAATTCTTCAAAGCTTGGTTCAAAAAGTTCTGTTCATTATCTTTGTCTTCTAGAATTCTAAACATCCATGCTATCTTCAGGCAATTCATTGCTTTTTTACTGGCATAAGATTCGATATAAAAATAATTTAACAAAGATAGTTTATATCTTTCAATGGCGGTATTTACATTATAAGGTACGTTATAGGTCCTAGGTCTCCATTTAGGAGTTATATTTGATTTGACTAGATTCTTTTGAAAACTTTTTATTTTATCAAAATCTACCTTCATAGCAGAATATCCGCAATCATTGCATATCCACACATCATAAAAATAAGGATTTATTATATTATATCTAATAAAAAAATCACTATCCTTGCCTTGTATTCTATATGAAGAGGTTTTAATAGCCTTTACAGTAAAATTAGCACCACAAACAGGACAGGTTACCTTTTTATCGTATAGATAATTCAATTCATCAAAGTTTAGTTTATCAGATTGAGAAAATGTGTTATTCATTATTTACACCATCCTACATTAGATAAAGTTTTGTACAAGTAAATTATAACAAAAAAATTTAAAAAAACATAAATTTTTTAAATAAACATTTATATGTGGAGTAATTTTGTATATAATATTATAGTACTTAAAAAAGTTTTAAATTAGTATAAAAATAATATATATGTAAAGGATGAATTATATGGCAGTAAGGGAGTGGAAAAAGTTTCTTATACCTTATGAGCAGGCAGTAGAGGAACTAAAAGTTAAATTTAAAAGTATTAGAAGAGAATACAGAAGAAAAAATGAAAATTCACCTATTGAATTTGTAACAGGAAGGGTAAAAGAACTTTCTTCTATATTAGAAAAGGCAGATAAGTTTAATATGCCATTAGAGAGAATAGAATATGAGATGGAAGACATAGCTGGTATTAGGATAATGTGCCAATTTGTTGACGATATATATAGAGTTGTAGATTTAATCAGAAAAAGAAAAGATATGCAGATTATGTATGAAAAAGACTATATAACTGATGTAAAACCAAGTGGATACAGAAGTTATCATATAATTGTAAAATATCCTGTAAATATGGCAGATGGAGTCAAGGAAATATTGGCTGAATTCCAGATAAGAACCTTGGCCATGAACTTTTGGGCAACAGTAGAACATTCACTAAACTATAAATATAAGCATCAAATTCCAAATGAGATAAAACAAAAGTTAAAAAATGCAGCTGATGCAGCTTTTAATTTAGATCAAGAGATGCTTGAGATAAAGGATGAAATAATGGATGCTCAAAAGCTGTTCGAGGTAAAATCCAGTCTAGTCTCAGATATAATGGGAAATATACTAACTCTTATATCTATAGGAAGAAATATAGAAGCAGATAACTATAGAAATCAATTGAATAAGCTCATTTCAGAAGGAGAAGTTGGGGAACTTAATAAATTACTTCAAGCTACAGAAAAAAGTATTAAAATGTATAATAAATAAAAGAGAAATGCTGTTAAGGCATTTCTCTTTTATTATCTTAAGCTAGACATAAAATTTTTATTTTGCCACTATGTTAACCAATCTTCCTTTAACAACAATAACTTTCATAATAGTTTTACCATTAATGAATTGTTGTATAGTTTCATTGTTAAGGGCAGCTTCTTTAATTTCGTCTTCAGTAAGAGTAGTAGGTATATTCATTCTAGCTCTTATCTTTCCGCTTACTTGAATAGCTATTTCAACTTCATCTTTAACTAATGCACTAGGGTCAAACTTTGGCCAAGATTCATTAAATATTGAAAAGTCCTTTTGAAGTAGTTCCCATTGTTCTTCTGCAAAGTGAGGAGCAAAAGGAGCTAAAAGCTTAATATAATCTATAACTGTTTCTTCTAAGAACTTAACATTTTTGTTTTCTTCATTTAAATATTTAGATAAAGCATTTGTAAACTCCATTATTCTAGCAATAGAAGTGTTGAACTGGAATTTTTCTGTATCTTCAGTAACATGCTTTATAGCATAGTGTCTTGCATAGTTAAGCTCTTTTTCAGCCTTATTCATTGATGTATTTGTATTTTTAGAGCTATTTATTTCATTTCTACATTGTTCTAGAAGTCTCTCAACTCTATCCACAAATCTACCTATAGATTTTATTCCTTCATCGGACCAAGCTCCACCTTCAGAATATGCAAATCCGAACATTAGATACATTCTAAATACATCTGCACCAAACTCTTTGATGTAATCATCTGGAGAGATGGTATTTCCTTTTGATTTACTCATTTTTTGACCATCTGGTCCAAGTATTAACCCTTGGTGAGTAAGAGATTTAAAAGGTTCATCAAAGTTTAAATATCCCATATCTCTTAAGGCTTTTGTAATGAATCTAGCATATAATAGATGCATTGTAGCATGCTCAGGTCCGCCTACATATTTGTCTACAGGCAGCATTGCATTAACTTTATCAGAATCAAAGCATTTCTCTTTATTTTTATTATCTACATATCTTAGATAATAGAAAGAAGAACATACAAAAGTATCTAAAGTGTCAGATTCACGAGTTGCGTGACCTCCACACTTAGGACAAGTTGTATTTAAAAAGCTTTCGCTTTTAGATAGCGGAGATTTTCCATCTGGAGTAAATTCGATATCATAAGGAAGTTCAACAGGAAGCTGATCTTCAGGTACAGGTACTATTCCGCATTTATCGCAATAAACTACAGGAATAGGTGCTCCCCAGTATCTTTGTCTTGAAACAAGCCAATCACGAAGCCTGTAGTTAATTTTCCAGTCCCCAAGACCTTGTTCTTTAAGTTTATTTACTATAGCTTCTTTAGCTTTATCTCCGCTTAGGCCGTCAAATTCTCCGCTGTTAACTAAAGGACCATATCCAGTATAAGGAAGAGAGTCTCCTCCATCAACAACCCTAATTATTGGAAGATTATATTTTGTAGCAAAAGCAAAGTCACGTTCATCGTGAGCAGGAACAGCCATTACGCATCCAGTACCATATGTAGCTAATACGTAGTCTCCAACCCATATAGGTACTCTTTTTCCGTTAATAGGGTTTATAGCATAAGAACCAGTAAACACCCCTGTTTTTTCTCTTGAAGTAGACTGTCTTTCAATATCTGATTGTTTTTGTGCTTGAATTTTGTATTCTTCCACAGCATCTTTATATTCAGGTAATGTAATCTTATCAACTAAAGGAGTTTCAGGAGCTAATACAACATAAGTTACCCCGTTTAGAGTATCAACTCTTGTAGTAAACACGTCAAAAGTCAAATCAGAATTTTCAACTTTGAATGTAACCTGTGCTCCTTTTGATTTTCCAATCCAGTGTTTTTGCATTGCTTTGGTCTTTTCTGGCCAGTCTAATTCATCAAGCTTTTCTAAAAGTTCATCGGCATAATGTGTTATTTTTAGGAACCATTGAGTTAAGTCTTTTTTTTCAACCTCAGAATCACATCTTTCGCAATGTCCTTCTATAACTTGCTCATTTGCAAGAACTGTATTACAGCTAGGGCACCAGTTTACTGGAGCATTTTTTCTATATGCGAGACCTTTTTCAAATAATTTTAGAAATACCCATTGAGTCCATTTGTAATATTCTGGAAGGCAAGTTATAACCTCATGATCCCAGTTAAACATAGCACCCATAGCTCTTAATTGTTCTTCCATATTAGTTATGTTTTGCATTGTAGAGTCTTTTGGATGTATTCCAGTTTTTATTGCATAGTTTTCAGCAGGAAGGCCAAAGGCATCAAATCCCATAGGTTGGAATACATTATATCCCTGCATCTTTTTAAATCTAGCCCAGGAATCTGTAGGACCATAGTTAAACCAGTGTCCTGCATGTAACTTTGCTCCTGAAGGATATGAAAACATTTCAAGTACATATAATTTTTCACCTGGTGCATTTTCATCAAAATTATGAAGACCAGATTCTTCCCATTTAGTTTGCCACTTTTTATCTACAGATGTTCCGTAGTTAGCCATTTAAAGTAACCTCCTCAATCTTAAGTGAAATTAAGTAATAAAAATAAAAACTTTCATCTCTAAATTAAGAGACGAAAGTTGTAATTCCGCGGTACCACTCTAATTAAGCATAAAGCTTCACTCTAAAAAATAACGGTTTAATCCGTGTCTGTTTTTGCAGACAAGCTCCAAGGCAAGTTCATATTTTATCAATACTGTCTTGCACCAACCGACAGCTCTCTAAAATTGAATCAAATACTACTACTCCTTATCATAGCAATATAATATTTAATAATATTTATAGCCTTTTAGTTTTTTATTATAGGCTAAATAAAAAATACTGTCAAGAGCATATTTTACAAGGAAGAAGTCTATCTTCGTGTTTATCATTTATTAAAATTTTGTTATACTATAATAGAGTGAATATTTTTAATATTATATTTGATAAAGCGAGGAGAGATAAGACATGAGTAGTGAAAATCTAGAAGAAATGTCTATGAAAGATATGATGTCAGAAATAGAATATTCTATGAAACCAATTTATAGTGGTGATGTTTTAAAGGGAGAGGTTATTTCTGTATCTGATAGTGAAGTTTTAGTAAATATAGGATATATAAGTGATGGAATTATAAAGAAAGATGAACTTTCAAATGAAGATATAAATCCCAAGGATATATTAAAACCAGGGGATAAAATAGATGTATATGTTGTTAAAGTAAGAGATGAGGATGGCAATGTAGTCTTATCTAAAAAGAAAGCAGACGAATTAAAAGTATGGCAAAGTTTAGAGGAAAGTTATAAAACAGGGAATACTATAGAAGCAAAAGTGAGTGAAGTTGTTAAAGGTGGATTAGTGGCTTACGTAAATGAAGTAAGATGTTTTATACCAGCTTCTCATGCTTCAAACTCTTTTGTAAAGGACTTAAATCAATTTGTAGGCAAGAATCTAGTTGTTAAAGTAATAGAATTTGATGAAAAAAAGAGAAGAGTTGTGTTATCAAGAAAAGAAGTTGAAAGGAAAGAAGCAGAAGAGAAAAAGGAAACTCTTTGGAATTCTCTTAAAAAAGGAGAAAAAAGAACTGGAATTGTATCAAGACTTGCAAAATTTGGTGCTTTTGTTAATTTAGGAGGAGTAGATGGCTTAATTCACAATTCTGATTTGTCTTGGAAAAGAGTAAATCATCCTTCAGAAGTTGTTAAAGAAGGAGATAAGGTAGAAGTATATGTAATAGATTTTGATAAGGAAAAGGGAAGAATATCCCTTGGATTAAAGGACGTAGAAGGAGATCCTTGGAATAATGCAGCATTTAAGTATAAAGTAAATGATATTTTAGAAGGAACAGTAGTAAGGTTACTAGATTTTGGTGCTTTTGTAGAAATAGAACCGGGGATAGAGGGGTTAGTTCATGTCACTGAGATTACTGATGAGAATATAGCAAAACCATCTCAAGTATTAAAAATTGGAGATAAAGTAAAGGTTAAAATACTAGAAATTAATCCAGAAGAAAAGAAAATGGCTCTTAGCATTAAGGAAGCTGAAAATAAAACAGCAGAGGAAATAGAAAAGTATAATGATAAGGATGAAGGAAACTATATATTTGCTGACCTTTTAAAGGATATAAAGTTCTAGATTTAAAGCGAATTTTTAATCGCTAGTTACTAGTTTTTAAAAATCATAAGTATTGTAGATTAGCGATTAAAAATAAAAAACTATGCACAAAGTGCATAGTTTTTTATTTGGCTGCCCAAGAAGGATTCGAACCCTCGAATGCTTGAGTCAGAGTCAAGTGCCTTACCGCTTGGCGATTGGGCAATATATATTCAAAGTGCTAACAACAATTAATTATAACACTTTAAGAAAAAAAGTCAAGAAGTTTAAAGATTTTTTATAATCCCTTAAATTGCAATATTAAATGCAACACCCCTGTGAAAAAATCATGTAGAATAGGACTGACAATAGTCAAAATCAGCCTTAAGCCCATCTTAATAATAACAGGAGATGGCGTACATGGGTTTGTCAAG
>NZ_PVXN01000037.1 GCF_002995795.1 Clostridium thermopalmarium DSM 5974
TTTCATTTTTAAACCCTAAATTTTTTCCAGTAAAAATCGGAATTTATATATTTCAATTATTATTCATCTAAACCATTACATATCAAGGGGCTACGCCCTATTTATTTTTTAATCTGCGAAACTTCTGATTATTTCTTCCTTATTAATCCTATATTAAAAATAGTATATGCAGTATTATATGCATATACAACTTCTTTCATTAAGTTTATATTAAAAAAGAATTAAATTTATTTTTTTCCTTATACTATTCTTAATAAAGTATAACCTTAAATGAGGTGAGATCTATGAATGAAGCTCTTATAGTTCTTGTTAGAGGAATAATAGGCTTTTTTAGTTTATTGATTTTTGCCCGCATTCTAGGTAAACAGCAAATCAGTCAGCTTACTTTCTTTGACTATATACTCGGAATAACCATAGGTTCTACAGCCTCTACTTTAACCACAGACTTAACGAGCACAGTCTGGTGCCATTGGGTTGGTCTGCTTACTTGGACTGTTTTATCTCTTATATTGCAATTTATTGCTCTAAAGTCCAAAAGGGCTTCAGATTATTTGGATGATAAACCTACAATAATAATTATGAATGGAAAAATATTAGAATCCTCCATGAAAAAATTGAGATATAGGTTAAGCGATCTTCTTGAACAATTAAGAGATAAAGGAGTTTTTGATTTAAATCAAGTAGCTTTTGCAATATTAGAAAAAGATGGTCAACTATCTGTATTGAAAAAACCAGAGTATGAGCCTGTAACTCCAAAGGATTTAAACTTAACCGTTCCTCCTTCTTATTTAAGTTCAGAATTAATATATGATGGTATTGTTATTGAAGAAAACCTAAAAAAGGTTAACAAGGATATGAAATGGTTAGATCTTCAATTAAAAGCCCATAACGTAAAACATATATCTGATGTTTTTATAGCAACCTATAACCCACCAGATTCAATTTATATCGACCTTTACAAGGACCATATCCAGTAAAAAGGAGGAAAATATAGATATGAAAAAATTCTTAGGCTATATGATACCTGTAGCTGCTTTAGCTATATTTATAGCTATTATGCTAAGCGGAAACTATTTAAAACAACCTTTCAACCCTTCTGAGGACGTAATAGGTTTCGTAAATGCTGCTATAGAAGATGTTCAATCTGAAAATTGGATAAAAGTTGAAAGTGACATATATAATATTGAAAAAGCGTGGAATAAAATCATTCCTAGAATTCAATTTAGCGTAGAAAGAGATGAAATATATAACATAGGAATAAACATAGCTAGACTAAAAGGAGGTCTATCTTGTAAAGATAAACCATCAATTCTTACAGAACTATATGAACTTATAGAAAACTGGAACGAATTATCGAGATAAAGCTCCTAGTTGCAATACTTGGAGCTTTATTGATTTTCTATAAAGCATTATTTCATAAATATAGATATACCTAATAATATTATATAGCATACATTCATTAGCACAAAATTTTTTACTGATATAACAAATGTTTCTGACTTGCTAGGTTTGTTTTGAAATACTTTTATATTCTTTCTCACTGGAATTAAAGTAATGAGCATTAAAAATAGCTTAAAGGGAAGTATCTTTAATAATATTAATAATATTATATCTACATATCCTATATAATACAAAATTTCAAATACTTTTAGTGCAGTTTTTTCACCTATATAATATGGCAAAGTAAATCTTTTGTTTTTTATATCTTCTTCTACATCACAAATATTATTTGCAAGCATGATGTTAGCAATTCCATTTATAAGAGGTATGCTTATTAAGAACATATATAATATTTCTCTTATATTCATAGTGATGCCTAAAATATCATTATTATATGTTAATGAAAGTATTCCTGCATCATATACATGTATATATATTGATAAAAATGTAATTATGAATCCCATAAATATACCCGAAAAAATCTCTCCTAAAGGCATACGGGAAATTGGAATAGGCCCAAATGTATAAAGAATTCCTGCTATAAAGCATATTGCTCCTACAAAAAGTACAACCAAATTTGTATTTAGCGCAAGAAATACACCAAATATTGTGGCAATGGTAAGTAAGATAAATATTATAGCTAGAGCTGTAGATTTTTTTATATTATACTTTTCAATAGCATTTTTTACTTCGTAATTATACCCTCCATTAGCATGTGCCTTTCTATAATCACAATAATTATTGATTGCTGTTGTTGCCATATCAAAGGTTATTAATGATATAAACATAATTATGAAATTTTTTAAACTAAAGCTCTCATACCTATACAAAGTATAAAGGGTTCCAAGGGTAAATGGTATCACACTTGCAACCTTAGTTCGTATTTCAACATATTGAAAAAAAGCACGTAACATCAATTTTATCACCCTCTAATTCACAAGAGTAAACTCATCATTAGTAATTTTAAAATTATCTTTTATTCCTTCAGTTACATAAACCTTTTTATCTTTAGTAATAAATATGGCATCCACATTTTTAATGTTTTCAATAAAATCTATTCCGCCTTTTAAGCCCTTTGAAAATACAGAAGTTGAAAGAGCATCCCCATCTATAGATTTATCACTTATTATAGTTACTCCTGCTATTTCATTATCATAAGGATATCCAGTAAAAGGATTCAAAATATGATGATACTTTTTACCGTCTTTTTCTATGAATCTTTCATATATACCTGATGTAACTACGGATTTATTTTCTACATATATTGTTCCGACAATTTCTCCTCTTGACTGAAATGGATTTTGAATTCCTATTTTCCACAGCTCTCCATCCGGCTTTGTGCCTAGAGCAAATACGTTTCCTCCCAAATCTATAATTGCACTTTTTACACCTTCGTTTTTTAAAACTTCTGCAACAGCATCTGCTGCATATCCCTTTGCTATAGCACCAAGGTCAATAATCATTTCCTTTTTCTTTAAAAATATAGTCTTATCTTTCTCGTTTAATTGTAAATCTTTATATCCTACAAGTTTAATTTTTTCATCTACTTCTGATTTAGTTGGAACCTTAGCCTCTGGAAGCCCTATACTCCAAAGCTTTACTATAGGACCTACTGTTATGTCGAAGCTTCCTTTTGTCAACTCAGAATATTCTAATCCCTTTTTAGTTATGGCGAATGTATCATCCTTGACCTTTACTGGCTTCTTTCCAGCAGCCTCATTCACCTTATCTAATTCCGTTCCTTGTTTATTTATACTTACTTCACTTTCGATTTGCCTAATTCTATCAAACCCTTTAGAAATTATATTTTGATCTTTTTTATCATATAGAGAGATTTTAACTACTGTACCCATAAAAAAATTAGTTCTGCTTATAGGCTCACTTGAATTATTTTTTGTACAAGCAACCATACTTATGCTGGATATAAATATGGTCAATACTAGCAGTACCTTTTTTATATTATTCATTAAAAAAGTCCTCCTTCATGTGAATTAAGGAAAAAAACCTTAGACTTTGTATATCAAGCCTAAGGTCAAATTCTAATTAATTATATCAAATTTAAATTAATTGTCTAGTAACTATTCTGCCATATCAATAGTTGCTACTGATGTATCTCCATTTTTTGCATTTTCAAGTGCTTTTCCAGCAAGTTTCTTAAAGTTCTCTACAGAATGAGTTGCACCTGCTACAGTATCCACAGCTTCTGGATCTTGTTTTTCAACTAATGAATCTTCTAATTCTTTAGTGTATTTAGCTGGACCTGTTTTTACTTTTTCTTCCATCTTCTTGTTGTATTCAGCATCTTCTGACTTGAACTTTCCATCTTTATTTGTGTAATCAAAGTTAACTGCAACAATTTTTCCATCCTTAATTTCTACTTCAACAAATGGTTTCCAACCCTTATCATCAAAATCTTTAGCTTCTGCCTTATATGTTCCATCTTTTAAAGCTGATTCAGTCTTTGCAGTATCCTCAGTTTGAGTTTGATTTTGAGTATTTGTTTCACCAGATTCTTGTTTAGAACCACATCCAGCAAGTAATCCCGCACTTATAACAGTAGTAGCAAGTATTACAGATAACCACTTTTTCTTCATTTATTAATCCTCCTATTGATTAATTTAGTTTGTGAAATATCAAACAAAATTTTTAAGCTTATTTTAATTTAAGTCAACTTTTTTTGCAATTCAATTATACTATACTTCCTTTACATTTAGACATTTGAATTTTTAATGCTATATTAGATTTCCTTATATCAAATTCAATATTTTTTTTGTACTACCTTAGTATTTTCAATGGATACAAGGGTTTAGATATATTTTTTATATATAAGCTTTCCTTATTATACATATGGACATACAGCTAATTTAAATATAAAATTCTATTCAGACAACAAATTTATTTCAGTTTTTATTTCGTTATTATTATTTTATTAATGTTTATTTTTTATTAATATTATTTTATTAATGTTTATTTATATGATAAGAGGTGATTTTAAATGTCAGCAAACACAAAGATATTAATCTTGGGTGCCGGCTATGGTGGAGTTCATGTAGCTAAAAAGCTTGCAAAAAAATACAAAAAAAATGATTCTATAGAAATTACACTAATCGACAAAAACCCTTTCCATACTTTAATGACAGAGCTTCATGAAGTAGCTGGTGGAAGAGTTCATCCTGAATCTGTTCAAATTGAGTTAAGCAAAATATTTGGCAGAACTAAAGTTAATGTGGTTACAGACTATATTGAGAAAGTAGACACAGATAAAAAGGTAGTAACCACTTCCTACGGCAAATACGAGTATGACTATTTAGTTATAGGTACAGGTTCCGAACCTGCTTTCTTCGGCGTTCCAGGAGTAAAAGAGAACGGATTTACTCTTTGGTCTTTTGAAGATGCAATAAGGATAAGAGAGCACATTCAAACTATGTTCTCTTTAGCATCAAAAGAAAGAAATGAAAAGAAGAGAAAAGAAATGCTTACTTTTGTAGTGGCCGGTTCTGGATTTACTGGAATTGAAATGGCTGGAGAACTTCTTGAATGGAAAAGCAAACTAGCTAGAGAGTATAATGTAGATGAAAAAGAGGTAAAATTATTAGTAGTAGAAGCAATGTCTACTATCTTAAATATGCTTGATAGAGGTCAGGCCGATAAAGCAGAAAAATATATGAAAAAGCACGGTATGGAGATATTAAAAGATTCTCCTATTGTAGAAGTTAATAAAAACAGCATAAAGTTGAAGGACGGAAAAGAAATTCCAACTCAAACACTTATCTGGACTTGTGGTATACAAGCTAATCAAGAATCTAGCGAATATGGATTACAAAGCGGAAGAGCTGGAAGACTTATTGCAAATGAGTTTATGCAAGCATCTGGCAAAAAAGATGTATTTGTAGTTGGTGACATAGCTTATTATGAGGAAGAACCAGGACGTGGAACCCCTCAAATAGTTGAAGCAGCTCTTCAAACTGGAGATACAATAGTAAAAAATATAATTGCCTCTATAGAAAACACAAAAATGACTAAATTTAAATCAAACTATCATGGCTTTATGGTTTCAATTGGAGGAAAATATTGCGTAGCCAATCTTTCTGGAATAAAATTATCTGGATTCTTTGCTATGCTTATGAAGCACTTAGTTAACCTCCACTATCTTTGGGGAGTAAACGGAATTAATGCTTGTTATCATTATCTAATTCATGAATTCTTCTCAATAGAAGATAAAAGAAATATAATGAGAGGTCACTTATCCTCTAAAGGAAATAGATTATGGCTTGTTCCATTAAGATTGTTTATGGGAGTTATTTGGCTTTTAGAAGGTTTAGAGAAATTTGTTGGAGAAAGTACTTGGGCTGATAAAGGATTTAAAGCTTTATTAAATGGTCCTGCTTCTGATAGTTGGATTAAGGCCGGAAATATTAAAATGCCTTTTGAATGGCTTCAAACTGCCGCTAACTCTGGAGCATCAGAAGCTGCATCCACTGCTAGCGAGACTGCTACACCAATATTAAGCCATATGCCAAGTTTTTACAGTACAATAATGAAGATTATGATACCAAGCCCTGAAATCGCTGTTTGGTTCCAAAGAATGGTTGTTTGCATTGAAATAGGTATAGGTCTTGCTTTACTTGCAGGTTTATTTACATTCTTAGCAAGTGCCGCATCAGCATTTATGGTTACTAACTTTATTCTTTCAGCAATGGCTGGATGGGATATACTATGGTATTTCTTTGGTGCTATAGCTCTAATGGGTGGAGCAGGTAGAACCTTTGGATTAGATTACTGGGTAATACCATGGATAAGTAAAACATTAAGTAATTGGTGGTTTGGAAAGAGAGTTCCTGTTTATAATCAAAAAACATCTCTTTAAGAATTTAGATAAAATAGAATGATTTTAAATTAATATGCTAATAATAATTTGCTTTAATATAGGTAGAGTGAACTTCACTCTACCTTATGATTACTTATAAAAAAGTAATGTAGAGGATGATGATATGGATAAAATATGGGACAATTATAAAGATATAAAAGATGAATTAAATAATGTTATTTCTTTCATGGAAAAGAGCGTAAAATGCAAAGATAAAAAAATAGAAAATTCCATTAAAGAGCTAATTCATTCTGGTGGAAAGATGCTTAGACCTGCATTTGTTATAATATCCTCTCACTTTGGAAATTATGATAAAGAAAAGACTAAAATTTTAGCCTCTGTAATCGAAATGCTTCATATGGCAACCTTAGTTCATGATGATGTTATAGATGATTCTAAAACAAGGCGAGGCAAGGAAACTATTCAATCAAAATATGGTAAAGATTATGCGGTATATATTGGAGATTTTCTTTTTTGTGTATGCTTTAAAATTTTAGCTTCTTCTTCAAGTCTTCAAAGTATAAAAATAGACAGCAACTCCATGTCTAGAATTTGCTTAGGAGAAATAAACCAATTGAATTCAATGTTCGATACAAAGTTATCTGTAAAAGACTACCTAAATAGAATTTCTGGCAAAACAGCTGAACTATTTTCCCTTTCTCTATACACAGGTGCTGCTGAAAGCGGATGCAGCGATGCTCTTTCAAAACAATTTTGGAAAATAGGTCATAATATTGGAATGGCTTTTCAAATTATAGATGATGTTTTAGATTATGTAGGTACTGATGATTCTATAAAAAAGCCTGCAGCAAGCGACTTAAAGCAAGGAATATTCACACTTCCATTTATATATGCTGCAAAGAAGAATAGAAATGCTTTCAAACATTATTTAGAAAAAGAAAGCTTTTCAGATGAAGATGTAAAGAATATTATATCTTTAGTAAATAAATATGAAGGTATTAAAGATGCAAAAGAGCTTGCAAATAAATATACAAAGAAAGCTTTTAAATTAATCGATAATCTTCCAGAAAACCCCTACAAAACAGTATTAAAAGAAGTTGCAGAAAAACTTCTCTTAAGATCATACTAAAAGGACAGTGCATTGTTTTGCACTGCCCTTTTTAATCATTAAAATTTACTTAATATTTTCTTAGTTTCTCTTTTAAATATATCTATCAATTTCTTATATTTGCTATAACTATTCTTATTATAAGAAAAGAATATATCATATTTAAAAGATAGATCTTCCACCTCAAAAGTCTTTATTATGCCCTTCTCAATTTCTTCTTTAACAGAATTTTTAGGAAGGAGACTTATATCATCAGTCTTTTCCACAGACTCCTTAGCTATGCATATAGAATTAGCAGTGAATACAAGCTGCAACTCCTCTATATTAACCCCTTTAGATTTAAGGCCGTAATTGAGTGCTGAATATATATCTGGTCCATCACCTAATAATACAAAGAAATACTTTGAGAGCTCCTTGGCAGAGATCTTATCCCCAATATCTATGCTAGGATTAGCTACAAATATTAATTCACCGGTACCTACTTTAAAGCTAGTTATGTTATCTGTTTCTATGCTCTCGTAAGTTACAGCCACATCTGATAGATTTTTATCTAGTTCTACCTGAATATTGTCTTGGGGCATATTATTAAGCTTAAAAAACCATTGAGGATTTATATCCTTTATAGCAAGCAGAACTTCTAGAATAATAGAGTCAATTTCAGAAGAAGATGATGAAACTACAAAAGTACTTCTATGCTCCTTTATGTTAGAAATATCCTCTAATATTCTATCATATGCTCTAATCATAGTTTTCACATGCCTGAGTATCATTTCTCCTTCTTCTGTAAGAGTAGCCCCTTTGTTACTCCTCTCAAGAAGAGGTATTCCCAGCTCTTGCTCAAGTTTTGAAATACGTTGGCTAAGAGCTGACTGAGATATATGAGAAAGTCCCGCTACCTTGGATATACTTTTTAAAGTTGCAACATCATAAAAATTCTTTAGAAATTGAATATCCATATATTATTCTTCTTTTTCTACAGCTATTTTTAAATCTTCTCCATTAATCTTGAAGTCATTATATTCTCTATCTTCATTGTAAAGTATTGCTGTAGCGAGAGTCTCATTCTTTATATGATCTTCAAACTTTTTAGTTACTTCTTCAAGCATCTTGTTTCCTGCAACATAGAGTTTTATTCTATCTGCAACTTCAAAACCGCTTTCTTTTCTTAGGTTTTGAACCTTGCTTAAGATTTCACGAACAAAGCCTTCTTCTCTAAGCTCTTCTGTAATAGTAGTGTCAAGAATAACTCCTACCTCTCCTTCTCCTGCAAAAGCAAATCCTTCAAGTCCATGCATTGTTACAAGCAGATTTTCAGAAGTAAGTTCTATTTGGTCCTCTAAACCTTCTACATTTATAAATACAGACTTACCATTATTTATAGCTTGAGCAAGTTCCACTTGGTTTTGTTCAGCTATTGCCTTTCTTATAGCAGGAATATATCTTCCATAAGTCTTACCTAGTACTGGTAAATTAGGTTTAATTTCAAAATTAACATATTGTGAAAGATCTGCACCGAATTTAACATTTTTAATGTTAAGCTCTTCTTTTATTATATCTCCATAGTACTCTGGAAGAGACATTACACTAACAAGCATTTCTGCAAGAGGCTGTCTGTTCTTTATATTAGCTGAGTTTCTAGCACTACGTCCAAGCTTTACTACCTTATAAGCTAAATCCATTTCTTCTTCAAGCTTACTATCTACAAGGCTCAAATCATATTTTGGCCAATTTAGAAGGTGAACACTTTCAACTGCATTACTATCTAAATTAACTACTAAGTTTTGATATATTTCCTCTGTCATAAATGGTACAAATGGTGCTGCAACTTGAACAAGAGTTACAAGAACTCTATAAAGTGTTGTATAAGCTCCTATCTTATCATCTGTAAGCTCTGTAGTCCAGAATCTTGCTCTGTTACGTCTTACATACCAGTTTGAAAGTTCATCAACAAAGTCTTCAAGCTCTGATGCTGCTTCAACTATTTTATATCCATCTAAATTTTCTTCTACATTTTTAATCAATGTATTTAGCTTAGATATTATCCACTTATCCATTACATTTTCTGATACAAAATCCTTATAATCTAGTGGATTAAACTTATCAAGCTCAGCATATAGTACATAGAAAGAATATACGTTCCATAATGTACTTAAAAACTTTCTTTGTGTCTCTCTTACATCTTCCTCTGAAAATCTTGTTGGAAGCCATGGCGCACTAGCTGTATAGAAATGCCATCTTGTTGCATCTGCTCCTTCATTATCTAAAACTTCAAATGGATCTACTACATTTCCCTTTGACTTTGACATCTTAAGTCCATGCTTATCTAAAACGTGGCCTAAAACTATACAGTTTTCAAAGTCACTTTTACCAAACAATGCTGTAGATATTGCAAGTTGTGAATAGAACCATCCTCTTGTTTGGTCCACAGCCTCTGATATAAACTGTGCTGGGAAAGTCTTTTCAAATACTTCCTTATTTTCAAAAGGATAATGATGCTGTGCAAATGGCATTGAACCAGAGTCAAACCAACAGTCTATAACCTCATGAGTTCTTGTCATCTGTTTACCGCAATGAGGACAAGTAAGTTTAACCTTATCTATATATGGCTTATGAAGTTCTATATCCTCTGGAACATTTATTCCTTTCTCTCTAAGTTCTTCAATGCTTCCTATACACTCTCTATGACCACATTCACATTCCCAAATTGGAAGTGGAGTTCCCCAATATCTATCTCTTGAAATACCCCAGTCTATAACATTTTCAAGGAACTTACCAAATCTTCCTGTTCTAATGTTATCTGGATACCAATTTATCTTATTGTTGTTTTCTAAAAGCTGATCCCTAAGAGATGTCATTTTTATAAACCAGCTATCCTTTGGATAGTAAAGAAGTGGTGTATCACATCTCCAGCAGTGTGGATATGAGTGAGTAAATTTCTCTGATTTATAAAGCATTCCATGTTCTTTTAGATATTCTATTATCTTAGGATCTGCTTTTTTAACAAACATTCCCTTCCAAGGCTCAACTGCATCTACAAATTTACCTTCTGCATCAACTAGATTTATAAGAGGAAGATCATATTTCTTTCCTGTTATGTTGTCATCCTCACCATAAGCTGGTGCTGTATGTACAACTCCTGTACCATCTGTTAGAGTTACGTAGTCTCCATGTACTACATAAAATGCCTTTTTCTCTGGTGTAACGAACTTAAGAAGCTGTTCATATTCTGTTCCTAATAATTCTTCTCCTTTAAACTCTCTAACTATTTCATATTCTCCAACTAAAACCTTTGGAGCAAGTTCTTTTGCAAGTATTAAATATTCTCCGTTATTTAATACTTCTACATAATCAAAGTTCTTATTTATTGTCAAAGCTACATTACTTGGTAATGTCCAAGGAGTTGTTGTCCAAGCGAGTATATACTTATTTTCTTCTCCTTTTACTTTGAATTTAGCAAAAACAGTAGCTTCCTTAACATCTTTATATCCTTGAGCAACCTCGTGAGAAGATAGTGCTGTTCCGCATCTTGGACAGTATGGGGTTATTCTATGTCCTTTATATAGTAAGCCTTTTTCCCACATTTGCTTTAATGCCCACCATACAGATTCTATATAATCATTGTGATAAGTTACATAAGGATTATCCATATCAACCCAGAAAGCTAGTTTTTCGGACATATCCTTCCAAAGACTTGTGTATTTAAATACGCTTTCCTTACATTCCTTAACAAACTTTTCTACTCCATATTCCTCTATTTGAGGTTTACCTGAAATTCCAAGTTTCTTTTCTACTTCAAGTTCTACTGGAAGTCCATGAGTGTCCCAACCAGCCTTTCTTAAAACCTTATATCCCTTCATAACTTTATATCTTGGAATTAAATCCTTTATAACTCTTGTCAAAACGTGTCCTACATGTGGTTTACCGTTAGCTGTTGGAGGACCATCATAAAAGGTGAAATATTCACCATCTTGATTTCTATCAAAACTTTTCTGAATTATATTATTCTCCTTCCAAAGCTTTGCTATATTTCTTTCCATCTCAACAAAGTTTGTAGAAGTTTCAACCTTTTTGTACATCTCTCTATCTCCTCTCTCTAAAAGTGTAACTATTATTAAAATTATTACCAAAAACCTATTTCATAAACTTAGTCCTATCATAACCTTTAATTTAAAATTTTAATAAACTTTTAGTGCCTGACTTAAGCTATACTTCTGACCTAAAGCTTTACTTTCCAATATCTCTATATTATAACAAAAAGAGCTCCGCCCATAAGGACGCAGCTACGCATAAACCACCTATGTGAAGTCAGTTCAAGTACTATCATACTCTATTTCTTAACGCGAAATGACGAATAAACTTACTAGGATCAATCCTTTTCAGTTCTTTACTCCCAGGTGATTTTCTTTAAGCCTTAGCTATGGGGTTTCCACCATCCCCCACTCTCTTTTAGCATACAGCTTAAGTACTTTTCCTGTTCATAGTATTTTTCAATCTTCATTATCATTTTTAGTCATATTATATTATAAGGATACAGTATTGTCAATTCCTGCTTATACTTTATTCATATAAATAAAATATATAAGAAAAAAAGATTGATTAAAGCAATCTTTTTTCTTTATATGTTATATAGTCTCCTAGCCTCTGCTAGGTATGTTACTTTTTAAGAGTGATATGAAATATAGTCTCCTAATCTTTATTAGGTATGTATTACAATCTCTCACGATTTTAATTCTATCATTAATGCACAACTTAGGCAATAGGTTTTTTAATATTTTCTTTATTTTTCATTTAACTTTTTTATTATCTATTACTATTATATTCAAAATTTCAAAATTAATTACAAATCTAAGGAAATTCTAAGCTTTCCATCCAAAATATCCATAAAATCTTTTTGTAAGGTTGCAATATGTCTTCCAAGTCTTGCTTTTGATACCACTTTTATCTGCTCAGCAAGAACTGTACCTGTAATATGATTTTTTTCACCATCTTCAAGAACATAGTCACTTTCTCTAAGCTCTATATGTACAGCAATCTTCTTAGGTCTATTAGATATGGGTGCAATTATAGTAGTTGGAGCATTCTTGTTTCCTGTATCATTTTGAATTATTATAACTGGTCTAATTTTATTTTCCTCTGAACCAATGTTTTGCCCAAGCTCACAAGTCCATATTTCGCCTCTTCTTGGGATTACTTTTGTACATCTTGATGCATTGTCATTCATCTTCATCTGTTCGTTTACCCATCTAACATAATTATGAATTTTCACAATAGCATAGGCACTTTTTCTTGTATTTTCAATATCTAAACTTTTCTTTATTAGTTCATTCACCATAGAATCATATTCTTTTAATAAGTCATAAATACCTTCTTTCTCTTTAATTATAAATTTTTTCAATTCTTCATCATTCATGGTACTAATGTCCTGTTTCATTATCAAATCCCCCTTATGTTACTTCATAACCAGAAATACCCCTTTATTCCCCCTATTACTATTCATGCTTTATGTACCTACTAATTCCACTAATATTACAACAGCATATACTATTAAAGCCCCATACACAGGCCAATTCATAACCTTTACAGATGTTTCTCTTTCCTCAAGACCATCTTTTCCATATATCTTAGTTAATTTTCCTATTAATATTATTATGATTCCTAAACATATTATGCCTAAAATTAGCATTGAAAAAAATGTATTAATCAGTTGAGCTTTTGACATAGAGGATATTCCTGTATTTTGCGCTAGTTCTACAGACTCACCGCCTAAACGCATCATCTTAGTTGCAAGTTCTGATAAAAGCACCTGAGTTCCATTGATTGTAAAATGACATATCATAGATGAATATATAGAACCCGTTATCCTAACTAAATATGCAAATATTATTCCCAAAACAAAGGCATATAATAATTGATTTCCATCTAAATGCAATATTCCAAAGAAAGTTCCTGTCATTAAAGCAGCTTTTCTTATATTAATATTTTCATATCCAGCTAAAACCACCCCCCTCATAGTAATCTCTTCACAAATAGCAGGTATTAAAGCTATTATACACAATCTCACTATAAGTGGAATATCGTCTAAACTTGAAACAACTTGACTTATTCGATTTGGAAAAACAAATTGAGTTATGAAAGATAAAAACATAGCTATGGGTTGTGCGAATATTCCTACAGCAATAATAATCCCTATAGATTTAATTCCTATTTTTTTTAACTTTAGTGTATCCTTAATAGGCTTTTTAGTAATTATAAAATAAATTATAGTAGGAATCAGCAACAAAAGTATCTGAGGTAATACAATGTATAGTTCAGAACTTATATTCATTCTTCTAAATATTGGTATAAGAGCCATAGGTGCTATTGCATATAATAGTAACAAAATAAATGCAAATAAGTTAGCTTGAAATACACTTTTATTTTCCATACATAACTCCTCTTTAAAAATTAATCATATAATACTACTAATATAATAAAGGAAGAGACAAAATATTACAACTTACTTTTTGTAATATTTTTCTCTTCCTTTTCCTCTATTTTCCTATAGTTTTCATAATTCCTCTTGCTATAGCTTCTGCATATTTTTGTTGATATTCTGGATTTTTTAGCATAGCCTCCTTTTCAGGATTGCTTATAAACTCTAGCTCCACAAGAACTGCAGGAGCATTTGTATATTTAAGTACATAAAGTCCATTTCTCTCTTTTATTCCCCTGTCTTTAAAACCAAGCTCTGATATGATTTCATTTTGTATATTTTTAGCTAAAGCCATACCCTTAGTACTTCCGCCAAAGTAACAGGTTTCTACACCAGTTACTGAAGAATTATCAAAACTATTTACATGAATAGAAACAAAATAGTCTGCTTTTGCATTGTTAGCTATATTAACTCTAGTTTGAAGTTCAGTATTTTTATCATTAAGCCAGCTGTCAGTATCATTGGTTCTAGTATATATAACTTCTATTCCATTCTTTTTTAGAATATCTCCAATTTTAAAAGTTACTGCTAATGTTATATCCTTTTCCTTAGTTTTATTTTGTCCTACAGCTCCTGAATCTGGACCACCATGTCCTGCATCTAAAACTACCTTAATCTTCTTTTCTACAGACTTAGGTGATATTACTATAGTAAGTTTTATTTCTTTATTATAGTTTTTAACCCTTCCTATAAGTGTTATGGTTCCTGCCTTGCTTGTATCTATGCTTTCTTTGTCCCAAATAACATCTGCTTGGATTGTTTCACCTAATATAGTAGTGGCTTCAACTGTTTGAGGTAATGTATACTTGTCCCCTTCAGTTATCTTCACATTAATATCATTTATTGTTTTTATTTCAGCATTAGAAGTTCCAGGATCCACTTTAGAATTTACAATAATCTTGAAAGTTACTTCATTATTGTAATTTAAAACAGTTCCTTTGTAATAATATGTACCTTCCTTTGAAGTATCCACAGAGGTCTTGTCCCATTTTACAGTTACTTTAGAAATTGTACCATCACTCATTTTAGCATCTAGACTAGTTGGCAATGTATATTTTTCATTCTTATACAATAAAATTGTCTTACCAGGTACCTCTGTTATATAAACCTTTTGAGGAATACTTAAATATTTCAATACAGCAGATGCTATAGCTACTGCGCTGTTATCCTTGAAAGTTTGAGTATTTAAAATCGCCTCTTCTTTAGGATTGGTTATATATCCCAAATTAGTATATACAGCTGTAGCATTTACACTACTCAAAGTTTTTAAAGTGCTCTCTTCAATAACTCCATTTTGGCTTGCTTTATTATAAAGCTCATCCTTAATATAAGAAGCTAGTTTTTGAGAATTAGCATCTCCTTTTAAATAATATGTTTGTGAACCAGTAGCAGTAGTGCTTATAGCATTGCAATGTATGCTTACAAGTATATCTGCTTTAGCATCATTAACTATTTTACTTCTAGCTGCTATGCTCTCATTAGCACTCCAAGGCACACTATCTGTAGTTCTAGTATAAACTACGTTTATTCCATTTGCTTTTAAAATTTCTCCAGCCTTTAATGCTACATATAGATTTATATCTTTTCCTTTTACTCCAGAAGGACCTATTTCATTTGCTTCATCATTCGCAGCACGTCCAGCATCTAAAACTACTACTGGCACTTTAGGTGATTCTGGTTTTTCTGTTTGAGTTGTATTAATTGTAAATTTCATTTTTACAGGAGCCTTTATCTTATTTCCCTTTTTAGATTTAACCTGATCCTTTATAACTAAAGTATAGGTTTTTCCTTCTTCATAACTTTCTAATGGAGAGACAGATACAGTTTTGCTATCTTTGCATTCTACCTTGATCTTTTGCTCTTCATTTTTATCATTCAATACCACTATATTATCTGTGTTAATAGACTCTGGATCTAATTCATTGTTAAATTTTATAGTCCATACCTTATTAGTATTTATATCCTCCCCCTTTCTTTCTTCCAGTTCTTCATAATCAAGGGCTAATGCTCTTGGTGATAGACCCACTACAACAAAAAATACAATTACTGAAAATATCAAAAATCTTTTTATTAAGTTCACAATACCACCTCTCCAAAATCAAGATTCATATGTATATTTTATTTTATGTAGATAAATAATGCAATGATTCTACATATATCTTGAAATTTATGAAATATTTATTTGAATTTTTTCGCTTTATATACATATACGAAAATTTTTAGATTTAGTTTGTTTTATGTGTTTAAGAATTAAATTATCAGTGTAATTTTTTATACAGTTAAGTCCATACTATATGATATAATTACCTATAATGGAAATACTAAAGTTTTGTAAAGGAAGTGTTTTTAATGGAAATAACTTGGATTGGTCATTCCTGCTTTTTAATTAAAGATTCCAAAGGGAGAAGAATTTTAACAGATCCTTTTGATGATTCTGTAGGATACAAAACCTTTAAAGATGAAGTTGATTTAGTAACCATAAGTCATCATCATTTTGATCATGATTACTTAGATAGCATAAAGAATAAGCCTGAAATTATAGATAAAGTAGGTTTATTCAACAAATGTGATATACCTGTAGAAGGAATACCATCTTATCATGACGATGTAAAAGGAGCTAAAAGAGGAGAAAATATTATTTATGTATTAACTATAGATGGATACAAAGTCTGTCATTTAGGAGACCTTGGACATATTCTATCTGAAGAAGACATAAAAAAGATAGGAGATATTGATGTGCTTCTTATTCCCGTTGGAGGAAATTATACTATAGATGGAAAGGAAGCTTCATACGTTGCAAAAAGTATTAATCCTCACATAATAATACCTATGCACTATAAAACATCCTATATATCTTTCCCTATATCTGGAGTTGAAACCTTTATAACCAACATGAAAAATGCTACTAAAGTAGAAAGTCATATTCTTAAAGTTGAAGGTGAACTTACAGAAAGAAATGTAGTTAAAATTCTAGAACCAGCTCCACAAAATTAATAACTAGGTTCTTTGTATATCCAAAAGATTTTAAATATATTAGTTAAAAGTGCAAAGTTTAAAATTCCCTATATGTTTAAGGGAGTTTAGGAAGTTTAGCATCATTTAATAACCAATACACAATTTCTTATTCCCTACTCCCTAAACTTACTAAAGCCCCTAAACTCCCTAAACTTGTTTTTATTATGCTCTTCACTACTATTATAAAGTTATTTCCACTCTATCAAGTCTTACTAAAACTTTAATGTCTTTTATTCCTACGGTTTCAGTTCTTAAGGTGCTGCTGTTGCTTATTAATAATAATTTACTACTATCTAATTTCTTTATTTGTCTTACATATCTTTTATTGCCTCTTTCTATAAGACAAATTGCATTGTTTTCTATTTCATGAGTTATATGTCCAAAGGCTATATCACCTTTTGATATTCTATATCCTATCATATCATCATCTTCTATTTGCAAAAATAAAACCTTATCCTTTGAATAGCCTTCTATTTTATTATTTATAACAGGCATCTTTCTTAACGCTAAAGCTTTGTTCATGTCATAACCATAAACTGGGACTGACTTCAGTACAGAGCTAAAAGCATCATTCCAAATATCATTTACTGCCTCAACATTCTTTTTATTTTCTCTTTTTTCTTCTTTTTTATCTATTGCCTCTTCAAAGGTTTCAGCTTCAAAAGACATTGTGATATCATTAAAATCTTTTCCTAAAACCTTTGATATTTTATTCATAATACTTTCATTTATAACTCTTCTTCCGCTTTCCACTTCTTTTATAAAACCCTCTGAAACTCCAAGCTTTTTAGCTAGCTGTTTTTCAGTCATTTTTAAGCTTAATCTAGCATCTTTTATCTTGCTCCCCACTCTGCTCATATCTCAATTTCCTCCAAATTAACATTTTTTAAGATAATATATTATTATATTATATTTTAATACAATGTTTCCTCACTTATCAACAATACATTTTATAAGTAAAAATAAAACAGCCCTTGAAATGAAATAATCTCAAGGGCTAATTTCTACTTTATTCTATTATCTTTTTTCTTGCTTCTTTCTACTCTCATACCACTCTCGTTCTTGCATTAGGTGTTCCAAAAGTTCTTTAAACTTCCATCCAATTGATGTAGGCGTTACCACAGCAAAAATCGGTTTTTCATTAAAGTTATCTTTAATTACCTTCATCCCGTTCATAACATCACTATCTTCGCATCCATTAAATAAAACTACTTTTTCCTTAGGTAAATTACATATCTTTTTTTCATATGCCTTACCTAATAAAATATCTCTTACTGTAGTTTCTCCCATATCATCTTTAATGACTTTATATTGAGGAAGGTTATTTTCATCTGATAACCTTTTTAATACTTCTTCTTCCTGGTTGTTAAACCCGTAAATCAATAATGTTTTTTCAGTTTCAGAAGCCATTTTTACACCTCAACTTTTTCTATATTTTTTCTGGTTCTGGATAGTCTACTCCAAAAGTATCCACTACAACACTTTCCATAACTTGATCTTCATACGGCTTATCTCTATAGTCTGTCTTTGTGTTAACTATTTTATCTACTGCTTCCATTCCCTCTATTACCTTACCAAAGGAAGCATATTGCCCATCTAGATGTGGAGCTGCTTCTACCATAATAAAAAATTGACTTCCAGCTGAATTTGGATCCATAGTTCTCGCCATGGATAATACCCCTCTTGTGTGTTTTAAATCATTTTTAAATCCATTAAATGTGAATTCACCCTTTATTGAATATCCTGGTCCTCCAACTCCTGTACCTTTTGGATCTCCTCCTTGAATCATAAAGCCTGGAATCACTCTATGAAATATGAGTCCATTATAGAACCCTTTCTTTACTAAGCTGATGAAATTATTAACTGTATTAGGAGCAATATCTGGATATAATTCAGCCTTAATAATATCTCCATTTTTCATTTTAATGGTAACAATCGGATTCATAATATTTTTTCTCCTCTCATTCTAACTTCTGCAAGATATTTAATATACTAGACTAAATTATACCATATTATACATATTCACCACAAAAGTTTCAATAAATCTTTTCACTTGTCCAATTTATACTAATGTTGAGACGAGATACCTCATCACTAAGCCTTATAAATAGGCATCCCTTTGGAAGCATTATTAGTGCATAGTCCTTTAAAATATCGCACTCCTCATTTTGTAAGAGTTTTTTTCTTTCCAGTTCAACTTTTTTATTATCTCTATGTGTTTGCATTTTTGTTTCAATATTAAATATTCCTGCTTTATTTGTACACTTTGAATCTTCTAAACCTCTAAATAGTTCTTCTTCTCCATGCATTAGACGTAATTCGTTATCTTTATCTTCAATAGAAATTTTTATAGTTTTTATTGTACATATCTCATTACTATTAGAAGGATTTTTGATGATAATATAATTAAACTTTTCTTTTTCATTAAGTTTTATATAGGATGTCCTATCCTTAGATTCATCTATTAAATCCTCCGCTTCCTTTCTTACAGTAAAAACTTTCACTTTATCACCTTATTTCTATAGTTATAGTCCGCTGTCGATAAAAACTCTTATAGTAATAGCTTATTCTTGTCTTTACTTAAGGTGATAAATTGTTTTATTATAATTGTAATAACTTTTTTGATACCTCTATAATTTCATTACTTTCTAAAGAATTTAAAATAGTAATTTTACCCTTCTCTTTTTTATCATTAATTATATCTCTATTTAGCAACTGTCTTTTTAGCTGTGCTGCCGTTCCCTTGCTTCCATCTATAATTGCAACTTTATCTCCTAAAACATTAGCTAACTCTTCCTTTATAAATGGATAATGAGTGCATCCAAGAACCACAGAAGATACATTTTCATTTTTTAAAGGTAGAAATTTTTCTTTTAAAAATTCATTAACCTCTCTTCCTTTTACTATTCCTTTTTCTATATATTCAACTAATCCCGGACAAGGGAGAGGTACTATATCGGCATTTTCTTTATATCTTTCCATAAGATTATAAAACTTTTTTTCTGACAATGTCATAGGTGTTGCCATTATTACAATTTTTCCTTCTCTTTTTAGCTCAACTGCTGGTTTTAAAGCAGGTTCTATTCCTATTATGGGCATATTTTTGTATGTATTTCTTAAGTTCTCAATGGCAGCACTAGTTGCAGTATTGCAGGCTACAACTATAGCCTTAACACTATACTTTAATAATAGCTCCGATGCCTTAAAACTTAGTTCTCTTACCTCATCAACACTCTTTGTTCCATAAGGAGCGTTCTTTGAATCTCCAAAATATATAAAATCCTCATTTGGAAGAAGTTTTATAGCTTCTCTTAATACGCTTAATCCCCCAACTCCTGAATCAAAAAATCCTATAGGCATATTTTTCACATTCATATTATTTAAAATTCGCCTCCGATTTCTAAAATATATATAATATATTATGAGATTATATTTCATACATATTTTTATACTTATATTACTTTTAATATTGACTCCCTTTAATTATAAACCTTAATGATTTAATTTCAATTTTTCTTTCTATAGTTTATAATATTTATTGTTTATTAATTTTCAGTCTGAGGATTTTAAACTTTTACATGATCTCACTTTCTAATTGACAGTTTGATAATTATATAATATTATTTTTATATAATTATTAATATACTATGGCTCAAAATGATAAATATCTAAAATTCTCATAAAACTTTAAGCACTTCAATAAAAAGGAGGATAAATATGTTTAATGATTTAATTTACACCATCCACAAAGAAGAACACTCAGAAGAAGTTCTGAAGAAATTACTAACCTCTCATCCTGAAATCAAGTTTGTATCTGTAGTAGGTATCGATTTATCAGGCAATGACACAGATGCCAAAATCCCTATGAGAATATTTTTAGAAGATATAAACGGATTTTTAAAGGGTGCAATACAAACAGATGGATCTTCTGTAGCCTTTCCTGGAATTGCTACTTTGAATAATGCTAAGGTGGACATGATTCCAGATACTGAGGTTGATTGGTTCGTAGATTATAATTTTGAAAACTTTGATAAAGAGTTAGGAAAACCTATAGGAACTCTTAGAATTCCATGTTTTTTAATGCATGAAGGAAAAGCAATAGATTCAAGACATATTTTAAAGTCTTCTATTACTAATATGAAACAAAATCTAATGAATTTCTTTAAAAACTGTCCTGAATTATTGGATGTATACGGAATAGCTATAGATGATATACAAGATATAGTTGCTACAGCTGCGACAGAGCTTGAATTTTGGGTGAAAACTCCTCAGGAAAAAGCTCATGTTGAAGAGCTTTCAATTTCCCAAGTGCTTAAAGAACAGTATTGGACTAGGACAAGAGGTGTAGTTAGAACAGCTCTAGAAGAAACTTTAATATTAATGGATAAGTACGGCTTAAATGCTGAAATGGGCCATAAAGAAGTTGGCGGAGTTAAAGCTACTTTAGGAGAAGGCGGAAATCTTACTCATATAATGGAACAACTAGAAGTGGACTGGAAATATGCAGATGCTCTTCAAGCTGCTGACAACGAACTATTTGTAAGAATTTTAGTAAAAGAAACTTTTAGGCGCCACGGACTTGATGTATCTTTCCTTGCTAAACCTGTAGATAACGTAGCTGGCAGCGGTAAGCATACTCATTTGAGCATAGCTTTAAAATTGAAGAATGGGAAAAAAATAAACTTATTTGCTCCAACAACTAAACACTTCTTAAGCATTTATGGATATGCTTCTCTAATGGGTGTATTAAAAAATTATGAAATTATAAATCCTTTTGTAACTGCAACCAATGATTCTTTCAGAAGATTAAAACCTGGATTTGAAGCTCCTGTTTGTATAGTTACCTCTATAGGCCATTCTGTAGATGTACCTTCTAGAAATAGAACTATATTAGTAGGTGTTATACGTGATATTGGCTCTCCTCTTGCTTATAGATTTGAACTTAGATCCCCTAACCCTCATACAAATACTTATCTTGCCTTAGCAGCTCTATTTATGGCTTGCAACGATGGTATAAACTATGCACTAACTAACAAAAAGACAGAGGATGAACTTTTAGCAGAACTTTCAAAAAAAGCTGGAGATGAAGCTGATTATCTTGAAAAGGACAGGGCTTATAGAAGCGAAGATGATGTTTTCGAGGACTACACTGAAGAAGAACGAAATAGATTATTTGGAAAAGCTCCTGCCACAGTATACGAAAACCTCAGTGCCTTTGATGCTTACCCTAAAAAACTAGAAACTTTAAAGTCAGGAAACGTATTTACTGATAAGATAATTGAAAGTTATAAGTCTGCTGTAAAAGACAGATGGATAACAGAAATTAAAGGAAGAATCATTCCTCATTATATTGATGAAATCAGAAGCTTCAAAATACTTCATGATACCTCAAAAGCTCTTGATATTGATGTTACTATGTGGCAAAAGGTTAATGAGCTAAGGCTTTATTTAATGAAGGATTGTTACTCTTCAAAATCTTTATTTACACGAATAAGAGAAGCAATTAAAAACCAAGACTACGAAACTGTGTCTAATCTTCAACTTGAAATGGAAAGTAAAATGTCAGAGTTAAGAGAGCTTTATAGTGACTATGCTAGAAATCTTCTAGATATATAGTTATAATTAGAAAAGTGCTGAATTAAGCAATGCTTAATTCAGCACTTTTCTTAACTTTTCACTGCACTTAGCGCCTCCACTCCATAATCTAGGTTTTATTGAAATACAGATTTACTATCAACCTTTCCTTTAAGTAAACTCTTTTCTTGCAACCATTTAATATTGTTGTTCCAATTCTCTTCATCTTGGCTTAAGAAGTCTCCACTTTGATCCTCCATTAAAGGTAGTAATATTTCTAAACTCTTCTTTTCTATCTCTGCATCAAGAGGAAAGCTTTCATTTTGTACTTTTAATACTAAGTCTAAAGCTTTATCAGGATTATTCTTAGTGTATTCAAATCCTTTTTTAACCGCCCTTAAAAAGGCTTGTATATTATCATTATTATTTTTAATTCCTTCATCACTAGCTATAAATACTAATTCATAATTGTTTGGCACTCCATAATCAACTGGGTTGAAAGTATCTAATTGGATTCCTTGTTTTTCTAGTAATATCTTTTCATGGTTGATATATCCACCTATAATTGCGTCAACCCTTTTAGTTTCAATACCAGCCATAAGTTCATAACCTACATCTACAAATTCAATTTTTGAAGGCTCCCCACCAGCTTCTTTAACCATTGTATTTACCGTTTCTTTATCAATTTCAAAACTTGGGAAACCTACTTTTTTCCCTTCTAAATCTTTTAATGTTTTAATTCCTGCATCCCTACGAACCATAAGTTGATTTAAAGAAGTTCTAACTATTGCTCCTACTGATTTAACAGGAATGTTTTCTCCTCTAGATAAAATAACTTGCTTTGGATAACTTATAGCTAAATCCGCCTTACCTGTAGCTACTAATTTAATTCCATCCTCAGTACCTGCTGGCGTAATTAGATTAACCTTTAATCCCTCTTCTTTAAAATATCCTTGATCTTCTGCCGCATATAAGAATGCGTGTACTGCATTTGGATACCAGTCTAAAAGAACATTAAATTCTTGTAACTCTTTAATATTACTTTGCCCTTCCTTATTATTCTCCTCATTTTCCTTTCTTGCACATCCACTTAATACTAAACTAAACAACATAAGCATTACCAAAAATATACTAGCCTTTTTGAATCTCATAATTACTCTCCTTCATTCCTCTTCTATATTTTAACAAAATCTTTTCTAGTAAAGTTCCTATTGAAAATAGTAGCAATCCTAAAAATGATAAAACCAACACTCCTGCAAAAACTGAATCTGACTGTAACATTCCTGCTGCCCTTTTTACATATATACCCAATCCTTTTTCAGCCCCCAGCCATTCTCCTATAGTAGCACCTGCAACACTATAGGTGGCAGCTATCTTAAAACTGCTTAAAAAATTAGGTAATACGGATTTCATATGGAGCTTAAAGAATATTTGAGCTTTATTTCCTCCTAATGCCTTTAAAACGTCTTCTAAATCTTTGTCTACACTATTTAACCCATCCAGTGTACTTATGACTATAGGAAAAAAGCAAAACAACACTACAACTGCTACTTTTGACCATATAGTATATCCAAACCACATAACCATAATAGGAGATAAAGCTATAATAGGTATTGTTTGAGAAAATATTATAATTGGATATAATGTCCTACCTACATTTTTCCAAAAATATATAGAAAATGCACAAGATATACCTATAGCTACAGATATGATAAGTCCAACTATTGCTTCTTTTAGAGTTACTAGGGAATGATTATATAGCAGCTGTTTTTGAATCCATAATGCCCCTAATACTTTAGAAAATCTAGGTACAATATAATTAGGAATGTGAAAGTAGGGAACTAAAACCTCCCAAACTAAAAATAGCAATATTATGAATAGTAAAGGGAATATATAATACTTAAGCTTCTTCATTTTACTTTTCCCTCCTTATTCTCATCTAGCATATCAAGGATATTTAAAATAGACCTTTTTAGCTCTACAAACTCACTAGTAAGTGTAGTTTCATAAGTTCTAGGCCTTTTTATATTAACCTCTATGGATTTTAAGTTTTTATATGGAAGTTCTGTTGCAATAAGTATCCTATCAGATAAAAGTAAAGCCTCTTCAATATCATGGGTTATCATAAATACAGTATTCTTTTCCTTCTGAAAAAGGTCTAATAACCATGTTTGCATCTTTCTCCTTGTTAATGCATCTAAGGAAGAAAAAGGTTCATCTAATAAAAGCAATGAAGGTTTGTTTACTATTGCCCTTAAAAAAGAAGCTCTTTGCTTCATGCCACCCGATAATTCATATGGGTAAGATTTTTCAGTCCCTTTAAGCCCAAAACTTTCAAAATATGCAGCTACTATCTTCCTAGATTCTTTTTTACTATAGCCATTTAATTCAAGTCCAATTGATGTATTATCAAGAATGTTTCTCCAAGGCATTAAACAATCTTTTTGTGGCATATATCCTATAATATTTTTATGATTTTCATTTGCTATATTTATAGTACCTTTATCCGGCTTTAGCAGACCCAAAATCATTTTAAACAGAGTACTTTTGCCAGTTCCACTTGGTGCAATAATTGTAACAAATTCATTTTTATTTATACTAAATGATAAATCATCAGCTATAAGCTTATCTGAATCTTTATATTTAAATGATAAATTATTAACTTCTAGCGCTTTCATCTAAATGACCCAACTTTCTTTTTTATAACATCCATCCCAAAACATATATTCATATTTTGAAGATAAAATAAAAATCTCCTCCAACTTTTTAAGTTCTCTTTCAGGAAGTCCTTCAGCTTCCCTATCCATCAATTCAATACACCACTTATTGTGGTTATTGTATTCCTTGTCTGCATAAGTAAGTATCCATTCTCTATAAAGAGGATGCTCTAATGCTTTTTCATTTTTAGCTAAAGTACTACCAATAAATGCATAGCTCCACATACAAGGAAGTAATGCAGCTAATAACTCGGCTAGGGACCCTTCTGTGGATACTTGAAGCATAAACTTAGTATAAGATAAGTTATTTGCATTTGGCTTTGTAGCTTGAAGTTCCTCTTTAGTTATTCCAAACTTCTTAGCATATTCAATATGAGCATCCATCTCAATGTTTACTATAGCATTTGCACATTTAGAAAAGGCCTGAATATCCTCTAAAGAATCTGACTTAACCATACCTAATGCAAAAAGTTTTATGTAGTCTTTTAAATAAACATAATCCTGCTTAACATAGAAACAAAACTTGTCCTCTTCCAAAGTACCATTGCTAAGTTCTTTTAAGAAAGGATGCTCTAAACATGCTTCCCAAATAGGTTTCCCTTTTAAAAATAGTCTTTGTGAAAATTGCATAAAAAAACAACTCCTTTCAAATAGTACTGGGCATACCATTGAAAAGAGTTAATAACATAACTTAATTGCTAAATCTATATAAAATCCTAGATTTAGCTCTTATATTGTTACAACTTCCCTTCGCTGGCATTACCCAGAGCAGGTTTAAAGGGTCTGAATAAAAATTCATCTCAGCCATAACAGCTCCCCTAGTGTACAATATATTTTTTATACCATTTTACATCCCAACTAAAATTCTGTCAACATCTTATTTTCTTGTTATTTGTTATTGACTATTTATCATTCATTTGAAAAGCTTTCTTATAGTAATAACTTATAATTTCACTTCTTTTTATTATCCCTATAAAAACTCCATTATCGTCAACTACCGGTACAAAGTTTTGATTTATAGCAAGATTCATCAAATCTTCAATATTTGCTTGTATATTCACCGGATTATTAATCATGCGTCTAGGTATATCTTTAAGTTTTACCTTATCAGTATTTTTAAAATTTAAATCAGGAGTATTCTTTAACTTCCACAACAAATCCCCTTCTGTTATAGTTCCTATATATTTTCCTTTATCATCTATAATAGGAATCGCTGTATATCTATGATACTCCATTCTCTCTAAAACCTGTCTCATAGTAGATGTCTCTTTTTCATATATTACATCTTTTTTAGGCGTAAGAAAAAAAGCTATATTCACTTTGCCTTCCCCCCAATATAAAATAAATTAATTACTTTTATTTATCCCATCAATTTATCTCATCTGAAATTCATGCACGATATATTGGTAAGATATTTAAACATTCCATTTAAAATTGCGACATACTTTTCTTATAGAGAAAAGTAGATCTACCCAAGCATTCCCATTTAAGAAATGTAGATAATATTTTTAATATTGTCGCATTTTTCTTACATTAAGCTTATAATGTAATTATAACATAATATAATTAAAAATATAAAATGGGGGTTATATTGTGGATTTAAAAAATACATTTTCTAAATTAAAGCAAACTGCTGTAGATACTGCTTCTACTGTTGCTCAAACTGCTAAAGAGGGTTCTGCTGTAGTAGCTAAAAAATCAAATGAGCTTATTGAAATTTCAAAGCTCACAGTATCTATAACTTCTGAGGAATCCAAATTAAAAGATGTTTATGCACTAATTGGAAAAAAACTATGCGAAAAACACAGCGCTGGATTGTATATAGACCCCGAACTAGTAGAAGACTGCGATTATGCTCTTAAGTTAAAATCTACTATAAACGAAATGAAAAATAAGATTCAACAACTAAAAAACAATGAATAACATTTATGATTAAGGTGCTAGGTTTTAGCACCTTAATGTTTGTATATACTCCTATTAATTCAAGTATAAATTAGCGGGTAGGTATTAACAACACCCCGTGATAATTTAACGAATTTTGCAAGTAAAAAAAACAAAATATGCAATTGAAATAATGCTTTAACTGATATATAATAAAGTTATTCTTATTTTTGAATTTATAAAATAATAAAAATTGCAATGTCTACATATTATACATATTATAATTTAAAAGGGGGATTATGAATGATAAAAAGATTCAAAAGAGTCCTAGTAGCAAATAGGGGTGAGATTGCTATTAGAATCTTTAGAGCTTGCAACGAGTTAGGATTAAGAACTGTTGCTATATATTCAGAAGAAGATAAGTTTTCTTTATTCAGAACTAAAGCCGATGAAGCTTATTTAATTGGGAAAAATCAAGGACCTATTGAAGCTTATTTAAATATAGATGAAATAATCAACCTAGCATTAAAAAAAGGTGTAGATGCTATCCATCCTGGATATGGATTTCTCTCAGAAAACCCCGAGTTTGCTAGAAAATGCCGACAGGCTGGTATTGAATTTATAGGTCCTACTGCAGAGATGATGGAACAGCTTGGAGATAAAATTAAATCTAAAATTTTAGCTCATAATGTTGGAGTTCCTACTATCCCTGGAATAGAAAAGCCTGTAACTTCAGAAAAAGAGGCGCTTGAATTTGCAGAATATTGTGGATATCCAATTATGTTAAAAGCTGCTGCTGGTGGCGGCGGTCGTGGTATGAGAATAGTTAGAAACAAAGAAGATCTTCTTCCTGCATTTAGAAGCGCTAAAAATGAAGCAAAAAAAGCCTTTGGAATAGATGATATATTTATTGAAAAATATTTAGAAAAGCCAAAACATATCGAAGTTCAAGTTCTTGGTGATAAATACGGCAATATTGTCCACCTATATGAAAGAGATTGCTCTATTCAAAGGCGTCATCAAAAGGTAATTGAATTTACTCCTGCGTTTGCTCTTTCTGAGGAAAAAAGAAATGAAATCTGCAATGATGCTATAAAAATTGCTAAATCTGTTGGTTATATAAGCGCTGGTACTTTAGAGTTTCTAGTAGATATGCACGGAAATCATTATTTTATAGAAATGAACCCAAGAATTCAAGTAGAACACACAGTAACAGAAATGACCACTGGAATAGACATTGTACAAAGTCAGATATTAATCGCTATGGGATATCCTCTCTCCTCCAAAGAAATAGGTATAAAATCTCAGGAAGATATTAAACCTCGTGGATTTTCTATTCAATGCAGAATAACAACAGAAGATCCATCTAATAATTTTGCTCCTGACACTGGAAAAATCGATGTATATAGGACTGGCTCTGGATTTGGTGTAAGACTTGACGGAGGAAACGGATTTACTGGAGCAGTAATAAGTCCTTACTATGACAGTCTTCTTGTAAAAACAACAACCTGGGCAAGAACCTTTGAAGATGCTATAAGAAAATCCCTTCGTTCTATGAAGGAATTAACTATATCAGGTATAAAAACAAATGTAGGATTCTTAATCAATGTCCTAAATCATCCTACCTTTGCAGAAGGTAAATGTACTACAGGATTTATTGAAGAGACTAAGGAACTTTTTAACATTTCCGCAGAGCAAGATAAAGAATATAATATTCTAAGATATATAGGAGAAAAAGTTATAAATGAAACTCGTGGAGTAAAAAAAGACTTTGACGTGCCACATGTGCCTAAAGTTACTATCCCTTCTGATTTAAGAGGTACTAAGCAAATTTTAGACGAAAAAGGCCCAGACGCTTTAGTGGATTGGATAAAATCACAGGAAAGATTACTTCTTACAGACACTACCATGAGAGATGCTCATCAGTCCTTGATGGCTACAAGAATGAGAACTATAGATATGCTTAAAGTAGCAAAGGCTACATCTGCTCTTGAGAAAGATTTATTCTCACTTGAAATGTGGGGAGGTGCAACATTTGACGTTGCATATAGATTTTTAAGAGAATCTCCTTGGGTTCGTCTTGAAGAGTTAAGAAAGAGAATACCTAATGTCCTATTCCAAATGCTTTTAAGAGGTTCTAATGGAGTTGGTTATAAAAACTACCCTGATAATGTAATTAGAGAATTTATAAATGAATCTGCAGCTTCTGGAATAGATGTATTTAGAATATTTGATTCCCTAAACTGGTTAAAAGGCATGGAAGTTGCAATTGATCAAACCTTGAAAACTGGAAAAATTGCAGAAGCTTGTATCTGTTACACAGGAGATATACTAGATCCTTCCCGTGATAAATATTCTTTAAAATATTATATAAATAAAGCAAAAGAAATAGAAAAGATGGGTGCCCACATACTAGGTATAAAGGATATGTCTGCTCTTTTAAAACCTTATGCAGCATATAAACTAGTAAAAGCTCTTAAAGAAGAAATTTCAATACCTATACACCTTCATACTCACGATACTACTGGTAATGGTGTAGCAACTATAATAATGGCTGCTGAAGCTGGAGTAGATATTGTGGACACAGCACTAAATAGCATGGCTGGACTTACAAGTCAACCTGCATTAAACTCAGTTGTAGCAGCTCTTGAAAACACAAAGAGAGCTACTGGACTAGATATAGATGGACTTCAAAAGCTTTCAGATTACTGGGCTGCAGTAAGACCTGTTTATGAGAAATTTGAATCCGGACTGAAATCAGGCTCTACAGAAATCTATAAATATGAAATTCCAGGAGGTCAATATTCAAACCTAAAGCCTCAAGTTGAAAGCTTTGGTCTTGGTCACAGATTTGATGAAGTTAAAGAGGCATATAAACAGGTAAATACTTTAGTTGGAGATATAGTAAAAGTAACTCCTTCTTCTAAAATGGTTGGAGATTTAGCTATATTCATGGTACAGAATAATTTAACTCCTGAAAATATATTAGAAAAAGGTAAAGATCTAGCTTTCCCAGATTCAGTAGTTGCCTACTTTAAAGGAATGATGGGCCAGCCTGAAGGTGGTTTCCCGAAAGAACTTCAAAAGATTGTCTTAAAAGGAGAGAAACCTATAACTTGCAGACCTGGAGAACTTCTTCCTCCTGAAGACTTTGAATATATTGCAAAGGGACTTAAAGAAAACTTTGGAATTGAGCCAACTCAACAGGATGTATTGAGCTATGCTTTGTATCCAGATGTATTTACAGATTATCTAAAATTCGTTAAGGAAAACGGCGATTTGAGCAGAATGGGCAGTGACGTATTCTTCCACGGCTTGCGTGAAGGAGAAACTTGCGAAGTTGCTGTAGCAGAAGGAAAAACCATCATTATTAAACTCCTTGCAGTAAGCAAGATTGACTCAGAGGGATACAGAACTCTTTCCTTTGAAGTTAACGGAAATAGACGTGACATAAAGATAAAAGACAGAGCAACCACTCAAGCAACTGCAAATAAGAGATCCTCTATACAGATGGCTGACATAAATGATCCTCTTCAAATTGGCTCCAGCATACCTGGAACAGTACTAAAGGTACTTGTTAAAGAAGGAGACGAAGTTAAGGAAAATGACAGCTTGATTGTTATTGAAGCCATGAAGATGGAAACAAATATTACTGCTTCAGCTAGCGGTACAGTTGATTCTGTGCTCGTTAAAGAAGGGCAAAGTGTTAAATCTGGCCAACTTGTAGTAAAACTAAAATAAAAATGTATTAAGGCTCTGAGATTGAAAAATTAATCTCAGAGCCTTTGTTTTTCAGTATCTGTAATCAAAAATTCTAGTAGACTTTTTCTCACTTCTTGGAAGAGTACCTATAGGGACAGCTTTTGGAATAATAGTAATGCCTACTTTGCTCTTGAAGCGGCCTTTTGTATTGTGTTCAACCTCTTCAATGTTTGCATTTGGTTCTATTTCAAAGGACAATGTTAAAGCATCCTTACCATTTACATGTTCTATTACCACTTGATATTCACTGCTTGCCCCATCAACTTCTTTTAAGATTTCATCAATTTGACCAGGGAAAATGTTAGTGCCCTTTACTTTTACCATATCATCTGTACGTCCAACAATAGTGCCAATCCTTGGATGCTTATTTCCGCAAGGACATTCTCCCTCAATGAACCTGGTTAAGTCATGAGTACGGTATCTAATAAGGGGAGCCGCCTCTTTTCTCAAAGTAGTTATAACCAGCTCTCCCATTTCACCATAAGGGACAGGTCTTCCTGTATCAGGGTCCACAATTTCAAAATACACATAATCATCCCAGTAATGCATAGCAAATCCTTCATCACAGCTTATGGCAATACCTGGTCCATATATTTCTGTAAGGCCATAAATATCGTAAAGTTCAATTCCAAGATTCTTTGCAATAGTATTTCTCATCTTTTCTCCCCAACGCTCTGACCCTATTATGCCTTTTTTTAAGCTAATTTTGTCATTTAGATTTCGCTTTGTAATTTCTTCGGATAATAAAAGAGCATAGGAAGAAGTGGCGCACAAAACTGTGCTTTTTAAATCCATCATCATTTTAATCTGCTTTTCTGTGTTGCCAGGGCCCATAGGAATTACCATAGCACCAAGCAGCTCTGCCCCTGTCTGAAAGCCTATTCCTGCAGTCCAAAGCCCATATCCTGGAGTTATTTGAATGTTATCTTCACTTGTAATTCCAGCTGTTTCATAGCAGCGCTTAAACATCTCTGCCCAGTCTAATACATCTTGCCTTGTATAAGGAATTACAACAGGTGTCCCTGTAGTTCCTGAAGAGGAATGAATCCTTACAATTTCATCATTAGGCACAGCTTGAAGTCCTAAAGGATAAGCATTTCTAAGGTCATTTTTATCTGTAAAAGGCAGCTTTTCAAAGTCCTCTTTAGTTTGAATTTCTTTTATGTCAATTCCCTTAAATTTTTCCTTATAAAAATTACTTTTTTCAGATACTCTCGTTAGCACTTCTTTTATTTTATCAAACTGAAATTCATTCATTATTTATTTTCCCCCTTTAAAACTGCCTTTTCCCCAGCACTTATGGCTTGAAGGTTTAGATTTAAAAACTTGCCGCTGAACTTTTTATTTATGGTTTTCTTTAGATCATGAGTTGAAATCCCAAGGGCACCTGAAGCTGCTGCAGAACCTAAAAGCACCATGTTCAATACCTTATAAGAGCCACACTCTCTTGCAATGGTGTCTCCATCTATTAAAATTAAGTTCTCTACTTTGCTCTTTAGATAATCAATCATTTGCTTGACATCATAGTCTGTCTTTGATAGTGAATCTGTTACAGGCTTTACTGGATTTTTATTTATTATTACAGTGCCACCTTCTTTTAAATAAGGAAAATAGCGTACTGCCTCTGCTGGCTCAAATCCCATAACTACATCTGCCATGTTAAGAGGTATTAAAGGAGAATGACATGTGTCCCCTATTTTATCCCCTATTCTAACATGGCTCACTACACATCCTCCTCTTTGAGCCATTCCTATTGTCTCAGATGTTCGTACCATCATTCCTTTATCTATGGCAGACTGTCCAATGAGCTTTGATGCCAGAACAATACCCTGTCCGCCGACACCTGTAAGTATACAATTTATCATTAATTCTCACCTCCAATAGCGTCAAAAGGACAGACATTTACGCATAAAGAACAGCCATTGCATAAACTTTCATCTATTTTGACTTTGTCCTCATCTTTTACAATGGCAGGACACCCAATTTCTCTAATGCATTTCTTGCATCCTGTGCACTTATCTTTATCTATTGCGTATAAAGGTAAAGGAGGTGTTACTGCAATGCATGGAGACTCAAAAATAACTGCTGATACTCCTTTAAAATCTGCTGCTTCTTTTACAGCCTCAATGGATTTTTCTAAATCGAAAGGATTAATAGTTTTTACATACTTTACACCAAGGGCTTTTAACACATTGCTTATGCTTATTTTTTCATGAAAACTTCCCATGGCTGTTTTGCCAGTTGCTGGATTTGGCTGATTGCCCGTCATAGCAGTGTTGGAATTGTCCAGCACAATAATTACTATATCTGTACCGTTGTAAACTGCATTGACTACACCTGGTATTCCAGTGTGAAAGAATGTTGAATCTCCGATAAAGGCAAAGTTTACAATATCAGGTTCAACTCTGTGCAACCCTTGAGCTATGGTAATACCTGCCCCCATGCAAAGACATGTATCAACCATTTCTAAAGGCTTTGCATTTCCTAGAGTATAGCAGCCTATGTCCCCTGAAAATACTGCTTTTCTGCCTTTCATAGCCTGTTTTACTGCATAGAAGGATGCTCTATGAGGACAGCCTGCGCACAGCACTGGAGGTCTTACTGGCATTACTGGCAAATCTAAAACTGACTTTAATTCAGGTGCAGGCACATTTAAGAACTTTGAAATGGCCTCAGTAACGGACTGCACTGTATTTTCTCCTGCCTTTTGTATGTGATTTGTACCCTTTCCCATTATTTTTACTTTTAAATTGTGTTTTCCGCATAGATAGATAAGCTGCTTTTCAATAACTGGATCCAGTTCCTCAATTACCAACACTTCATCAATATCTTTTAAAAATTCCAAAGCAAGTTTTTCTGGAAATGGATTTGGCGTTGCAACTTTAAAAACCTTGCACTGTCCCTGCTGTACCTGTAAATTTCCTTGTAGATTTACCTTTAAATTTGATAAAGCTTCGCAGGTGTAGGCATAACTTACGCCACCTGTTGCTATGCCTTTTCTGCCACTTCCTGTTACGGAGTTGAATGTATACTTAGAAAAGTCCTCCATTAGCACTGACTGCATTTCCTCGATTTTTAAATGTTTTTTGTAAGAAAGCGCAGGGAAAATAGCCCACTTAGGATCTTTTACAAAGCCTTCAGGCTCAAATTTTTTAATGTTTTCACTTACTTCTACAGCAGCATAGCCATGGCAAACCCTTGTAGTTGGGCGAAGCAAAACAGGTATATTGTATTTTTCAGAATACTCAAAGGCATCTCCTATCATGTGATAGGCTTCCTCAGGAGAAGATGGATCAAATACAGGTAATTTTGAAAAAGCTGCAAAGTGCCTTGTGTCCTGCTCTGTTTGAGAAGAAATAGGGCCTGGATCATCTGCTACTACAATTACCATGCCGCCTTTTACCCCAATATATGAAAGGCTCATAAGCGGATCTGAAGCTACATTTAGCCCAACCTGTTTCATTGTTACCATAGCCCTCATTCCTGCATATGCAGCTCCTGCGGCTACTTCTAAAGCTGACTTTTCGTTAACTGACCATTCAACATATACGTCCCCTGGATTTTTCTTTGCTACTGTTTCAATTATCTCTGTGGAAGGTGTTCCTGGATATCCAGTTACAATTCCAACCCCAGAATGAATTGCCCCCATGGCAATGGCTTCATTGCCCATTAGCAGCTCAACTGCCATATTCATACCCCCTATTTATTTAGAATTTTTAAAATAAAAAAAGCTCTTATCCCTAAAATTAGGGACAAAAGCTTATAACCTCTGCGGTACCACCCAAATTGACGATAAAACGCCCACTTATTTTGCGTACTAACATACACACCCTATTTATAACGGGCAGGGTTCCCGTAAGCGCCTACTCTCTAAGGATTTCGGGCTTCCCTCGCAAGTCCATTCAAAATTTCCTTTGCAGCCGCATTCTCACCATCTAGCGACTCTCTGTATTAAAGGGTTAATTCCTACTTCTCTTGCTCATAGGTTTATTATAATATATAAAATAATACCATATATAATACTTACTGTCAACACTCTGTTCATGAAAACTTTATGTGAATTTTGTAACATTTGTTACTTATATCCTGCCTTTATTAATGTAATCTGATTACAAACATATATTAATGTTTTTCACATAGTATTATTGAATAGAATTGGTACAATACTATAAATAATTATGAGATTTTAATAAAAATATCAATAGAAGAGGTGTTTTATATATGAGTAGATTTTTAGCTCCAATTCACACTTGGCTATTTAACAAAATAAAGTTATACGAAGCACTTGAAAAGGATGTTATTGATAATTTAAATAGCAATCTTAAAACTGGCATTCTAGATATATTAGGAGATATAGAAAACAGATATCCATCCCCACTAGATGATACTCCTCTTGAGGAAGTCATAGATTTAACCAATATTCATGGATGGCTTCAAAATAGAATAAGAATTGCTGAAACTAGGCAGGCTTATCTAATAACTAAAGTTGTAGAAAAATTTGGAGATGAGGGATTTAATCTTGTTAAACAAGCCTATATAGAGCAAGGAAAAGCTGCTGGATGTGATGCTGCTGAAAAATATAGTGTATCAACTCCAGAAGATCTATTTAAAGCTTTAAATAACTATATATTAGAAGGTATGCCATGTGATAATGCAAATAGCATAATGAGATCTGAAGAAGATATAATAGAATGGAGAACTGTAACTGATCTTCATAAAGATTACTGGGAAACTGTAGGCGGTGATGCCGCAAATTTCTATGAATTACGTAGAAATTGGGTAGAATCCTTTATAGAATCAGCAAATCCTGAATTTAAATATTCTTTTGAAGTTAAATACTTAAATGACGTTAAAGAATATCTTCATGCCATAGTTAAAAAATAAATATAAGTTCCATAATAAAGGAAATAATTAAGCCCTCTTAATTATTTCCTTAATCCTCCACTCTCCTTTTCTCCCCTTCCTTTTTAAAAATAGTATTATCCTAATGTATTATCTAAAAACATCATAATTACAAATCCCACTAACATTGCATGAGTAGCTTGCTTTGAATGCCCTTCTTGACTTTGTGTTTCTGGAATAATCTCATGAGCAATTACAAAAAGCATTGCACCTGCAGCAAATGCCATAGCAAAAGGCAATATAGGCTTTGAAACTTGAACAAGAGATACACCTAAGAGCCCACCAATTGGTTCTACTAGTCCACTTGCAAGAGCTATTAAAAATGATTTTTTTCTTGAAAATCCATCTCTTACTAAAGGTAAAGCTACTGCTAACCCCTCCGGAAAGTTTTGAAGCCCAATTCCTATAGCAAGGCTCAGTCCATTAGCAATATCTCCATCGCCAAAGCCAACCCCAACGGCTAATCCCTCTGGAAAATTGTGTATAGTTATAGCCAATACAAATAACCAAGTTTTTCTCAATCTTCTACTTATTGTTATAGCAAGACTATCTATTGCTTGCTCTTCATTAATTTCATCCACTGCATTAGTAAGTAAATTGGTATCTGGAAAATATTTGTCTATGGCATCAATAAAGAATCCACCGCATAAGATTCCTATTAAAGTAATCGTTGAACCTTTAACTCCTCCACCTCCTTTTTCAATAGCAGGAACTATAAGACTAAATGAAGTTGCTGCTAACATTACTCCTGCTGCAATCCCTAGCAGCATATCTAAAATTTTTTTTGATACATTTTTTGTAAAAAATATAGGGATAGAGCCAACTCCAGTGGCCAATCCTGCACAAAGGCTTGCCAAAATTCCCAGCCAAATCAGATTAAAATGTGAAAGATATTGAACCATTTTTAACTTTTAACCCCCTCGTTACCTTCACTACTTTTATAATATGATTTAGCGAAGTTATGGGCACTCTTTTTTATTAGGAAGAGTTAGCATTACTAGTTACTTTTTTTGCAGTACACTTGCAATAGTTATTTGTATTTATAGAATTCTATCCGTTACGTACAGCCAACTTGACATAACAGCAGAACATTATTAAACTCAAAATGTAAGGTCAACACTACAGAAGATAGAAGAGATTTTTCTTTTCGAAGAAAGTGAAAGAAAATCAAGATCACAACAAAGTAGAGGTGTAATTTAGATGGCATTAAGGCAAATTAGACATTTTGGTGATGAAATATTAAGGAAAAAGAGCAAAACAGTAGAGGTAGTAGATGATAAAATAAGACAAATACTAAATGATATGGCAGATACTATGTACGCTACGGAAAATGGCGGAGGCTTAGCAGCTCCACAAATAGGTATACTAAAGAGATTAGTTGTGATAGATATGGGCCAAGGGCTTATAAAGTTAGTTAATCCAAAAATAATCAAACAAGAAGGAACCCAAGAAGTTATAGAGGGATGCTTAAGTCTACCTAATGTATGGGGAAAGTTAAAAAGACCTGCAAAAGTAACAGTACAAGCGTTAAACGAGAATGGAGAGGAAATTATATTGACAGCTACTGGCGATTTAGCAAAATGCTTTTGCCATGAAATTGATCATTTAGAAGGTATCCTTTTCACTGATTTAGTTACCGAATATGTTAGATAGTATCATTTAGATCATATTCTACCCAAAAGCAAAACCTAGATGCGGATAGTATATTTAACCACATCTAGGCTTTTTTCTTCCTTATCTAGCACATGGTTACTGGTTATTTATGATTTTATTGCCTTTAGTACTTGTAAAAGATACTCGTATGTTCTCTTAGTTGAAGAAATGCTTAATCTTTCTTCTGGGGTATGCACATCAAGCATAGTTGGTCCAAAGGAAATCATATCTATGTCTCCAAGAATATCTTTTAGCAATCCACATTCAAGTCCTGCATGTATTGCTGTTATCTTAGGCTCTTTTCCGTACATATCTCTATAAACTTTTTTAAATACTTCTCTAATGTATGAGTTTTCTTTATATTCCCAAGCTGGATAATCCGATTCTAATGTCATTGCTGCTCCAACAAGATTACATAAGGTTTCAATTTCTGCTATAATACTTTCCTTTAGACTTTTAACTGAGCTTCTTATAGCACTTTCAAAAGTTACTTCGTCCTCAGTTGTAGCAACCACACCTAAGTTTGTAGAACTTTGTACTAACCCCTTAATGTCCATACTCATAGTTTGAACTCCTTGTGGAATGAGCATTAATAAAGATATAATTTTATCCGTTAATGCTTTTGAAAATACTCTATATGGTTTTTTCTCCACTTCCTCCACTTCTACAATTATTCCTGGATCTGATGCTCTAAGTTCATCTTTAAAAATATTATGCATTCTTTTAACTATATTGTTTAAAATGCTTTCGTTTCCTTCTCTTATGAATATAACAGCTTCAGCTTCTCTTGGAATAGCATTCATCTTAGCTCCACCATTTATATCAGATATATATAATTCCATTTGTGAATTTATACTATTTAGTACTCGTCCCATGAGCTTGTTAGAATTTCCTCTACCCTTATCTATATCCATTCCAGAATGTCCGCCCTTTAAACCTTTTATTATAATTTTATATGGAATAAAGCCTTGTCTTTTCTCTTCTAGCTCTACTGTAAGTCTGACCGTATTTCTAACTCCTCCTGCACAAGAAGTCAAAAGCTCCCCTTCTTCTTCTGAATCAATATTTATCAAAATCTTTCCGGAAAGGTTTTCTGCTTTAACTGCAGAAGCTCCTGCCATTCCAGTCTCCTCTTCAGTTGTTATTAAAACCTCTATAGGAGGATGCTCTATATCATCGCTTGCAAGAATAGCCAAACAATAAGCAATTGCTATTCCATTATCTGCACCTAAGGTAGTTCCTGAAGCTTTTATAAAATCTCCTTCCACTCTTAATTTAATAGGGTCTTTTTCAAAATCATGTTCTACATCCTTGTTTTTCTCACAAACCATATCCATATGACCTTGTAAAATTACTGTAGGAGCATTTTCATAACCTTTAGTAGCACCTTTTTTAATTATTACATTTAAAGCTTCATCCTGTATTACTTCTAAATTATGTTCCTTAGCAAAATTAACCAAATAATCACTTATATTTTTTTCTTTTCCAGAACACCTAGGTATTCTGCTGATTTCCTCGAAATATTTAAAAACTAAACTTGGAGATAAATCTTTAAGTATATAATCCAAAGTTACTCATCCTTTCATAGTTTCATTATGTAATCATGTCTTCTTTAATAATTTTAGCATATACTTAATATTTAATACAGAAACTTCCTCATTTCTCAATAAACTTTATATTTTTTTATTTACATATTGAATACATATAAAAATAATTGTATAATTATACATAGACATTACCCAATTTTTTCTTAATTAATATTTCCTATTAGGAAGCTTCTAAACATTAGATTTAGAGGCTTCTTTTTTCTGTGTAATTAATATATACTTAACCTGTTGATGCATATATTCCATTTTAATTCAAATAAGGAGATATAATGCAATTTATTTATCTATATTTTCAAATATATAGATTTTTATCGAAATTTTACAATATCAACTTAAAGTTTATGTTTGTATATTTAAATTTTAGCTATATAATATATATGTATGTTTTTATTTTAATCACAATTATTTATTGTAGAATTATAGACTTATTAAAATACAGCTTTTAAACTCTATATTTTAAACTTAGATAAAATAACTTAGAATTATATATTCTTATTATATATAAGAATAAATGAAGGTGGTTTGCATGTTAAAAAAAGAGTCTTTATCTGGGAAGTTTCCCAAGAAGCTTTTTATACTATTTGAAATTGTCTTTACCATTTTAACTGCTCCATTTATATTATACTATGTCCCTTTTGAAAATGTTAAGGCTACTGTAGTTGGATCTGCTATGACAACCTCAACTCATCAATGGATTGCTACAATGTTTTTATCTCGTAAGCGAATAGATGAGATACTTAGCAGAAATAAAATAAATACTATTGTTCAATCTGATATAAATGAGTTAAAAAAAGAAATCAACGCTGGAATAACAAGTAATACTAACGAAATTGAAGTGCATGATATCGATGGAGATAAATTTAAAGGTCATTTACTTATAATTAAAAATCCTAAGAGCATAAAAGTCGGATATAGTGAAAAGCTTGGAGAAAAAGGTGAAACCACTAGTGCTATGGCTAAAAGATATAATGCAGTTGCAGCTATAAATGCTGGTGGATTTATGGCTAATAAAAATCTAACCGATTCTCCAGAGAAAATGGGTAATCCTGGCGGAATTCTTATCTCTAATGGGGAAATTATTTATAATAGCCTAAAAAAAGATGAAAAGATATGTATAGCAGGAATAACAAAAGACGGGATTCTTCTTGTTGGCGACTATAGTCTAGAAGAAATGCAAAAGGCAGGAGTAAGTGAAGCAGTATCTTTTGGTCCTGCACTAATTGTTAATGGTAAAAAAACCATTACTTCTGGTGATGGAGGTTGGGGAACTGCTCCTAGAACTGCTATTGGACAACGCAAAGACGGAAGTATTCTATTTTTAGTAATTGACGGAAAATACATAGGAAGACTTGCAGTAACGCTAAAGGAATTACAAGATATATTATATGAATACGAGGCATATAACGCTGTAAATTTAGATGGAGGTTCATCTTCTACTATGTATTATAACGGAGAAGTTATCAGCGATCCCTATAAGTCTTCTGGTGAAAGACCTATTCAGTCTATATTTTATGTTGCACCATAATAATTAAAAAAATGTACACTAGCTCGCATTATATATATGAGCTTTGTTAATATATAAACATGCAAAGCTATAATGATATCAAACTAAATTAAACTAAGCTATTAAGAAGGATGATGTGAATGAATTGGATAGATAAGCTAGAAAGAAAGTTTGGAAGGTTTGCTATAAGAGGACTTATAACTTACATAGTTGCTATAAATGCTGTTGTTTTTGCCTTAATATATATTACTGGCTCCTATAAAATTATAAGTCTTTTAACTTTAAATCCCGACCTAATATTAAGAGGGCAAATTTGGCGACTTGTAACCTATATATTTATTCCTCCTCAAACCAGCGTATTTTGGATAATATTTGCTCTTTATTTCTCCTATATGGTTGGAACGGCTTTGGAGCAGGAATGGGGAAGCTTTAGATTTAACCTTTATTATTTGATGGGAATGTTAGGAACAACCATAGCTGCTTTTATATCAGGAGGTTCTGTATCTGGAGTATATTTAAACTTGTCTTTATTTCTAGCCTTTGCAAGAATTTATCCTGACTTTGAGCTACTGCTATTTTTTATACTTCCCGTTAAAGTAAAGTACTTAGCTTGGTTTGAATGGATTTATGTAGGATTTACTGTAATCTCTCAGCCTATACCATATAAACTTGCAGCCCTAGCCTCAATAATTAACTACTTCATCTTCTTTGGAAGAGATATAGTTAGAAGAACTAAAATCAATAGACAATCTTATTATAATAGAAAGAGATTTAAATCTAAGATTCCAACCAAAACCTATATTCACAAGTGTACCATTTGTGGAATAACTGAAAAAGATAATCCAGATATGGAATTTAGATATTGTTCTAAATGTGAAGGGGATTATGAATACTGTATGGATCACCTACATAATCATGAACATAAAACTAAGGTTATAGACTTTGAATCTATTCGCAATAAAAAAGATTAATTTAATAAAAAAAAGTGAAGGCTCTAAAACTCCTTCACTTTCTTCGTATATATTTTTCTTTATCTAAACTTATTTACCATTTCTCCTAATCCTGAAGAAGTGTCTCCTTCTCCTGTCGCTGCAAACTTCCATTCTCCATTATGCCTATAAATTTCTCCTACATATAAAGCTGTCTTATTTGAGTAATCTTCTGTTAAATTAAATTTAACCATTTCCTGATTGTTTGCAAGGTTTACAATTCTTATAAATGCATTTTTAATCATTCCGAAGTGCTGCTTGCGTTTTACACAGTCATAAATGTTTACAACGAAGATTAATTTTGAAATGTCTTGAGGAACCTTAGAAAGCTCAATTATGATTTGCTCGTCATCACCATCACCGTCTCCAGTAAGATTATCTCCCATATGCTGAACACTTCCACTTTTGTGGTACCTGTTTCCAAAATATATTATATCATCTTTTGATTTTATTTTATTATTAGCATCTAACATAAATACGGATGCATCGCAATCTATATTTGGAGTACCACCTCCAAATAATGCTCCTAGAAGTCCTCTGCCGCCTTGAACTGCAGGATCCCATCCTAAACCTACCATTATCATTGACAATCCTGCATTGTCCTTAGTCAAGCTTATTCTTTGACCTTTTTGTAAATTAATAGCCATTTTTAATCCTCCCAATTATATGTATGTAGATTCATTTTAACATACATCTATTCCAAAATTATTGCAAAGAGCAGCAAGTCCTCCTTGGAATCCACTTCCTATTGCATTAAACTTCCACTCTCCATTATGACGATATAACTCACCAACAACTATTGCAGTTTCTATGCTGTAATCTTCGCTTAAATCATATCTTATTAACTCTTCATTAGTCTCTGCATTTATAATTCTTATGAATGCATTTGATACTTGTCCAAAATTTTGTCTTCTCGCATCTGCTTCATAAATTGTTACTGTAAAATCTATTTTTTCTATATTTGAAGGAACTTTTCCTAAGTCTACACTTATTTGTTCGTCATCTCCATCTCCTGCCCCTGTACGATTATCACCAAGATGAGTAACAGCACCTGAAGGGTCTTTTAAGTTATTATAGAATACAAAATCATTATCTGATGTAACCTTTCCATTTCCTCCAAGTAAAAAAGCCGCTGTATCTAAATCGAAATCATGACCACCATCATATTTATTAACATCCCATCCAAGACCAACTATTACCTTGGACAATCCTGGATTTGTCTTTGTCAAATCAACCTTCTGACCTTTTGATAAGCTTATTGCCATAACCAATACCTTCTTCCTTTTAACAATTTATTACATTATAATATTATTATATATACTAGTCTCTTAAAAATCAAACTTTCCGACAAATTATATTACTAACAATTTCTGTTATTTCCTCAGAAGCACTTATACCGCTGCTTTTTGTCATATAAATATGTTTCTGCTCTACTTTCTTGCTTTCTATTAAAGCCTTAAGTTCTCCATGAGATGCACATATAGAATAATCTGAATTTATTAAGATTGGATAGTCTAAGAATGAATCTCCAGAAGATACAATTCTGTTTTTCTTCTCCTTTTCTTTTATATACAGAACAGCATCCCACTTGTTAACACAGTTTGGAACAATATACAACTTTCTGCCCTGAATAGATATGTGCCACCCTTTTTTCTCCACCCAAGCTTTAAACTCTTCTAATTCTTGCATTCTTATGAGGTTTTTATCTTGAAAATGAACACTGTAGAACAAATTGTCTCTAAAAACCATTTTATCAATCCAAGAATTATCTTTAAAACTTTCTAAAAATCTCTTTTCTACAATTTTATATGAAATTATCTTATCTACTCTATCCTTTATAATTTTCTTCCACTGCCTGTCCACTTCTCCATTTACTAATATATTTCCTCCATTGCTTACTACAGCGTAATCTGGCTTTATTTGTTCCGACATTAGGAAAATTCTGTTGTATTGCTCTATAGTTCTTGTTGTAACAGGTATAAACAAAATTCTTTTTTTAATTTTCAAAAGCTTTTCTAGAGTATCCTTTTTCATAAAACTCAAATCCTTACCTAAATACCTCTCTGCCAGCACAATATCCTTATCAGAATCTCCTATAAGCTTTTTTGTATAAATCAAAGTCCTATCTAAATCCGACGCAAAAATCATATTAGATCTCCTTTGTTTTTGGCTTAATAATTCCGCAGCAGGAATATTTCATATCTTTATAAACTTCTACTGGAACTTTTCTGTCTTGTGCCAAGATTAAAATATGCTTTAAATTAGGGTTATTTATATCATCTACAAGTATCCTCCATGGAACACGTCTTAAAAGCACTCTAGTTGTTTCTCCTACTCCCGGCTTAATTAGGTTTATATCATCTATTCCATACTTCTCTTTTATTTCATTTACATCCCTAATACCTGTATTATATACATCTAAATCTAACTTTTCTATTTCTTCATCGTCTACATTAATATGTTCAAAGCACTGGGTTATAGTATCAATGAACATATTTGATAAGTCCCTATCTTCCCATTCTCTATAGAACTTAGCTCCATGAAAATCGTCCTTTCCTATTATGTCATCTCTTAAAACTGTTCTGCTTACTAAGCCTGATACTGTAGAATTTAAACAAGCTGATGGTATAAGAAAATCCTCCCTTGTGCCATATAGAGGTACGCAGTAGGCAGGGTCTGCTAACACAGCTAGCTTGTCACTAATTCTAATCTTATATTTATCATAAAAGTCCTTCATAGCCTTGTTTAAGACTGTGTTTATAGCTCCTTTTCCAGTCCACCCATCTACAAATTGAATATCTTCTGGATTATGATGATTTAAGATGTATTTTATAGCATTCTCGTCTATTCCCTTTCCTCTTATAATGGATATGCTGTAATGAGGAAATACCTTATTATATTTCTTTTCTAAGTATCGTTTAATTAATATTCCAATAGGGGTTCCTGCCCTTGCAAGGGATACAATAACTGCTCTATCTCCCTTTTTCCTGTATATAAGCTCTGATACTACAGCTGCGGCCTTTGCCACTTTTCCCTTACTATCCTCTAGAGTTTTAAAAAATACATCCATATATTCTTCTGTTGGAACATACTCTATTGGAAGCATTTCTGAATAATGGCCTCCATTTTGAATAATTCTCTCTCTTTCTTCATTGCTCTGTTCTTTTATCATACCGGATATATCTTTTAAAAGGAATATAACATCTTCTCCGGAATAACTCCCTATATGGCTTGGTTCTTTTATATTATCAAATCTCACATAACCACTCCTTATCATAAGTTTTACGTAACTAACTTTGTACAGGTCTATCTCTTTTTAACATTTTTAATTAGTCAACTTGATGTTTATAGTTTAAAAATAAACAAAGTTTATTTTATATATCCCTACACTTACAAATAAATTTATCATTTCATCTTTACTTTCCTCGTCTAGCTTTCTTTCCGTTATAAACAATACTTCTTCATACATATCTTTTTTTATGTTATATACATAGTTTACAACTTCTTTATCAAAGGGACTTCTAAACCTTGAGGCGCATTGAATTCCATAGCCTTTTTCATTTTTTGCATAGATAGGACTTCTAGTTGTAGACTGGTATTTTGCATTTGGTATTTTGCTCCCTATTACCATAGGTATATACATAAACTCTTCAGTTCCTAAAACAATTACCTTTTCGCTGAAAGGCTCTATAACCCTCACTATTTTCTCTGCATAAGCTTCAATTTTATTAATTTCACTTCTTGAAATTCCAAATCTTCCACTTGAATTTATATAACTATACTTTTTTAGCTCACCACTGCAGAGACGCTTAGTAAAATTCCCGTATTCATCCCATGTAAATGAATAATTTTTTACTAAAACTTCAGATTTATCCCTTAAAATTTGAGAACCATCCCTTAATTTTAAGATTTCAGAACTGTCTCCTAACTTTAATCCATCTTTGTAGAATTCTTCTTGTATGTTTATAGATTTATTTATATTATTTTGATTTTGATATACTATTTCTATACCCTTAGCTGATGGACTGTGACACTCTGCCTCTCCATCTATTAAAGATACTTCATGTATTTTAATGTTTAACTCTCTTTCTAGTACCTTATATTCTTTTATATGCTCTTCTCTTCTCCAATCTAATATAGAAACTACCATATATTCTTTATTAGGATATTTCCTATTTATGGCCTTTATAAGATTTAAAGCAGTTTTCCCTGTGGTTATTTCATCATCTACTAAAACTATTCTCTCATAATTATTTAAAATATCTTCTTGAAGAGGATAGCAGAAGTGACTAGTGGCGTGAGAATGTTCCTCTTCAAAATCAAAGGCTGAGGCACATTCTACAAGTTCCTCTCTGGTTGTGTGTATATAAAAGATATTATTTCCTTTAAATTGAGCAAAAACAGAGTTCCCAAGGGCTGTTGCGGTCTCTGCAAATCCTATAAATAAAGTAGGCTTGTCTAAAGAAATTAGATTAGCATTTGCATATTCTAGGGCTTCATCTGCAAACTTATCATCCTTTATAGCTTCTACAATTATATTGAAATTTAAGGACTGCCCCTGAATCTTTTCAGCTGCAAGAAAACCCAAAAGTCTTCCTGCCAGTATAGATTGCTTAGGATTAACAGGTATATGTTTTCCCAAAACCTTGCTTACAAATAAAAATGCCCTTTTTACATTTTTTCTAGCTGCCATCAAAAATAAGTTTTTAAGCTTGAAATCAAATGGGTTTTTATTAATTTCTACATCTACAGCAATTTCATCTAAAACTCTAAGTCTTTCTCTCATTATTTCCTCCTTTTAAAGCAAATCCAAATAGCTTCGATTTTCATTAAATACTCCGTATACATGAGCTCTTCTTAAAATTTTCTTAGCCCAATTAAGATGAGGACTAACCTCGTTCATTTTATTATTGTATCTGCTTTTATATGCTCCACCCCTGCTAGATTCTACAATAAATCTTGCATCGTCATATTCTTCTTTTGTAACCACATACAAGGCATTAACTATAGATATATGACTTGGATGTATTATGGTCTTGCCGATTAATCCATTAGCCTTGTCCAATACAACTTCTTTAATTAATCCATCAATGCATTTTTCTAAATAATAATCCCTCTTTCTAAGACCACTCTTTCCTAGGTATTCTACAAATGAGCTTTGCCTTAGATAAGGTTTAAATATACGATTATCTGAGTTAGTGTCAAAATACTCCCATACAGGACCTGATATAGTATATTCTTCCTCCGATCGTCCAAATATGTTTACTATATCTGCAATGCAATCTTTCACTACACCAATATCATATATACTATTGTCTACTTGACGTCTTATGCTGTAAAGGCCTAAAAAGTCTGTGCCTCCAATTCTTATATTTAAAACATTGCTTTTATAAGAATTTAATATTTTCTTAACTTTTATCAATTCCTCTAATCTGCTCTCTTTATATATTATATTTTTAGATTCTAATATAGGCATGGCATATAAATTATAAGACATATCCTTATTTATATCTTTTAAAATTTTTATATATTCTTCTCCATTAGTAGAATCAAACTTTGGAAAATTAAATCCAGTTAAAGGATAAAAATTTTTTCTATTTTCTGATATTCTTTTAAATTGTTCCACATTTCTCACTCTTACAAAAATAAGAGGCATATTCTCCTCTATAGACTTATTTCCTTTTATACACTTGTTTTCTTCTATATAACGGGTGAATTTTGATAAAACATATATTAGGTTTTTTTCTGCTTCTTCAACTCTCTCTTCTGGGACTGAATCCTCTAAACAGAGTACCATAGAAGTTAATCTTTTATATTTATTGTTTAATATAATATCCAAAATTCCTTCTTTAAATGCTGGCATATATAGAGTTGCCCCTAGAGCTAGAGAAAGATACTCTTTTGGAGATGATTTTCTTATATAGCTTGGCTCTTTATAAAAGATGCGGCTACTCTCTTTTACTGATAAGTCACTAAAAAATTTCATATTATCCCCCCATTCTATTCCCCCTTAAAAATATAGATTGTTTTTATTATAGCACTCTATTACACAATTAGTAACCAGCTCTTTTTTAAACTGTTACTTAATAACTAATAATAAATAAAAATAAAAGCAGCAATACTCCTAGCGTAAGTATTACTGCTTTTATTTTATTAGATAAAAAACTTTAATATAAATAACATTCCTATTATATAGGTAGGTATTGTAACTTCTTTAGCTCTTCCTGTTGTCGCTTTTAAGAATATATATGAAACTATACCAAATACTATACCATCTGATATGCTGTTGGTTAATGGCATCATTATTATTGTAAGGAAAGCTGGTATAGCTTCTGTAAAATCTAATAAGTCTATTTCCTTTATTGGTTCCATCATGAATAATCCAACCAATACTAGAGCTGGTGATGTTGCTGCTGATGGCACTATAGCAAACAAAGGTGATAAAAATAACGCAACTATAAACATTCCTGCTGTAGATAGAGCTGTAAGTCCTGTTCTTCCACCTTCAGCCACTCCTGATGCACTTTCAACAAATGTACTTACTGTGCTTGTTCCAAGGCAAGCTCCTACAGTTGTTCCTACAGCATCTGCAAATAAAGCTTTTTTAATATTAGGAACATTTCCATTTTCATCTAACATTTTAGCCTTTGTTGCAACTCCAACTAAAGTTCCAATTGTATCAAACATATCCATAAATAATAAAGTAAATAAAGCTATAAACATATCAATTGTGAATATATGATCAAATTGAAACTTGAAAGCTATTGGGCTTAATGATGGAGGAGCACTAAATATAGCTTTAGGTGCTTCTGTTATACCCATAGGTATTCCTATTATAGTAGTAATTACTATTCCTATAAGCAAAGCTCCTCTAACATTTCTAACAAGTAAGAGCCCTGTAATAAGTATACCTATAATAGCAAGAAGTGCACTACCGCTTGTTACATTTCCAAGAGCAACAATTGTTCCGTTATCCTCTGGATGTATAATTACTCCTGCATTGCTAAGTCCTAAAAAAGCAATAAATAATCCTATTCCCACCGAAATAGCTCTTTTTATATTGGATGGAATAGAATCCACTATAGCTTCACGTACGTTAAAAAGTGTGAGTAAAATAAAAATTATTCCCTCTAATAAAACTGCTGTTAAGGCAAATTCAAAACTATAGCCCATTTGCTTAACTATTGTAAATGCAAAAAAGGCATTTAATCCCATACCTGGTGCAAGAGCAAAAGGAAGTTTTGCATACAACCCCATTATTACCGTCGCAACTATTGCTGACAAAGCTGTAGCCGTGAATACAGCTCCAGAATCCATACCTGCTACTGATAAAATAGACGGATTTACTACAAGTATGTACGCCATTGTCATAAAAGTAGTTATTCCTGCTAAAACTTCCGTTTTGATATTTGTATTATTTTCTTTCAAGCGAAAAAATCTATCCATATAATTACTCTCCTTTTTTCTCCTGTCTTCGACACTTGTAAATAGTAACAGATGTTATACAGGAAGTCAACAACATTTACGAACATTTCTATTAAAATATATAAAATATTTTGCTGCACGTCTTAATTTCCTAACTTTACAGCAAATATTATTATATGAACGTTCGTGTTTTTGCCCTTTCAAAATTATATATCATGCATTAATCATATTATTCTACTTCTATTCCATAATTATTACATAAAGCTTCAAGTCCTCCATTAAAACCGTTTCCTATAGGATTTACCTTCCATTCATTTTTATATCTATACACTTCTGCAACTACAATAGCTGTTTCACTAGTTAGTCCATCACCAAATTTATAATTAATTAGTTCATTTTTAGTTTGTGCATCTATTATTCTAAAACAACCTCCAGAAACTTGTCTAAAACTTTGATACCTCTTATCAGCATCATATATAGTTACCGTAAAGGCAAGTTTTTCAATATTCATAGGTACTTTATCTAAATTTAGCTGAACTACACTATCATATGCTCTTTTTAAAGAAGAATTATGGTCTTCCCCAATAGATACACTCCCATTTTTACTCTTAGGATTCCCATAGAATATAAAATCCTCTTCAGCTGTGTTATTGTTTCCATCTACCATAAATACGGAAGTATCTAAATCAAACTCTTCACTTCCCCTATAATCTACATTCCACTCAATGGCTATTAATATTTTAGAAAGGTTCTGAGTTTTTGAATTTATACTTATCTTCTGTCCTCTCATAATAGAAGTAGAAACGCTTGTATTTACACTATTTTTTAATGATACATCTTTAATCTTTCCTATAACAGTTTTGTCTTGTGTAGGCTGAATATTCTGAGTTTCAATTCTTTGACCACTGTTATTGATTATCCCAGAAGTGTTATTAATCCCTTGTTGTGCTGCTGTGAGATTTCTTTGAATAACACCTACAGGATTCTTCAAATCTATAATTCCACTACTTACTTTTACAGTAGTATCTATAACTAAATTTCCATATCTTCTCTGTTGAGAACTGCGCAAGTTTTTACTCTCATTATTTATGTTTAAATTCATGTTAAAACTGATCCCCCTTTCCTCTTATATTTAACATTACCTATTCTACTAGTCTATAGAAATTCTAACTCCAGAGTTTCTTTCTGCTGGTTGCACTATTACCACTTCTCCTGGGCTGTTAAATTCTAAGAAATAAGACTCTCCTGATGTTTGTCCGAAAAATGTTTTCCAGTTTACATCTGCTCTAAAGCTTGGGTCTGGGCCAGTCCAACATATTACTGCATCTGGATCCACTACACATGGAGTTTCTAATATCAATGGGTTTCCATTAGTAGTTATAGCCACCTGAGCATTAGGTCCTATACCTGTAAGCTTTGATGTAAACATACCCTTTTGAGATATAATTCCACTGCCTATAAATCTAACTCCATATTTACAATCCTCTGTAAAAGCTAATAAGTTTTCGCCCTCTACCACTATACTTTGTCCTTGCTGCAACTTGATTACACTAATATGCTCTGCGTTATGAGCCATATAATACGTACCTTCGCCGCTGACTTTCATTATAGATATATTTTCTCCAGTAAGTTTTCTTGCCGCTAAGTTCATAACTGAGTTTATAATACTTTTATTTTGATTAGGATCTAGCAGTACCTTCTCTGCAGTAAAACTTCCCTGGCTTGCTATCATAGCTCCTACTCTTGCATAAAATTGTCCGCTTCCTTCTGCTGCACATATTAATTCTTGATGAATCCTAAAATTAAACATATATCAATTCTCTCCTTATGTAGTAGTAATTAATGATAGTATAACATATTCAAATTTACTCTCCTACATAAATTACTTAATGTTTAAATAAATTACATCAAAAATTGTTACTATAATACTGCATAAATATAACATTATATTAATTTTATGGCATAAATAATATGCTATAATTTAAGTAACACTATAGCATACTTTAATATTTAAGGGGGATCACTGATGATTAATATATTAACCTTCATATTGATTGGAATTGCAGCGGGAGTTTTGAGTGGATTATTCGGAATAGGTGGAGCAATTGTAATAGTGCCTTCATTGATATTTATAAAAGGCTTCTCTCAACTGCAAGCCCAAGGAACATCAATTACTGCTATGCTTCCACCTGTTGGTATTTTAGCATTTCTTCATTACTATAAAAGAGGAAATGTAGATATAAGAGCTGGTATTATAATATGTATATCTATGCTTATAGGAGCAAAATTCGGTGCTCAAATTGCAAATATCTTACCAGTAGACATATTAAAAAAGGCTTTTGCCATATTTATTATATTTGTTGGAATTAAGATGTTTTTAGGAAAATAAGCACCTCTTTGGTGCTTATCATTTATTAAAAGCCGACATTATAATTTCATCATAATATTTTCCTTCCTTAAATATCTCCTTTTTTAAAATTCCTTCCACTTGGAAGCCACACTTTTCATAACATCTTTTAGCTCTTTCATTAAATGAGAATACACTCAATCTTATCTTATTCATATTCATATCTTCAAAAATAAATTTCATAAGCACTTTCATGGCGTCAGTGCCGTATCCTTTTCCCCAGTAGTTTTTATCTCCAATCATTATTCCAACTGTTGCAACTCTTGATAACCAGTTCACCTTATGAATTCCGCAGCCTCCAATATATTTTCCTGTTTTTATATCCTCTATAGCAAAATTATATTCACCATTCTCATTGCCCTTTTGTGATCTTATCCATTCCTCTTCTTCCCATTGAGTCATTGGAAATGGTATTCCATTAACCAAGAACTTTTTAAGTTCCTTGTCATTAACTAATTCTGTTGCCCTTGCTATATCTTCTTCCCTATAAGCTCTTAAACAAACCTTTTCTCCATAATACATTTTTATTCCCCCCTAAACCCTATATTTTTATAGTAATTTCTCAAACTCTGTTATATAAACTCCATTTTTTATTTCAATATCACATTTCTTCTTATAACCATTTTTTAAATATAAATTTACAGCAGGATAATTTTCTTTCCCAGTACATACAAGAATTTTATTTATATTGCTTTTAAGAGCTTCTATGAATTTAATCAGCTTATCTGCAATACCCATTCTAAAAAAGGTAGGATGTATGGCAACCCTGTGTATATCTAAAACATTGTCGATAATTTTAAACGAAATTATTCCTGCTAAAACATCGTTTATATAGTATCCATAAAAAATTTCATCACATGCCTGTAAGCTATCTATTGTCTCCATTAAAGGCGGTATTTCATAGAAACCTATAAGTTGAGCTTCTATTTTATATGAGGCTCTTTGCAATTCTATTACGCGTTTTGCTGTTTTTATATCCCTTAAATTAAGCTTTTTAATCATTATTTTCTCCTTATCAATAAAGCAGCAGTATATTCCAAAGTAAAAGTTAATAGTTATATTGGTGATTTTCAACTAATATCTAAATAGCCACCATACACCGTCTTTTTCTCCTCTTTCCAATCCAAATCCTAATTCTTCCGCCGCTTTTATTACCTCTTCATCGGTGTAAATATCCGAAAAATCAATCTCTATTTGATTGTTTTTAAAACCTTTTTCTCTTAATTTCTGTTTTATATAAGCTTTAACATTTTCAATTCTATCTTTTTCTTTTACACCATCATCAAGGCGTAATATCCCTCTTATAATTTTTTTAATACTCATAATCATTTTCCCTCTCAAACTTTTTTATTCTTCACATATCAATATCATAGTTTCATCTTTTGATCTTAATTTTCACTAAGACATGCTTATTGCACATTAAAATAAAATTACGAATCGATTTTAGATTTTGCATACCAAGTTATTGCTATGTAATAGCCTATTATAGGGGAAATTCCATATCCCATCAAAGGAACTGGAAAATTCCCAAATAATGTAGAAACTAAAATTATTATAAAGTATAAGCCTACACATATTGAGGGTAATTTTAAGTATTTGGGTTGAAACAATATAAAAGGCATTGGTAATATTCCAAGAGAAATAACTCCTATAACAAGCCATATTAATCCCATATTCCCTAATAGACTCACTATTCCTTCTACGTAATCCACTGCTGGTAGATTATCTAAAAATACCCATGAAAGAATAATCAATATAGAAAGTATCCCCACAACAAATATACGAATACGCTTTTTATCAATATTATTGCATAATACAATCATCATGGGTATGGAAAAACCAGTTAATTGAGAAGCATCTGGCTGAATAGCCAGTAAAATTGATATAGCTATTGTTATAAAGACAGTTAATCTCAAATCTTCTGTTTGTGATACTTTCCATAATTCTATGATTATTCTTGGTAACACAATCATTGAAACATTGAACTTAATTATTCCGATGGAAACCCACCTGTGAATCCCGCTTATACCTGGACTTATAAGGGTTAATAATAAGAGAAGTAATGAAATTAGTATAAAAAACCAATAGTTTTTATTCTTATAATTATAAATTTGTTTGAAACTGCAAAACATGAAATCAACCCTGCAATCACCAAACAAACTATATTTTGTATCCAGATAGAGCTTGAAACTTTATTGTGACACATCGCTATGGCTCCAATAGTTATGGAAGGTATTGTGATCATTAATGGTACGAAATTTATTAATCTTAATTTTTTCATTTTATCTCTTTAAATCGTAATTACATATTCTTAATTGTCTTAATCTTAAAAATGCGCAGCATTTTTCTAATATGTTTCTTCAATAATACTTTTATATTCCTCTTTAAGCCTATTGAGCTTTTCTTCTGATTCCTGCTTTTCTACATAAATTCTATTAAGTATGTTATAAACATTTAATTTTAAATTTTCAGCATTATTAAGTGCATCTTTAATACTAGACTGAACATACCAATCCACGAAAAATCCATCAAAGAAAAAGTCCGCAAAGCTAGCAAAGGACCCTATATTTATATCTAAATTAAATTCTCTATCTATATCCTTTAGTTCCCTTTGAAACTTTCTTATACGATCTTTTACCTCATAAGAATTCTCTTTAGCTTTATCTATATGGTTGTGTTTTATAGCTGTAGATAACATTCCACCTCCAAGCATATCAAAAGTGCCCCAATTAGCTGCACTTTTAAGAGAATCTATAACCTTATTTAAAGCATCCAGTAAATTATCTCCCGCTAAAGTAGCCTCCTTTAGTTCCTTAATATTATTCTGACATCTCCATATTTCTTCCTCCAGCTCTTTTAGCTTTATTCTATTTTCTGGATGAGAAGCTAGAATGATTTCTTCCTTCTTTTTAATCAAGCTATCGTACTCTTCTTCTATTCCTGTAAGATCTTTTAACCTGTATTCTGCTGATTTTATATCAGCTTCTAAGGCTCTTAAATCTGCAGTTGCTTCATCATATTTAACTTTAGCTAATACATACTCCTCTTTTTCCTTCTCTAATTTTTCTTCTTTTCTCCCTAAAAGAGTGTATATAAGCCCTCCTACACTCAAGTTTTCTAGCCTTTTAACGTCTTTATATTCCTTATTTAAAATATTTCTTAATTCCTGTACCTTCTTCTCTTTATATTCAAACTGCTCTTTTAATTCCTTTAATCTTAACCTAAGCCTTTCCTTTTCTTTTATTTTTTCTTTTAATTCTCCTAATTGTTTATTAATATCCTCAAACATATACTATCTCCTTAACAATATGATATAGTAACATTATACCCATAAAATTACTTATATTCCATACATTTATTGGTAGAGCTTTTAAAATTTTATCTCATAAAATAAGCTAAAAGTTCTTATTTTACTGACTTACCTATGTTGATAGTTAATATAACTTTTCTGTATAATACAATTAATAGGTGACTAAGTTTACACTTTATTAAATTTCAGTTTACTTGAGAGGAAGTAGGAATGAAAAATGATCAATGTACGAAAGTTTATACATCCTTCTCTAAAAAATTCCCATAACGTCTTTAGTGATATACTAACACCACTTAATAAAAGAGTAGGTTTTATAAACGGAAGCTCTCCTATTGTGCCAATTTACTTTTATAGATACATTGGTGTAAAGGAAAATGAAAAAGAATACTATGACAAATTAAACAACCTGGATAAGAAGTTATCTAACCTTAATGGTCTTTATTTTAAATTTATATCTAATATCCCATTTGAAGTCAATTCCATATTAAGCGATAAACTTCAATCTATATGGAATGAAAATCAGCTTGAACCTTTTGATAATGTTAAAATAGAAGCATTAATAACTTCGCTTAAAAAAAGCGGTTCTTTAATTGACGCTAATTCTTCTTTGTTAACTTCATCTATAGAAGAATCCCTTAGCTATGTATTGAACTTGTACTTACAAAAGGAACCTTATGTTAACTTAACCAAAATTAAAAACTTTACTCTTAAGCTGATTACTTGGATAAATAATTTTGCCATGGATTTAGTAAATAATTTTAATCTTGATTCAAAGAGCACTCATGATATCATAAATCCAAAGGTTTTATATCTTGGCAGCATAAAGAAACACGAAGTTTATTTTTTAATATTTTTATCTAGACTAGGCTTTGATGTTCTTTATATAAACTCTCCTGATGATGGGGATTTTTCCACTATTGATAAAGAGGGACAGTTCTCCAAAATCTTTATACTTCCTTATAAGAGAAACTTGGACATAGAGGCTTTATCGAAAAATCACACTAGTCATACCTCTTTTAATAGTCCTTCATTAAATTCATCTGTAACATCTGAAAGCTTTAATAAAGATAAATATATAAATTCCATAACCTGTATTTATAAAATTTCTAATGATATATTTACTGATGTTACCTCTTCCTTAAATGAAAGAGGAAATTTTGTTGGCAAACCTATGCCCTTAGTTCCAATATATTTTTACAGGTATATAGGAATTACAGAAAAGGAATCAGAATACTATAATGCTTTATATAGAATAGACAAGACCTTAGAATCTCTTGGTTCATTGTATTTTAAGATTACCAACCCCTTGCCCGTAGAAAATAATATGGAATTAACTAATAAAACTGCCCATATATGGAATGCTATACCTCAGCATATATCTGAAAGTGAAAAATCAGATAAAAAAGTCCTTTCTAATGTAATAGGAATGTTGATAAATGCTGGAGCTTTTCCAGATCTTAAAGAAGAAATAGCTAACTCCTCAATAATAAAAAGTTTTTATAGTATTTTAGAATTATATATATCTAAGGAACTTAATATAAATACTGCTAAAATAAAGAACTTTGCAATAAAGATTATTATGTGGATAAATAAATATGTTCCAGATTTATTTAAAAACTTCGATTATCTAAAAAATTCTTCTAAAGAAATATATAATCCTAAGGTTATGTATTATGGAAATATAAGAAAACATGAAGCTTACTTTTTAATATTCTTATCTCTCATAGGGTGTGATATTTTATATATTAATTCTAAGGAAGATACAGTCTTTAATGATATAGATAATGAGCAAAAGTATTCTAAGCTTTTTGAATTACCTAATAGATGTGAGCTTAAAGATTTCCCTAAGGAAGAACTTATAGTAAGACATGAAACTACGGCTTTTAGAGCTTCTCAGGAAATAGAAAATATAATTTACAATGAGCAAGATGGTCTGTTTAAACCTTGGCAGTTTGAAAACTACAAGACTCGCCCTCTTACTCTAAAAACAACTTTTGATGAGCTAAAAATTCTTTGGAATGAAGAAGCAAGAATGCGCCCAGGATTTAAGGTCGAAAACGGCACGGTATATATTCCAAATTTATTCGCTAAAATCAGCGGTACTCATAGAGATTTAAGTATTTATTGGAATGAAATTAAAGAACTTAAGTCTGCAAATAATCTTCTATTTATACCTAAAATTCCTTATGTCAAGGAGGCCTATTCTAAATATGATTTATATAGTTTAGAATACTGTTTTAAAGATGGAGTTGTAGATAAAGAAAGCCTTTTAAAGCATAGATTATATAAGTTTCATTACTTAAAAACTCCTCTTCAAGATGGTATAATAGATAAAATAAATCAATTAATAACTATGCCTATACTAAAAAACTCTAATTTAATAGAATTTAAGCTAAAAATTCTACTATGCATATTAAATTTAGATAAGATTATATTAGAAATGATACAAAAATTTGATTATCCTTTTAAGATTCCAAAGATTATGATTTATGCTAAGGATGAAGCTATATTTACAGAAGAAGATTCCATTATATTAGCTTTCTTAAACCTTATGGGTTTTGACATAGTAATCTTTACCCCTACAGGCTATAATAATATAGAAACCAGAGTTTATGAAGAATATTACGATATTCATAAATTAGAAGACGTTACCTTTAACCTAGATATACCCAACTTGAATTCAATTCGTAAAAGTAAATCAAATTCATTTTGGTCTAACCTATTTAAATAAGAGGAGGAAATTTTATGCTTGGTAATACAAACATAAACAACGAATTAAGTACTGAAAGTATTAACTTAGAAAAAGAAACTAATGAAATATCCTTGAGAGTAAAAAACTCTCCAGAGGTACTTGCAATTGCAAGGGAACTTGATGTATCAAATGTGGATTCTGTAATGAATTTTGGACAAGAAACCGCAGTTGAAATCTCTAAATTTGCTGATCAAATATTGCATACAATTGAAACAACTAAGGTTGAGGATTCAGGAACCTTATTAACTCAACTTAATAGTATAATGGATAAGTTTGATATAAAAGACTTTGAAGAAAAGAAACAAGGCTTCTTTTCTAAACTTTTTAATAAAGCTAAAGATTCTATTGAAGCTCTTTTCAAAAAGTATCATACTATGGGTGGAGAAATCGATAAAGTATATGTTCAACTTAAAAAGTACGAATCAGAAATTAATGCATCAAATAATGATTTAGAGCAGATGTTTAATAAAAATATAGAATATTACGAAACCCTTGAAAAATATATCTGTGCTGGTAATTTAGTTATTCAAGACTTTAAAAATAGAATACTCCCTGACCTTCAAAACAAAGCAGCTAATTCAACAGAACAAATAGACCAAATAAATCTATCTAATGCTATGCAGGTATTAGAAATGCTTGAACAAAGAGTTTACGATTTGGAACTTGCTAAAAATGTAGCTCTTCAAACAATGCCTCAAATAAAGTTGATACAAAAGGGAAATTACAATTTAATAAGAAAGATAAATTCTGCTTTTATAGTTACTATTCCTATATTTAAGCAGTGCTTAACTCAAGCTATAACTCTAAAAAGACAAGCAGTTCAGGCTAAAGCTATGGCCGCATTAGATGAAAAAACAAATGAATTATTGATTAGAAACGCTCAAAATACAGCTCTTCAATCAAAACTAACAGCACAGCTTGCCTCAGGCAGCTCCATAAATATAGAAACCCTTGAAAAAACATGGGAAACCATAGTTAAAGGGATTGAAGAAACAAGACAAATAGAAAACGAAGCAAAACAAAAACGTATTGACGGACAAAAAAGGCTTGAAGCTATACAAAAGGACTTTGAAAGCAGAGTGAGAAAATAAGCAAAGTTAGAAAATAATAAAAAATAGGCAGTGAATTTATATTTCCACTGCCTATTTTTATTATACTAATTTTATTTTATAGTCTTTTCATAAAATTATCTATTAATTCATCATATTCTGATGAATTTTTGATATAACTTTCCATTGTTCCTTTTTCTAGATTCTCAGCTAAATCTAAATTTATAGGCATTTCTGCAAGAAGAGGAACTCCAAGGTATCCAACATGTTCTTCTGCTGGTTTCTTGCTAAATACTCTCACCTTTTCTCCGCAGTTACCGCACTTTATGTAGGACATATTTTCTACTACACCTAATATTTTTATATCCATTTTTTCTATCATAACTACTACCTTTTTAACTATCATAGAAACCATATCTTGAGGAGTTGAAACCACTACCATTCCTGTTATAGGTAAATTTTGCATTATTGTTAAAGCAACATCTCCAGTTCCTGGAGGCATATCTATAAGAAGATAATCTAATTCTCCCCATACTGTATCTCCATACATTTGGTTTAGAACTCCTGTAAGTAAAGGTCCTCTCCAAATTACTGGCTGGTCTTCATCTTCTATAAGAAGATTTAATGACATTACCTTTATTCCACCCTCAGTTTCTACAGGAATAAACCTTGGCTCATTCTCTTGACCTTCATATTGAATCATTTGAGCTCTTTTATCGCTTATTCCTAAAATCCTTGGCATAGATGGACCTGTTATATCTGAATCCAACACTCCTACTTTATATCCTTTTTTTGAAAGCTGTGCTGCTAATATTCCTGTAACTGTAGATTTACCTACTCCGCCTTTACCACTTATAACCCCTATTATATTCTTTATATTTCCATACTTAGGAATCATTTTTGAACAATCCTTTTCATTACATGTCCCTTTACTTGGACATCCATTGCAGTCGCCCATTTTTTATTCCTCCTATGTGTAAAACTTATTTTTAAATGCAACATTTCTGCCTCATTATCATTATACCACTTATATTATTTAAATTCTAAAAGTTTTCTGGTTTCTTATCTTTAGTAAAATTAAACTTCCAGTAATTCAAATCATATTTATTAACGAAATAATATTTTGTTTCCTTTTTAGTTTCTTTATTAAAAAAGGTTATTATACATTTATAAATATCTGTTTTATATCCTTGGGTTTCTATATCCATTGTAATATCATACTTATTTCTATCTCCATCAGTTATCATCTTTTCATTATCCCCAAGTTTTTCCTTAAACTCCTCTATATCCATAGTCAAAATAAACTTAGCAACTTCTTCATCACTAATGTCTATGCCTATTTTTTTATCTTTTCCTATTGTTTTTCTATAATCTTCTATAGCTTTAAGCATGGAAGTATAATAAACCTCATTAAACTTATTAGGTTTTCTTATGTTCCAGAAGTTCTGCATTATATCATTATCTAGTCTTTTGGATACAACATATATTTTATCATCGCTATATAGGTTTCCTAAATCTTTCTTATCTAATCCAGCAACATAATTAAATCTATGTACATTATTCATCCCTTCATGGAATTCCAGTATATAATCAGGTTCCAAGGTGATTTTATTTTCCACCTCTTTTGCCTTTGATAATATGTCATATAGTTCTTTTATTGCATCCTTATCTGTGATTATAAATGTATATCCTTTATCTCTTTTATTTTGTATTGTTATTTTACTTATTCTACCTTCGTTTATATATTCAAAATCCTTATTTTTAATTCCTAGTTTTACCTTTAAATCATCTATTCTTGCACATCCTGCAAAAAAAATACATAAAATTATTACAAGCATTATAGCAGTAACTTTTATCTTCTTATTCACCTATTTTCCCCCTAGTAAATTTCCCATTTTATATTATAAGTATTGCTACTTTGATATCATATAAGTCCATACAAAGAACAAAGGAAACGCTAGGTTTCCTTATATACATAAAATTATAATACTTTAATATATGTAAATCAATTGATTAGCCTTCTTTTATTTCTAAAGTTCTTACTATTGAATCATATAGAGTTCCCATGTATTCCCTAAAGTTTTTATTTCTTGTAAAGAAAGAAAATCTGACAAAACCTTTTTGACGTTTAATGAAGTATTCATAGACTGTATAATCTATTTTTTTTGACTTCATATTGTATTTTATCATATATCCTTCTTTACCACTTACTTTTATATTTGTAATCTTATAATTTTTTATCTTATTCTCTGATTCAGATACCTTTTTACTCATATCTAAAAATCTCTTTAAGTCATCTTCATAATTCCATACCTGTACAAATCCACTTATTAGCAAATCTTCAGATTTGAAATTATTATGATATACTATTTGTCCTCCTGGAAAAGTTTCTGTGGAAGTTGTCCATTTTGAAGGAAGTTTATAAGATATGTTACCATCTAAAGCTTCAAAATTCCTTAACTCCTTTATATCATTCTGCATAAAACTTACAGGCTTTAACTGTTCTTTAATTATTTCTCCAATACCAAACAATAAGGTCATTAATGTTATAACCACAAGAAAGACTTCAAGCTTTTTCTTATTCACTATTCTCTTCATATAAGCCCCCCCATAAAAACATAATTTTATATCTGTCTCAATCAAAAAATGCCAAAACTAACTGCTTAAGTTTAAGCAGTTAGTTAAGAACTTACCTCTTAACTGGAACCACTATTGTTGAATTTTTAAAGTCATAGAACATTACCCAATATCCTTCTCTATCTTCTCTATCATTATTCTTATTTTTTGAAACCCATGTAACAAATCCCGTAGCTCCTCCAAAAGGCTGATCATATATTGATTTACTTCCGGGTATAGCATATACTAAATACTTCATATTTCCATCCTTATCGCATTTATATCCTACTAGATAATGTCCTTTTCTTCTAATATATGGATAGCAGCTGTTCATAGGATAATATAAGGTTGTATATTTATTAAAGTCTTTAGCTGGGTTAGCATTCATAAATTCCTTACAGCTAATCTTATACCATCTGCACTTTCCAACCTCCGGACATATATTTTTCAATTCTTCTAGACCACTAGCCATAGATTTGAAGAACTTTCCTATTTTCCCTACTGGATAATCCTCATTATCCTCCTTATTTTCTCCTTTGCGTTCTAAATCAGTATGCTCTTCTAACTTATCCTTAATCTTAACTTCTCCCTTTTCTGCTTGTTCATCCTGCCTTTGAGCTTCTGATTCTTTTAAACTAATTTCACCTTTAACTTCTCCCTCTTCAATTTCTCTACCTTCAGCTTCCACACTTTTAATTTCTCTATCCTCAGCTTCTACATTTACAATTTGTGCATCATAAATCTCCGGCTCCTGAGCTCTATCTTTCTCAGTTTTATCTTCTTGGATTGTATTCACTTCAACCTCATATTCTTTAGATCTTTCCTCTTTTTCTTCACTATTCTCTTTCTTATCTTGTTTTTCTTCTTCTCTAGGCTGTTCTACATAACTACTATCCTTCTCCTCATTCTCCTCAATTATTATGTTCTTAGCAGCTTCTATGTTCTTTTCATACTCATCAAATATATTTTTTTCTCTCTTTATATCAGCTTCCTCTTTTGGAGATTCTGATATTTTTACATCATTCTTATTATCCTTTATTTCCTTTTTCTCAGCTGATTCAGGTTTTTTATTTTCCATTCTTTCCTTGTTTTCAATTACAGCATAGCTCTTCCAATCATCTAGTTTAGTTCCACTTACAAATCCTGTTAATACTCCATGAATAGTAGATCCGTCCATAGTAACTATAGCTGCCCCTTTAATTGTGTCCATTGGTACGTTGCAGTTTGCTACATTGTTTGCATCATATTCATAAGATACATCTGCCCTTCCATAATTATCAATATTTATTTTTCCAAGCTTTATTAATCTCTTATCGTTTTTTCTATCACATATTAGCATCATATAATAGGAATCTTTAGTCCTTTTTAAATTTTGAACATAGTATGATACCCTGCATTTATCATTCTTTCTTTCAACCTTCGCATACCCCGTAGGAAATTTATTACTATCTGTTGAATAGCCTTTTTCATCTTCCTGTAATATAATAAAGTATCTACTATAACTTCTTTTAGCTGCCACCGGTTTACCCCCTATACAACTTAATCAATGATTTATTCATTTTTTCATTAATATAATATATGTGATATTTTCAAAAAATAGACAAAAAGTTTAAAAAAAGAAAAGCTTAGCAGTTTTATATGCTAAACTTCTCAAATATTATGCTTATATTATATTTTATTTATTCTATACCTTACAAAGACTTATTTGCTACTAATTTTAATCTTGTAAATACTATCAGCTAAATTGGCAAACTCCTGAAGACTTAGTGTTTCTCCTCTTCTCTTTGAATCTATTCCTGCATCTTCAAAAACCTTATCCATTTCTTCGGAACTTAACATTCCTAAACTTTTTACTGCATTTCTTAAAGTTTTTCTTCTCATATTAAAGGACTGTCTTACCACCTTAAAGAATAGATCTTTATCCTTTACTTCCACCCTAGGCTTATCTAGCTTATCCAATCTTATAACTATAGACTCTACCTTGGGCTGAGGTATAAAGGAAGTTGGCGGCACCTTTCTTAATATCTTTGTATCGCAATAGTATTGTACCAATACAGATAGTGAACCGTAATCCTTATTACCTGGCTCTGCATTTATTCTTTCTGCTACCTCTTTTTGAATCATTATAGTCAATGACTTAAAGTTATATCCTTTAGTAAGCAAATTTGCTATTATAGGAGTTGTAACATAATAAGGCAAGTTTGCTACTACCTTAACGCTTTTTTCTTCTCCTATTATCTCGTTAAAATCCACTTTTAAAGCATCTTTATGTATAAGTTCAAAATTATCAAAGTCCTTAAGTTCTTCCTTTAAAATAGGAATTAAATCCGAATCTAATTCAATAGCACATACCTTTTTAGCCTTAGCTAAAAGCTCTCTTGTTAATGTACCTACTCCAGGACCAATTTCTATAATAAAGTCATCATGAGATACCTCTGCACCTTTTACTATATCTTCTAAAACAGAGTCATCTATTAAAAAATTTTGACCTAAACTTTTAGTAAATTTAAAATTATACTTTTTTACAACATCTCTAGTTGTTAACTTCTCCATCGTTTATCTCCTTATTAACCTTCTCTAACGCTTTTATAAATTCTTCTTTACTTATTCCATAATTATTAAGCCTAGTTATAAATTGTGCAGAATTACAATAACCTATTCCTAATTCTTTTCCTAAAGCTTCTCGTCTTTTCTTTGCTTCTTTGCTTCCTGTAAGCTTAAAAAAGTATAAATCCTCTGATCCAAATTCATTTCTTTTCTCTTTAACTTCACATTTTGCATTTTGCAAAGCCTTTATTATGGTTTCCGGTGATGCATTTTCCACACCTATATCATCATCTTTAAATCCTTCTTCCTTAGTTATATAAGCATGTTTTATTCCTTTTACTCTTTTTGATATAATCCTTCTTATCCTTTCACCTGCAAAATCAGGATCTGTAAATACAATTACACCCTGCCTTTTTTGAGCTTCTTTTATTCTTTCTATTACTTTAGCATTAATTCCAAAGCCGCCTACTGCTATTATCTCTGCATCTACAGCTCTTTTTACAGCAGTTATATCGTCTCTACCTTCAACTACAATAACTTCCTTTATCATCATGTAATAAAAGCCTCCACTCACTATTATGTTTCATGTTTTTCTTTATGTATAATATCCTTGGCTTTTAATAATTTTTCCACATAGATACCTTCCTTAATATTTTTAACTATATGTATTATTATGTCAAGCAAAAGAACAAAGATGCACAAACATATAAAAAATAGAGCGCAAGCGCTCTATTTGATTACATATACATTTACGTATCTTGCTCCCCACCTATCCACTTGTGCATCGCTGTTAAAGTATAAGTCTATCTTATTACCTTTAATAGCGCTGCCAGTATCCTCGGCAATAGCATAGCCGTATCCTTCTATATATAACTTCGTACCAAGTGGAATAACTCGTGGATCTACAGCAACAGTACTGTAACCATCTGGAACTCTTTTTACTCTAGTTCCTGATGCAGTAAGTCCAAAGCCTTTATCCCCAGGATTCTTACCTGTATCTCTATAGCTAGCTGTATATGCAGTAGCTCTCATTCTATATTTTTTCTTATAATTCACACTGTCGCCACGTGAAAGTCTTAGCTCCTTCATGGTTCCAAGAGCTATTACCCTAGTCACAGGCTTTTTGACTACTTTCTCTTCTACAACTTCTCTTAATACTTCTTTTCCGTTTTTATATACAACTTTTATGTTTATTTCCTTTTCTCCAGCTGTACCTTCTTGTACAACTTTTCTGTGTCCTTCCTTTAATGAACTATCCTTTTTTATCTCAGTAGCAAATTCAATAGGCTCAACCTTTTTTTCTATTTTTGTGCTTATCCTTGTGATTGCTATCTTAAGATTATCTTTAATATGTTCTTCTTTGGATGGTGATACTATATCCTCTTTTCCTAAAACTATTCCCTCTTCTTCTAATAGTTCTCCCACATTATCTGCATTAGTTAGAATAGTTTTAGTTTTGCCATCCATCTCTAGTTTTACATTAACGGCCTTTTTTATCCTTATTGTATCTCCCGATTTTATCTTGCTATTTAGGTCTGGTTGTACTATATCCTTTGGACCTAGAACTATATTATTCTTTTTTAGAACATCTGCTACATTACTTCTATATGTCTTAATATTTATTTCTTGCCCATCGATTACTATGTTTATACTCTTTTCAGCACTAAATAATCCTATCATCCCACACATAAATATTAGCACGGCTATAAAAAGTATTTTAGGTCCATTTGAGAAGTAGGTTCTTATGTCGCTTTTTAATTTTTGTAACATACATAAACCTCCTTGACAAAAGTGACTCAACCATTATACCGTACATATGAAAATCCGTCAAATTAAGCACCTTTTGTCCTTATTTATAAGTTAATAAAAAATGCATTATCTGCATAGTTTTCATCTCATGGTTATTTAGAGTTGTTTCAATCAAATACATACTATTACTATGTATTTTCTAGTCTACTATATGGGGTTGTTTACAGTTTATCTCTCTTTATTCATTAGTTTTGAGACTATATTGAAACAACTTTTATAAGATATTGTGCAAAAAATCTGTAAATATATTTTACACTAGGATTTAATTTTTAGCAAGTTTTTAGCATTATTTATGGTTAAATTTTCCATAAACCCTGGAGAAACTTCCTTTATTTCTGCAATTTTTTCAATTATAAATTTTATGTAGTCTGACTGATTTCGCTTTCCTCTATGTGGTGTTGGAGCCATATACGGAGCATCTGTTTCAACCAAAATTCTGTCCATAGGAACTTCCTTTGCTACTTCTATTATCTTTTTAGCATTTTTGAAGGTTATAACCCCTGTAAATCCTATATAATATCCTAACTTTAAGCATTCACGGGCAAATTCAACGCTTCCTGAAAAGCAATGAACAACTCCTTTAACCTCTGGGAATTCCTTCATAATCTCTAAAGTGTCACCATGAGCTTCTCTATCATGAATTACCACTGGTAAGCCTAAATCCTTTGCAAGAGCCATCTGTTTTCTAAATACTTCTTTTTGAACATCCTTTGGAGGATTCTCCTCCCAATAATAATCAAGCCCTATTTCTCCTATAGCTTTTACCTTTGGATTTTTAGTCATTTCTCTTATTTCTTTAAGAGTCTCGTCTGTAAGTTCATAAGCATTCTCTGGATGAATACCCACAGCTGCATAGAAAAAATCATATTTTTCAGCTAACTTTACAGAATCCTTAGCCCCTTGAAAAGAAGCACCACAGTTCAAAACTGCTATTACCCCATTATTATGTATTTCCTCTATAACCTTTTCTCTATCTTCATCAAAGCTATCATCATCATAGTGTGCATGAGAATCAAATATCATACTCTATCCCTCCAAACCTCTATCTTAACCTACACTGCCTAAACTTTCTAAGCTCTCTAAACTCAGCAAAGCGCTTAAACTCCCTAAACTGCCTTTCTCAACTTCTTAAATTGTCTTTATCTATTCCATCTAAAAGTTACAGTAAATTGGCGAAATATTTCAACATCACGCATGGGATTTGCATTGTAGAAAGCGTTGAACAAACACTAGACGTGAAGCTTTCCTAAATACAAATCCCATGTGTAATATTCTATATTGCTGCCATGATTGCTGATAAAAGTCCCATTATAAATCCAAGCAATGCTCCAAGGGAAGTGATAGCATTTAATTCTCTGCTTGCGATTTCTAATATGATTTCCTCTGCAAAAGAAACTTCAAAAGAATTAATTTTATCTTCAACTATTTTTCTTATGTCTAAAGCTTCTATAAACTCTACTGCTTTACTTGTTACAAATCTATTAAACAATCCTTCCGAAGTCTTTAGTGCTATTTTTGATATTTGAGCTTCTTTTCCATTTGACAAGTCTGAGATCTTAATGTTTAAAATATTGTCTATAGTTGAATTTGTGTATTCTCTTATTTTTTCTTCTAACTCACTACTATCAATTATCTCATCTATTTTAATTCCTATAAACCTTGTTAAAACTTCTTCTGTATTTATATTGAACTCTGAAAACAGCTCTTGTAAAGTTTCCTTATCTCTAACCTTATCTTCTAAAGCAGATAGTATAGCACTAATAACTTTCTCGTCTATTACCTTATCTATTATAATATCTCCAATAGCCTCTATATTTCTTTCTTTACTTTCCTCTGAAATGTTAGATAAAATATCTCCCACCTTAGTTTTTAGTGCTTTATCAATTAAACTATTAATTAATAGAGCTATTTCTCTTTGATTTTCTTCTTTATCAAGATAATTATCTATAGCTGGAACTAATTTACTATAAATTGTATCTGTGTTTAGGAACATAGCAATCATAGGATTGATATTGATACTTATCATATCTGATAAAAATTTTTTTAGCTTAGTTTGGACTTCTTCTTCTTTTAATGTTTCCTTAATCTTCATAGCTATGTCATAGTTTTTACTATATACATATACTTTTATAGTGCTTATAATCCCAACAGGTATAACTTCCTCTAATGATTTATCTGTATCTTCTAAATTTGAAATCTTGTCTTTTATAAGTTCCTCTATATTTTTCTTAAATTCTTCTGAATTCTTATATTGTGCTGATTTTTTTATTATCTCATTTCTTATATTTTTATAATAATCACTTTCTAATATAATGTTTGGATCTTTAGAAAGTTCTTTTTTTATAACATCTAATACTAATTTTTCCAATTCGCATTTAACCTTATCTTTTCTTATAAATGATATAAAAAATGTAGACATTTTATCTTTTATGTTTTTTATAACTCCATGGAATTTTTCTCCTACTATAATCTTGATTTGTTCTCCTATAGATATAGTTTTTCTCGATATTTCAAGGGCTTTTCCTTCTATCCATGATTCAAACTTTTTGTCTATTCCATTGTTTTGTAGTGCTTCAAGCATAGTATCACTAGTTAAAAGATGATTACCTATTGCATCTGCTACGCTCTTTGCAATTCTTTTCTGCTCCTTTGGTATAAGTCCCGGTGTAAAAGGTACCTTTAAACCAAAAATCCTCTTTTCTTCATGAGGTCTAAATAACATTTTTATAGCCAACCAATTTGTTATATAACCTATTATAGCTCCTACTATAGCTGAAAATAACACTCTTGTATATGGCATACTTTATCCCTTCCCCTCCTAGTCTTATTACAAAATATTATAACTTGAATATATTACAATTTTAGATTAAATTCAACAAGTGTAATTTTACTATAACTAGTTAAGAATTTGAATATATTAACTAAACTTTCTATTATTATCATAATAAGTATACCCTTCTCTTAATAAGTTACTCTTCATTTATTGTAATTTATTTAATTAATTATTTTCATCACAATAATCAGTAAGTAAACTCCCTAAAATGTCAATACTAATATTAAAGTAAGTTATGATTGTGAAAGTTAGTTTAATAGTTAATTTAATATTAGGAGGTCCATAAAATGAAAAAACTATTTTGCCTTGGATTAGCATCGGTTATTCCCTTAACAAGCATTCCCTGTTTCAATCTGCATAGAACAATCTCAGCAATTGAAACAACAGCACTCATATCAAATTTATATTCTTCTGTTAAAATTGTTGAGGATAAACTTACAAGCAAAAATGAATTAGTAGAAGTTAACTTACAGATACCAGTACTTCAAGGCTTAAGTGATTTAAAACTTCAGAAAAAAATTAATTCTATGTTTAAAACAGATATATTAAGTTTTAAAAATGAGATAGAAGAAATGGCAAAAGAATATTCAGAGCAGGCAGAAGAGCACGGTATACCTACTATACCATATACTGCTGTTACTACCTATAAAGTAACTTGTATCAAAGGTGATTTATTAAGTCTTTATATAGATTATTATCAGTATACTGGCGGTGCTCATGGAATTACATTTAGAAAAGCATATAATATAGATTTAACTAATGGCAATAAGTTAACTTTAAAGGACTTATTCAAAGAAGGCACTTTATATAAGGATATAATTAATGATGAGATCAATAAACAGATAGAAAAGAATAAAGAAATGTACTTTCCTTCATCCTTTAAAGGCATCTCCAACGAACAAGATTTTTATATTGATGGAAAAAACTTAGTCATATTCTTTCAAGTCTATGAGCTTGCACCATACGCCTTTGGAATTCCCGAGTTTAAGATACCACTTGATAAATTTAAGATGTAAGAAATGTAAAACACTTTCTTAGTAGAAATGCTTAAGGAAGTGGAAAAATTTAGCCGCTTCGCTTAGTTTTTTAAACTGAGCAAGCGGCTTTACTTTGGCTTATTTTATATATTTAATCTCAGAGTGTTATCTTACAATGCTTCCAGTTGGCAGTTTACCCGGATCTACTACAAATAGCTTATCTTTTTCATCAGATGCTGCAAGAATCATTCCTTGTGATAATTCTCCTCTTAATTTTACAGGTTTTAAATTAGCAACAAGCACAACATACTTACCAACTAGTTCTTCTGGTTTATAATATTTTGCTATTCCTGAAACCACCTGTCTTTCTTCTCCACCTAAATCTACCTTCAGCTTAAGAAGCTTATTTGCTTTTTTAACAGGCTCACATTCTATTACCTTAACCACTCTTAAATCGATCTTCTCAAAGTCTTCTATTGTGATTTCAGGCTTTATAGGTTCCATCTTAGGTTCTTCAGAAGCTGCTGCTTTCTCTTTTTGCTGCTGTTGAAGTTTTGAAAGTTCTTCTAGCTTCTTTTCTACGTCTATTCTTGGGAAAATAACTTCTCCTGCTCCCACCTTTGTTCCTGCTTGAGTTCCATCAAAGGAAGCTATGCTATCCCAAGTTGCAAGACTTACATTTAGCTGTCTGTTTATCTTATCACTTGTTTCTGGTAAGAAAGCAGAAAGCATTACAGATATAATTCTAAGACTTTCAACTAAATTGTATAAAACAGTTCCCAGTCTTTCTTTCTTATCTTCATCCTTAGCAAGTACCCAAGGCATAGTTTCATCAATATATTTATTGCTTCTTCTTACAACTGCCCAAATCTCATCTAAAGCTTCTGGAATCTTTAAATTATCCATTTTCTCTTCAACCTTTGATGGAGCTTCAATAGCTACCTTAATTAAGTCATCATCAATTTTTTCTTTAGCAGTTGGTGCTTGAATCACTCCATCAAAATACTTATTGATCATTGCTATTGTTCTATTTAAAAGATTTCCAAGGTCATTTGCAAGGTCTGAATTTGTCTTCTTTATAAAGATTTCACTTGTGTATAGCCCATCTTGGCCAAATGGTATTTCATGTAAAAGATAATATCTTACTGCATCTGTTCCAAAATGTTTTACCAAAGTCACTGGATCTACTACATTTCCTTTAGATTTTGACATCTTACCTCCGTCAACTAGTAGCCATCCATGACCAAATACTTGTTTTGGAAGAGGCTCACCTAATGCCATAAGCATAATTGGCCAATAGATTGTATGGAATCTTAAAATGTCCTTACCTACAAGGTGAACATTTGCTGGCCAATACTTTTTATATAACTCATCATTTTCCTGGCCATAACCAAGAGCAGTTATATAGTTTGAAAGCGCATCTATCCATACATATATAACATGTTTGTCATCAAAAGTTACTGGTATTCCCCAGTTAAAAGAGGTTCTTGATATGCATAAATCTTGAAGTCCTGGTCTTAAAAAGTTATTAAGCATCTCATTCTTTCGTGATTCTGGTTGTATAAACTCTGGGTGAGTTTCAATATACTCTATAAGCTTATCAGCATATTTTGACATTCTAAAGAAATAAGCTTCTTCCTTAGTTTTCTCAACTGGCCTACCGCAGTCTGGGCACTTTCCATCTACAAGTTGAGTTTCTGTCCAGAAAGATTCACAAGGAGTACAGTACAAACCTTCATACTCTCCCTTATATATGTCTCCTTGATCATATAACTTCTTAAATATTTTTTGAACTACCTCTACATGATAATCATCTGTAGTTCTTATAAACTTATCATAGCTTATATTCATCATCTTCCATAAATCTTTTATTCCTGCCACAATTTCATCAACATACTCCTTTGGAGTAACACCTTTAGCTTCTGCAAGCCTTTGAATCTTTTGACCATGTTCATCTGTTCCTGTTAAGAAAAAAGTATCATATCCTGTAAGTCTTTTAAATCTAGCTATAGCATCTGCTGCAACTGTAGTATAGGTATTACCTATATGTAAGTTTGCTGATGGATAATAAATTGGAGTAGTTATATAATAAGTTCCTCTGCTCATTTTTCTTCCTCCTCTTATGATAAAAATTTTTCATCATATTTTTATTTCAACTATAGATACAAAAAACCTCTAAGCAGAATTATTCCACTTAGAGGCGTAATTTACGCGTTACCACTCTAATTCGTCTTTGATTTACATCAAAAACCTCAATAAGTGACTCCTTAACCTAAGTTAATTTCATCACTTTGCAGTATAACGGCTGCATCCGTACAACCCTAACTATTCAGATTATATGCTCCAAGACCATCTTCAAAGACTTCCATATCGCTAGCTTTCACCTTCCCTAGCTCTCTTTAGATACTTCCATCTTCTACTCTTCTCTTCAATGCATTTTGCAACTATAATTTTCTTATATAAAATATTATGATAAATTACTTAATATGTCAATATTATTATCTTCTCTCAAAATAATTATTCCTCTTTCTTGCTATATTCCAACCATCCCTATCGACAAAATTATTTTACTTCAGATATTGTTAAATGTTAACTTTACATTTTAGACAAAATTATTAATGCAAACTTGTCTAAAGGTGATATAATAGTTATGGTAATTGTGTTGTACAAGGTATTTAAGTTGAAGGTTTATAAAGTAGAGGGACAAATCCTATAACTTTTTTTAATAAACAGTAAGAGGATAGGAAAAAAGAAATCACACATTTTACACTAGGGTTATATAATATTACATACCCTCTTATTTTTTAACTTTATTGTACGGAATACTGTAAACACATTTACTACAAAAGAAACTATTTAAATTTTATTAAGGGGTGGGATAACTTTGAAAAGATCATTAAAAAAAAACACATTTAAAAGAATTTCTTTAATACTATTAGGATTTATATTGGTATTTTCAATGGGATTTATAGCTGGAAATAAATTTCTAAATGAGCCGGCTTCAGATCCTTCAAATAAATCTTTACAAGCAAATCCTAACACAAATAACAAGGATAACGCTAATAAGAACAACACACCTGCCACCAATACTGATAACACTAATAAAAATGAAGAAACTTCTAAAAATGATAATACTACAACTAATAATAGGACAAGCACTAATGATAAGGTTGAACCTAATAAAAACGACTCAAATGATAAAAAACCTAGTAATACTTCTGAAAGTAAAAAAGAGGTTTTCTTAACATTTGATGATGGTCCAACTGCTAATATAACACCTAGAATATTGGAAACTTTAGATAAATATAACGTTAAAGCTAGCTTCTTTGTTATAGGTCAAAATGCAGAGAAACATCCTGAATTAATTAAAGAAGAAAAAGCAAAGGGACATTTTATTGCTAACCATACCTATTCTCATGATTACAACTATATATACAGCAATACTGATAACTTTTTAAAAGATTTAGAGAAATGCAAACAAGTATTAAATTCTATATTAGGTGAATATGACGGTAAAATAATCCGTTTCCCTGGAGGTTCTTTTGGTTCAAAGAGAGCAGCTTATAGAGAAGCTGTAAAAAATGCTGGTTATACTTATGTAGATTGGAATGCTTTAAATGGAGATGCAGAACGTCTAAATGTTCCAGCTGATGAACTTATAAATAAATTAAAAGAGACTGTTGGGAATAAAAATCATGTAGTTATTTTAATGCATGATGCTGCTACTAAAAAAACTACTGCTGATTCTCTTCCTGAAGTAATAGAATACTTAAAAAGCCAAGGTTATGAATTTAAAACCTTAGACCAAGATACACAACTATAAATTTTTTCATAAAAATGGCCCCTTAATTCAAAATTAAAGGGCTTATTTTATTTAAACATAACTTTTGCTATACTTACAGCAGCTATTACTGCAGTTAAATCTGCCATAACAGCTGCCCATATTGTATGTCTGACTTTTTTTATGTTTATTGCCCCAAAATACACAGTAAGTGTATAAAATATGGTTTCAGTAGATCCTATTATTATAGATGCTATAAGCCCTATGTATGTATCTGCTCCATACTGTTTTAGTATGTCCATGAACACTCCTTGTGCTCCACTTCCCGATAAGGGTTTTATCATCACTAATGGTACAACCTCTGGAGGCAGTCCTATAAACTTTACTATGGGCTTTACAGCATTTATAAAGTATCCTAATGCTCCTGACTCTCTAAAGATTCCAACAGCTATTAACATAGCAAGCAGATATGGATATATGTTAAAACACAATTTAAGCCCATCCTTTGCTCCCTCAATAAAGCATTCATATACTTTTACCTTTTTAATCATTCCATATATGACTATACATCCTATTAGTATTGGTATTATGGAGATTATAAAATAATTCACTATGCTCTCCCCCCCAAAATTATATTATGTATTATCAATATTCCCATGATAATTAATAGAGCAAGTACTTCATTCTAAAAGAACCTCTCCAAAACCTTACAATATATAATTCCCATAATAGCTGCTATCCCTGTGGTTATCATAGCTGGTATTATTACAATTCCTGGATTGGTTGAACCGCATGCCGCTCTCATGGATATTATAGATGTGGGAATAAGTTGAATACATGTTGCATTAAGGACTAAAAAGAGTGCCATATCATTGGTTGCAGTGTCCTTTTTGGGATTTGACTTTTGAAGCTCTTCCATAGCCTTTATTCCAAAAGGAGTAGCCGCATTAGAAAGCCCAAGCATATTTGAAGTTAAATTTAACAATATGCTTCCCATGGCATCTTTGTTCTTCGGTGCATCTTTAAATAGTAATCTCAATATCGGCCTTAAAACTACAGCTATTTTGTCTGTAATACCGCTTTTTTGAGCTATTTTCATTATTCCACTCCATAAACTCATCATTCCTGCTAGTCCAATAACCAATTTTACTGATGCTTCTGTAGAGCTTATTACTGATTTTGATAGGACTTCTCCCTTTCCAGTGACTAATCCGAAAATTATTCCAAAACCTAAAAGAAAAAACCAAATTATATTTATCATCTTCATCACCTCTTTTTCAAATATACTTTACTAGTTTAAATATATGTGACTATATACTTATGTATAATAAAATATTAAAAACAGATTCCAACTTAATAAAAATAAAAGGGACTGTTGCTTGCAACAGCCCCTTTTATTATTCATCTTATTAAATTTTAAATTTGTTTTAATAAGTTAGACATTTCAATAGCTGTAACAGCAGCTTCATAGCCTTTATTACCAGCTTTAGTTCCAGCTCTTTCTATAGCTTGTTCTATAGTGTCAGTTGTTAATACTCCGAATATTACAGGAACTTCTGTATCAAGAGATACACTAGCGATTCCCTTAGAAACCTCATTACAAACATAGTCAAAATGGGCTGTAGCCCCTTTTATAACTGCTCCTAAGCATATAATCGCATCATATTTTCCGCATTTGGCCATTTTCTTTGCTGTTAATGGTATTTCAAAGGCCCCAGGCACCCAGAAAATCTCCACTTCATTTTCTTTAACTCCATGTCTCTTTAATCCATCTAATGCACCAGATAATAATCTGCTTCCTATAAATTCATTAAATCTTCCAACTACTATCCCAAATTTTAATCCTTCTGCAACTAAATTTCCTTCATAAACTTTCATGTTATTTAACCTCCATTACTTTTTTATTTTTTATATCTTTTAGCTTTAATATGTGTCCCATTTTTTCTTTCTTTGTTCTTAAATAGAATTGATTTTTAGGGTTGCACCCTGTCTCTATAGATACCCTGTCCACTATCTCTATTCCATAGCCTGATATTCCTGATATTTTCTTTGGATTATTTGTCATAAGCCTTATTCGCGTTACCCCTAAATCTTTAAGTATTTGTGCTCCTATACCATAATCCCTTAAGTCCTCTGGAAACCCTAAAGCCAAATTAGCTTCTACCGTATCCATCCCTCTATCTTGAAGGTGGTAAGCTTTAATTTTATTTATAAGTCCAATTCCACGTCCTTCTTGCCTCATATAAAGCAATACTCCTCTGCCTTCTTTATTTATAGCTTTTAGGGCTGCAGCTAATTGTTCTCCACAATCGCATCTTAAAGAACCAAGAACATCTCCTGTTAAACATTCGGAATGAACCCTAACTAGTAAAGGCTCTTCACCACCTATATCTCCTTTAACCAAGGCTATATGTTCTTTTCCAGTAAGCTTGTCTATATATCCTATAATTGTAAACTCCCCATACTTTGTAGGCATTTTTGCAGTACCTTGTCTTTCTATTAAGGACTCATTTTTTCTTCTATAGGCAATTAAATCGGCTATAGTTATTATTTTTAAATCATGGACTTTAACATATTCCATAAGATCAGGCACTCTAGCCATAGTACCATCTTCATTCATAATCTCACATATAACACCTGCAGGATATAGACCTGCTAATCTTGCTAAATCAACAGCAGCTTCAGTATGTCCTGCTCTTTTTAAAACTCCTCCCTCCTGTGCTCTTAGTGGAAATATATGACCAGGACTTTGAAAATCCTCAGGCCCAGACTTAGGGTTTACAGCTTTTAGTATTGTAGCTGCTCTTTCATATGCTGAAATTCCTGTGCTGCTTTCTACTGAGTCTATGGATACTGTAAAAGCTGTTTCTTTAGGGTCCGTACTATTGGCAACCATTTGGTCAAGTTTCAATTCTTTAAGTCTATCTTTTGTCATAGGCATACAGATAAGCCCTCTTCCAAACTTAGCCATAAAGTTAATAGCTTCTGGAGTTACCTTCTCTGCTGCCATTAAAAGGTCTCCTTCATTTTCTCTATCTTCATCATCTACAACTACAATCATTTTTCCTAATTTAATATCTTCAATAGCTTCTTCTATTGTGTTAAATTTATAATTATTCATTTTCTCACCCTCCATTTATAAAAATCCATTTTCTCTTAAAAAATCTTCATCAATACCTCTTTTGCATGAACTTATTTCTCTGCTAACTAAAAGTTTTTCAATATACTTTCCAATCATGTCACATTCCAAATTGACTTTATCTCCTACCTTTTTATGAGTTAAAGTAGTTTCTTCTTGAGTATGAGGAATAACAGATACTTTAAATTCATTATCATCAACATAAGCTACAGTAAGACTAACTCCATCGATTGCTATAGACCCTTTCAAAACCACATATCTTAAAATTTCTAAAGGTGCTCCTATACTTACCCATATAGCATTATCCTCTCTTTTCAGTTCATTAATAACTCCAACACCATCTATATGTCCGCTGACTATATGTCCACCAAGCCTGTCTCCTATTTTTAAAGCTCTTTCTAAATTAACCATACTACCCTTTTGAAGATTTCCTAAATTGCTTCTTCTCATGGTTTCAGCCATAACATCTACAGTAAAACTACTATCATCAAATTCAGTAACAGTAAGACACACTCCATTTGTACTTATACTGTCACCCAGTTTTACATCTTCTAAGACCTTTTTAGCATGAATTTTTATCCTCGCAGACTTTCTTCCAATAACTACCGTATCGACTTTCCCAATTTCCTCTACTATTCCTGTAAACACTATATCTTCACCTCCTAATACAGCCTTCTATCACTACATCCTCATTAAGCTGAAACACCTTTATGTCTTGAAGCTTTATAGCATCATCTATGTGTCTTATTCCTATACCTCCAACTGGACTTTTAGCTTTATCTCCTCCAATTATCTTAGGAGATATAAAAGAAATAACTTTATCCACAATACCTTCATTTAAAGCCGAATAATTTAACGTGCCTCCACCTTCTAATAAAATACTATCTATTCCCTTATCTCCTAATGCCTTCATAAGATATTTTAAATCTACTTTGTTATCCTTTATTGGAGTAACTATTATATCTGCCCCCATATCTTTTAAAACTTTTATCTTTTCTTTTTCAGCTAACTCTGTAAGGGCAATTATAGTTTTCGCATCAGAATCTTTATTTAAATTTAAAACTCTAGCCTCTAAAGGTATTCTTCCTTTAGTATCAACCACAATTCGAGTCGCATCTCTGCCTTTTTTATTTTTTAATCTGGTTGTTAATAAAGGATTATCTTTAAGAACAGTCCCTATTCCAACCATAATCCCAGACACTCTGTGTCTTATCTCATGAACATATTCTCTAGATAATTCATTGCTTATCCATTTTGAATCTCCTGTTACAGTTGCTATTTTGCCATCTAGAGTCATAGCGGTTTTCATAATACAAAATGGCTGCTTTGTTGTTATATATTTGATAAAAATTTCATTAAGCTTTTTTACAACCTCTTCAAGGATCCCTACTTCTACCTCAATGCCATTTTTTATAAGTATTTCAATTCCCCTACCAGAAACTAATTCATTAGGGTCTTTCATTCCAATTACTACTTTTTTTATCCCGCTTTTTACAATAGCATTTGCACAAGGAGGAGTTTTTCCATAGTGTGAGCAAGGTTCTAAAGTTACATACATTGTTGCCCCTGTAACATCTTCCTTAGCATTTTTTAGTGCATTAATTTCTGCATGGGGCCCTCCATATTCCGCATGATATCCTTCTCCTATAATTCTGTCATCTTTAACAATAACAGCGCCTACTAAAGGATTAGGATAAGTGTAACCAATGCCCTTTTTTGATAGTTCAATGGCCCTTTTCATATAATGACAATCCACCTAACCACCTCCGATTAAATAACCATATGGTTTAGCAAAGTAAAGTTGTACATTCCTAAAGGGATTTATTTGGAAGAAATTCGAGAATTGATAGATATGATTAAATATAAATGAATATACTGACTTCTATTTTTATCTTAATAAATAAAGCCCTGAAAATTAAAAATAATTTTCAGGGCTATTTAAAACACTATAAATAATACATATACAAAAACTATCAAGACAAATAACTGTCAATGATAATACATATAAAAATAGAATATCTATCCGATTCTTCCATCCAGACTTTACTGTCGGTCCTGGAGTCTCACCAGGTCTGCCACAGTGATTACTCACTACAGCTCGCGGACTATACCGCCGGTCGGGAATTTCACCCTGCCCTGAAGGATTAGATATACATTGTTAAATTGTTTACAATATAAAATTATCACTATTCTATCTCTCTGTCAACAATAAAATTTATATCTTGTTTTTATATTTTTTAAGTGATACCATAAGTATATCTAGTTATTCAATAGTTTGGAGGACAGAAATGGTAATACGTGATATTATGAAGTATATTGAAAGTGAGTACAGAATTATTAATTCTACTCCTTGTGAAATTTGTGGTAGTTCTTATATAGCCAAAGACTTAGAAATTCATATTATAGATAATATGCCTTATGATGTTTGCATATGTTTTTGTCCAGAATGCGGTCATGAAAAGGCTTTTTCATTCCGCGCTCCATTTATAAATGATGATTTATCTAAAACATTTAAGAAAACCATAAATTAATATTAATTAAAAAAGGACTTTCACTTATAATCTAAGTGAAAGTCTTTTTTCTCTCCAGCAACTTATTTTGCTTAATTATTAGCATATATATCTATAATTTTCAATATTACCTCTACAGCCTTTTCCATGGCAAAAGTCGGTATAAATTCATATTTTCCATGGAAATTATGTCCACCAGTAAATAGGTTTGGTGTTGGAAGTCCCATAAATGAAAGCCTAGCTCCATCTGTTCCTCCTCTTATAGGTGTAACTTTTGGAGTAACACCAACTTCCTCCATAGCTTTAAATGCAGTCTCTACTATATGTTTAACAGGTTCTACCTTTTCTTTCATGTTATAATATTGGTCCTTCATTTCTAGTATAACTGTGCCCTCACCATACTTTTTGTTTAACTCAGATACTACACTCGCCATAGTATTTTTTCTTTCTTTAAATTTAGTCATATCAAAATCTCTTATTATATATTGGAGTTTTGTTTCTTCAACCTCTCCATTAAATCCTATAAGATGATAAAACCCTTCATAACCTTCTGTAAGCTCTGGGACTTCTTGTTTTGGAAGCATTCCCACAAGTTCATTTGCAATAAGCATAGAATTTATCATCTTTCCTTTTGCATAGCCAGGGTGAACATTTCTTCCTTTAACTATTATTTTAGCTGAAGCAGCATTAAAGTTTTCATATTCTAGTTCTCCTAATGCTCCTCCATCCACAGTATAAGCAAAATCTGCATTGAACTTTTTAACATCAAAATAATCTGCTCCTCGACCAATCTCTTCATCTGGAGTAAATCCCAATTTTATAGTTCCATGCTTTATTTCAGGGTGATTTATTAAAAATTCAACAGCTGTAATTATTTCTGCAATTCCAGCTTTATCATCTGCACCCAATAGTGTAGTTCCATCTGTAGTAATCAAAGTCTTTCCTTTATACTCTTTTATTTCTGGAAAATCTATAGTCCTTAATACAACATTATTCTCTTTATTAAGTAGAATATCTCCACCATCATAGTTTTCTACAAATTGAGGATTTACATTTTCCCCGCTCATATCAGGTGATGTATCCATATGAGCAATAAATCCAATAGTAGGAATCTGTTTTTCTATATTTGATGGAAGTGTTGCCATTATATAACCCTTATCATCCACAGATGCATCACTTAAACCGATTTCTTTTAATTCTTTCACTAATTCCTTTGCAAAAACCATCTGCCCTTTAGTACTAGGAACAGTGTTTGATTCTTCATCAGACTTAGTATCAAACTTTACATATCTTAAAAATCTTTCTACTACGGTTTCCATAAATATCTCTCTCCTTTAATCCAATACTTCTAGTCAAAACCATATAAAATTAAGCCATGCTTTAGCAAGTTCTACTATAATTATAAATTTATACTGTCCTATTTACAACTGTCCATTATGACGTATAAAAACCACCTTTTATCTAGGCTATTAACCTAGTAAGCTTTCTTTTAAACCATTTTACTGCCTTAATACATTAATTGTTATCTTCTCTTCAACACTAATAGGATATATTTGAGCACCCATATTAGGATCATCTGATGAATACTTCACTTTTCCAGAGTATTTATTTTCCATTTCAGCTCTTTTTATTAACCCTGTCTCCTCATTAACACTTATGGTTCCCTTTTGTTCTCCCTTTATTTCTTCATAAGTTACCTTTATCTCATTAATGATTATAGGCTCTGCGTTTTCTTTACTTTTAATTTTTCCCTCTACTGTAATTTCTGAAGTTCCATCGGCGGTATCTTTTAATTTATACTCACTTTCAGCTTCAACCGGAAACCTATCCGATATTTCTATCTTTTGCTTCCATGTATCATCTATTTTTACTTCCTTCTCAGGATATAACGAACTTATTCTTTCTATTCTCTTATTTAACTCTTCATCTCCAAAGTTTTGTTTCATATCTTCTTTTATTTCTTTTATCTCATTTTCGTCTTTTATATTTAATTCATCTAAAATTGTCTTTACTAATTCATCTATACCTACTATTTGCTTTACCTTTCCATACTCACCTATCTTCACTTTAAAACTTTTCCCTATGAGTGTAGAGTATATCTTTGATAACTTATCAGTATCTTTAGCCATAGTTGGTGAATTGCTTGTAAATGTTTGTCCATTATCCATAGTATTTTTTATGTTTATAGAGTCAAAAGTAACCTTAATTTCAGCATTTTTATTATCATCAATATTAGTTACATGGCATAAATAAGATATTTTTACTTTTGCCTCCGTTTCTGTCTTTTCTCCTGCCACATTGTAAACTACTTTTTCAGTTCTATCTGTTTCTAATTTATATGAATCTCCTTTTTTTAGATGCAGCCGCAGACTTACAGTTTTTTGCATACAACCTGAAAATATGATGCTTAAACTTAGAAAAAAAATACACAACATTTTCATCCTTTTTTTCATAAAAATTACCTCCTTACATATAGGCTTATATATAGTGTTCCATGTATTTTAAATTTTAATAAACCTTATACTAAAATAATTAAATCAAATTCAAATATATATTTTTAAAAATCTATGCAATATTTTGGAAATTTTCTAATAAAATCTTCAAAAAATAAAAAAAGCATATTGTAAGAAAATCATACTTTCTTATAACATGCTTCAATAATCCTTATTTTTATAAAGTTATTCTTTTTATGAAAGGCAAAAGATATTTTGCTGTAAGTCCCACAAAAAATCCTGTTCCTATAGCTGCTACTAAAAGAATAGGCAAATAGGTAACTATCATAACATTTTCAATTACAAGCCCTGCTACTATAACCTGACCTATATTATGAAATACAGCTCCAACCATGCTTATACCTATAATGCTTATGTTATCCTTGCCTAACTTTTTCATAATATACATAGCTAAAAAACTTAAAATTCCACCTGCTATACTGTATAAAAAGTTAGACAATGTTCCTCCAAAAATAGTTGCTAGTATTATCCTTAAAACTATTATAAGAAATACTTCTTTAAATCTAAACATATATAATGCTATCAATGTAATAATATTAGTTAATCCAAGCTTTGCTCCTGGTGTTATAAATGGCACAGGAAGCATTCTTTCAAAAATATGCAAAACTAAACCTTGAGCCACTAGTAGCGCTATTGCTGTTAACTTTTGTGTTTTCCTCATCATACTACTCCTTATTGAGATATTATATCTATATTATTAGAATTGCCGCCCTGCCCTTTTATTTCTATAACTACCTTGTGAGGAAGGCATACTAATACATCTCCTGGATTTTCCTTAAATCCATCTTTAATACATACCTTATCTGGACAATCTGCATCTATAATTCTTACTCCTCCTTTATCTATTTCTATAATATTTTCTCCTAAATCCGTTTTTATGTTTATTATCTCCTTCGGCTTAGACTTGTCTAATGTAACCGTTTTATAAAGTTCTCCTTTTACTTTAATTTCAGCATACTTTTTATCATATTTTCTGCTGGAATTGAACTTTATGATGGCTCCAGAAGCTACTGCTAATAAGACAAAAACTATAATTATTATTTTATCAATTTTTTTCATAATTCATATCTCCTTTCAAAAGGGAGTTAAATAAAATATACATACTTATTATATATCTATATTAACCATATTTAAATGGTAGTTTTCTACATGATCATTACATCTTACTACTATAGTATAGTAAATATTATATTAAGTACTAAACAAATCATAAATAATTGAGAATTTTTTGGTAATAAATTTATATATTTTCTATATAAGAAATTTTCATCTTGAATTAATTTCCATATTATTGTAATATTATAATAATAATATTGTAATTTTTTTCCTAAAATGTGGGGTGATTTTTTACTCTATTTCTTTATACTTCTTTATAGAATTGACTACACACTAACAATCTAGATCACTTATAGTTCCGCAGCGAACTAATTATTATGCTCAAGTTTATTACTAATCAAATGGTGGTGAAATCAATGATAAAAAAAGAAATGTTGGCTATGATTCTAGCTGGCGGACAAGGTACTAGACTTAAAGCATTAACTAAAAATAATGCTAAACCTGCAGTACCTTTTGGAGGTAAATACAGAATAATAGACTTTACCTTAAGTAACTGCTCTAACTCCGGAATAGATACTATTGGTGTTCTAACTCAATATCAACCTCATACCTTAAATTCACACATTGGCATTGGAAGTCCATGGGATTTAGACAGGAATAGTGGTGGAGTAACTATACTTCCTCCTCATATAGGGAACTATGGAGGTAATTGGTACAGCGGCACTGCAGATGCTATATATCAAAATCTGCCTTTTGTTGATAAATACGAACCAGAATATTTATTGGTGCTTTCCGGAGATCATATTTATAAAATGGACTACTCTAAAATGCTTAAATTCCACAAAGAAAAAAATGCTGATGTTACAATTGCAGTTATAGATGTACCTATAGAGGAAGCAAGTAGATTTGGAATAATGAATACAGATAATGATGACAAAATATTTGAGTTTGAAGAAAAACCAGAATTCCCAAAGAATAACAAGGCCTCTATGGGAATATATATTTTTAATTGGCAAATTCTCAGAAAGGCTCTTATAGAAGACGCTGAAGACAATTCTTCAAGTCATGATTTTGGTAAAAATATTATTCCTAAACTTTTGAACTCAGGATACAATCTTTACGCATACTCATTTAATGGCTACTGGAAAGATGTGGGTACAGTAGAAAGCTTGTGGGAAGCTAACATGGATTTATTAAATCCAAAAAATGAATTAAATATTTTTGACAAGGATTGGAAAATATATTCTGTCACTCCTACTAGACCTCCTCAATATATAGGTACTGATGCTAAAATACATAATTCTCTTATAGTTGAAGGATGTACCGTATTTGGTACAGTAAAAAATTCTATATTATTCACTGGAGTTTATGTAGGTAAAAACAGCGTTATAGAAGGATCTGTGGTTATGCCTAATACAAAAATAGGCGAAAATGTTATAATACGCAAGTGTATAATTGGCAGTGGATCTGTTATAAGAAAGAACAGTATACTAGGAAATTCTGAAGATATAACTCTTATCGGTGATGAGTCAGAAATAAAATCAAATTCAATAGTTATAAATCTCGGGGGTGAGTAAATGATTAAAGATTATATGGGTATTATAAGCCTAAACGAAGAAGATGATAACATAAAAAGTTTGACTAGTAATAGGCCTTTAGCTGCAGTGCCTATTGGTGGAAGATATAGGTTAATAGATTTTGTCCTTTCAAACATGGTGAATGCTGGCATTACAAATATAGGAATTTTCACTCAAGAAAATTCTAGATCATTGCTTGATCATTTGGAATCCGGTAAGCCTTGGGACTTGAACAGAAGAATTAATGGGCTTTTTTTATTTAACTTTAATTTCACATCATATCCTAAAACTAATGATATATACCTTTTAAAAGATAATATAGATTATCTCTATAGAAGTAAACAGAATAATGTAATCTTTTCTTCTTCTAATATGATATGCAACCTAGATTACACTAAAGCCATACAATTTCATGAATCTCAAAATGCAGATATAACTATAATATACAAGACTGTAAATAATGCAAATAGCAGTTTCATAAATTGTAATACTCTAAATCTTGACTCTAATAGTAATGTTATAAGTGTTGGCAAAAATGTTGGTATCAAACCTAAATGTGACATATCTACAGATATGTTTATAATGAGCAAATCAACCTTAATAAATCTTCTTAATGAATGCATATCTACAGGATACTATAATTCCATAAAAGATTGCGTTTATTCTAGTACTACTTCTTTAAATATAAAAGGCTATGAGTTTAATGGATATTTAGAGTGTATAAATTCTATAAATTCATACTATAAGGTTAATATGGATATGCTAAATCCAAAGATTAATAAAGAATTATTCTTCAGTACCGGTGCTATTTATACTAAAGTTACAGATGCACCTCCTACTAAGTACGAAGAAGGTTCTAAGGTCTCAAATTGTTTAATAGCTAACGGATGTATCATAGAAGGTTTGGTAAAAAATAGTGTAATTTCAAGAAGAGTGAGAATTCACAAAGGGGCTCAGTTAGATGGATGTATAATACTTCCTAATTGCGAAATCAAGGAAAATGCTAAACTTCGTGGGGTAATAATTGACAAGAACGTAGTGATTGAGAAGAGCAAAGAACTTAAGGGAGATGCCCAATTTCCTGTAGTCATTGGAAAAAATCCATATGCTTATTCCCTTTTAAAACATGCATAAAAAAAGCTAAGAGAACCATGGGTGGTTGGTTCTCTTAGTTTTTATATGTTATTTTGTGCGATGATGGCAATTTAAAAAATTATTTGTTTTTCTTTTGTTTAACCTTATTTAATTTTTCTTTTTTACATTCTTTTTTTACTTCTTTTTTCTTTTCTTTTAAACTGTTGGCTACCTTTTTCCCACTTATCTCTTTTTTAGCATTTTTTAATGTTTTCTTTTTTACTGCTTTTGTTGTTTTTGTTCTAATGTTATTTTTTTATCTATTTTATCTACTTTTTTATAATCTTCTTTAGTTGTCCATCTCCATTATTTGTTTCAACTGCCTTTAAAGCTTTCTTAGCTTCTTCTTTTGTAATATTTCCTTCTTTAACTTCTCTATGTAAGTCTTTTTTTAATTCCTTATTTAATTGTTTTACTTCTTTATTAATTGCTTTAGTGCTTACAAAAGCTTCTTTAAAAGCTTTTTTAGAATCAGCAAGCTTTTCAGAGCTGACTTTTAGGGCATCCTCTGCATTCTTAATAGATTCTTCATTGCCTGTTTTCTTTAACTCTTCAACTTTAGCAATACCTTCAATTACTTCTTTTTTAACTATATTGAATTCATGCCTTTTTTCCATCATTTGAATTATAGCTTCTTTTTTAGCTGTTTGCAGTTCAATTACAGATGCAATTGTCTCTTTAGTTTTATCAGAAACTTTTTCTTGTACAGCCTTCAATATCTCTATAGCCTTCTCTTGTTTTGCAACTACCTTTGCTTCTAATTCCTTGAGCTCTTGATTTTTTTCTTCATCTACCTTTATTTCTTCTTTACTAACCTCTTCTGAAGTCTTTTCTTCACTAGTTGAATTTTGTTCTGTAGTTGTTTCAGTTGACGCACTCTCATCTGCTGTTGAATTTTCTGAAGATTTATTTTCTTCAATCCCTGGGTTTTCATTAGTTGAAACTTCTTCTGCTGTATTATTAGGCGCAGTTGTTTCTTCTGTATTAGTCTCTTGCGAAACATTAGTTTCAGCGCTATTTGCAGCTTCCTCTACAGTTGAATTTTCTGCTGCAGTATCCTTAACTTCTTCTGTTGTATCTATAGGTTGTACATCACTTGTAGTTGTTTCTTCTTCTGTAGTTGTTTCTTCTTTTGAACTTCCTACTATCCCTTCTCCTTCAGTTTGCGCTATTATTTGTTGAAGTATTTCGTTAGCTGTTGTCATATTACTGCTGTACGCATTAATAGCTCCTTGGGCTAAATCTTCTCTTCCTGATTCAGCCATAACTTGTGATTCTGCAATTCTTTCTTCAGCTATACTTGACAGTACTTCTACCTTTGCTTTCCCGCTAAAAGTTATAGCTAACTTTATATTTTCTAAAGTTTTATCTACACCGTATAAAATACTATCTGGAGTAATCCCTGCAGTACTTTTTAAGGATTCCATTCCATCTGCTAAAGCAGTTCCTCCAATATTAGCAAGCATGGTTATTGTTATTAAGAATATCTTTAACTTCTTCATAGTTTCTTCCTCCCTGTCTCCCTATCATATTTTCCTGTGTATATATACGGGTAGATTTTCTATTTTAGGGGGGGATAATAAAAAAATTGTGAAATTTTTAGTTAGAACGGAAAGTTATAGATTTATATTATTATTCTATTGTCATGAAAAAGCTAAAAGCATCCTTTGTAAGACCGTTTACCTTTTCTCTATTCTTTACATTTCTTATATGATATATTTGATTTCCATAATCCTTTGCTTGATTATCACAAATATAGGCGTAATCATAGCTGCCTTCCTCAACCCACCCCATAAATATATACGTATGAGTTGGCTTGCCTTTTTTAGTTCCATTATTATCTGTGGTAAAAACTATGTGGCCAGGCTTCAATTTTTTCAAATTATAATTTTTCTTCCAACCTTTCTTTTCTAAAAATGAAATAAGCAGAGTAGTATTTGCGGTTTCTTCTGGTACAAAATAATTATTTCTTCTTAAAACTTCTGATACAAAATAAACACAGCAATTTTTAGAGCTTCCATGATTTAAAGCCATTGCATCCCGAAACACTTCTTTCTGATTTTTCTCAATCATAAGAAAATCATAAATACTTTCTCTAAGGAATAGGCTATTTATTTTTTTATGTATACCACTAAACATATTAAAGGCTATTAAAGCTAAAATAACAATCTTTATTATGGATTTTACCTTTTTCATCTAATATTCCTCTCCTTCAAATTTTTTACTCTCATACAGATATTTCATATATGTACAATTATATAAAGGAGATTTTACAAATAAGATAATATAATTCTTACAATTTTCTTAAGAAAATGTAGAAAGAAATACTATTTATAATTGCTTATAAATGTATTTAGGTTTATTTAAAAAATCTTTTTGGTAAAATCTTCAGTATGTCCACCCCCTCAAATATAATATAAAATACGTATATATATAAGGAGTTATTATACATTAAATCACGTTATACATTAAATCACGCTTAAATTAAAAAGAGGTGATGCAGTGAATATAGCAGAACTAATGAAAAAGAACAGAGATAAATTTATAGAAGAAAATAAAAAATTTATATATAATGCAGCTTACAAAACTTGTAAAAGAACCTTAGACTGGGCTAACGATGAAGAACTCAGCATTGCTCTTATTGCATTTAATAATGCTTGTAATAACTATAACGAAAAAAAAGGTAACTTTTTCAGCTATACATCTGTTATAATAAAAAATTCTCTTATAGATTTCTTTAGAAAATCCAAAAATACCCCTTATTTATTATTTGATGACGCCAATAATGAAATGGATGAGGACAACTACATAGACTATAAGGTTTCTCTTAATCAATATGAGATAGATATTGAAAATCAAAAAAGGGCTGAAGAAATTGCTCTTTTTTCCAAAGAACTTGCAAAGTATAAATTAAGCTTTAATGATCTTATAAAATCTTCTCCATCTCATATAGATACGAGAAATAATCTTTTAAATTTAGCTTTAACCTGTTCAAATAATGAAGATATTTTAAAATACATAAAAGAGAAGCGTCTTCTTCCTGTAAGTCAAATAGCCTTGCTTACCGGAGCAAAAAAAAAGTACATAGAAAAATGGCGAAGATATATCCTTACTCTAATACTAATACTCTCTAGTAACGAATACCCTTATATAAAGTCTTACCTAAATATAAAGGTTGGTGAAAATGATGCTTGATAAAACTGGAATAGTCATGGAGATAAAAAATAAAAAAGCACGTATATTGACTCCTAGTGGTGAATTTGTAGAAGTTAAAATTAATGGGTCTATCCCTACAATTGGGAGCGTATACACGGGGACTCAGATTAGAAAAATTCCTTTTTATAAGTATGCAGCTGCCGCAGCTTGTCTTATTATATCTATATCTACAGGAGGAGCTGCATATGCTTACTATACACCTACTGCATCCATAACCTTAAATACTGATTTAGAGCTTAAATTAAATAGGTGGAATAAAATAATAAAAGCCTTACCATTAAATGAAAACGGGAAAGAGTTATTAAGTTCTATGAACTTAGAAAACAGAGATGTTAATGATGGACTAGGTCTAATTATGGAAAAATCTGAACAAAATGGATTAGAGATTTCTCTAGATATTACTTCTAAAGAAGATAAGCTAGTAGACTTGTCTAAATTTAAGGATTCTTCTAAGAAAAAAAAATTAGATGTGAAAATTAATTATAACAAAAGCAATAGTACAACCTCTGCTAAATCTGGTATAATAAAAAGTGATAAAAAAATAAATGGTTCTAATGGCAAGAAAGAGAAAAATGCCTGGAAAGCAAGTTCTAATTCTAATAGTTTATACAATAACAAAGTTAAGCAAAAGAATCAGAACTCTAATAACTCTTCTAGGAAAAGTAAACCTGACAACAGCTCCCGTAAGTCTAATAATACTTGGAGTATAATCTCTAACAACAAAAATATACGTAAGAATTTAGATAAAAATTCTAAATATAAATTAAAAAATAATTCTAAAAATCTTCAATTTAACAAAAATATGAAATCTAAAAATACAAAGAATATCTTTAAACTAAAAAACACTAATAGCAAAAAGAAAAATACTTATAACCAAAAAAATTCTAAGGTAAGGTATAAATCTAAGTAGGTGACTATGAATGAAAACAAAGACTGGTGTAGTTGTAAAAGTTGATAAGAACTATGTCTGCGTGAGGACCATACATGGTGAGTTTTACAATTTAAAACTTCAAAATTATGTTCCAAATATCGGAGATATATATTCCGGTCCTATAGCAACTCCAAATTCAGTTAAACACGCTATCTTTATAGCAGTTATAGCCTTATTGATTTTATTTGGAAGAAATATTTATAATTGTTTCGCTCCTTCAACCACTGTTATAGTAAGGATACCTCCTACTCTGCAGCTAAAAGTTAGTAACTGGAACAGGATAGTTAGTGTCAAGCCTATTCGTTCATCAGGTAGAACCTTAATTGAATCCTTAAATTTAAAAAACAAATCTTTGGACAAAGGTCTCGAAATGATTTTTAATGAAGCTAAAAACCAAGATATTATAAATCAAACATACATAGACAATAACGGTACTATTACTATTTATATTTCTGGAAAAAATAAAAAAAACATCGACTTATCTACTTTCGTAAAGTATGCTAATGAAAGAAAAGTAGATTGTCAAATAAACTACGATGGAACGGACCTTCTAAATCATAAATATTAAGCATCTATATTAAGCATCTTAAATAAAAGTTTCAGGGTCAAAACACCAAATTGTGTTCTGACCCTGAAGTTTTTATTTAAATTGTGGTATTTCAAATATAGGCTTTACGTTTTTGCATTGTTCTATAATTTTAGAAAAGTTTATTCTTGCAATTTGTTTTCTCACCCAGCCTATATCTGTAGCATATTGGTGCCATCTTAAAATGTAATTCCATCTCATTTTATAAATAGTATCTTGATTGTATTTAGGATTGCTTATATAGTCATTGCTTATATACTTGGCTCCACCTAATATTGCCTTGTCCACAGTAAACCATCCCTGTTTATATGCATATTCAGAACCATACTTTACAGGGTCGCTATCTATAGCCTTTATTCCAAACATATTATACACTTTTTGAGGTTTTGGCAGCTTAACTCCATCTACTGAAGTTACAGTTACTCCAGTAGCTAAACTTGATGTTCCATTGCCTGTTTCTAATAATGCATGTCCAATTAAATAAATTGGATTTATATTATTCTCCTTTGCTGCTTGTAAAAATACTGCTCCCTTTCCTTCTAAAACACCTTTTCCCTTTAATACGTTATTTAAGTCACTCGCAGGAATCTCCATGTAACTTAGCTTTAAAAAAGCATCCTTGTAATATTCATCTAAAAAGTTATATGGATTCATGTAGTATTTTATAATTTCTTTGCTGGGTCTCATCCATCCAGTTTTTTCACTATAAACTGGTGCTCCCTCTGAATACTCTTCAAGAGCTGCTTGCTCTAAAGTTTTATCGTATTTTATGTATGATATAGTAGCATTAGAAGAACTGTCCTTAGTTATATCCTTATCTATAACTCTAAAATATGTAGAATAATAGTTATCAAAATCAGTGTTAGTGTCTTTATTTTGTCCAACTCTTCCTTTACCCTTTATATATACTAAAAGTTTATACTTTCCTGTATTAAATCCATCTTGTTTCGTAAAAATATACGGAGTTGATGTTCCAAAAACATTTGTATACCCATTAGTAAGCTCTATATATGAGGTATTAGAATAAGTATTAGGATTATCATAGGTCTCATCTGGGTATTTAAATAAATAAACCCTATATTGTACATCCTCTGAAGAATTTGGAGTAATTCTAAAGCTTGTACCTTTATTTTGTAATATTGGTTGATTTAAAATTTCAATACCTTTAATACTTGGTAAAGATGAGTAATTTGTTGAATCTTCATATTGATTAGAAGTCTTAAAGCTCATTTTAGTTACTTTGGATAAATTTTTTCCATTCTTATTTTTTATAGCCTTGCTTAATTCAAGAGAATAGCTTTCACCTGGTATATACCCTCCTGTTGGTGGATATATGGTTATTGTTTTTGGATCTTTCCCTGGTACTACAGTTACCTTTATATTATTTCCTTTACTGTCCTTAACCAGTATATTTTTATCATTTATTGTATTTACATCCAATTCCAAATTAAACTTTGCTGTCCAAGGTTTTGTTATGCTTACTTCTTGTTTTGTAGGCATATTAACAACCTCTTCACCTGCGGCAAAAGCTGTTATAGGCATAGATAAGAATAAAGCAGCAATCATCACTGTTTTTGCTATATTTAATACTCGCCTCACTTTAACCCCCCCTATAAAAAATCAATAATTTATTTGTATCTTTATTATCGATTATTAGTAATATTTTTTTATATAATAAGTAAAATTTACATCTATTTCATTTTACCACTAATATAGTATTTCTTCTATGAAAAAACTTTAAATAATTCCTGCTTTTATCCACTTATTTTTACATTTCTCTGGAAAGCAAAAATCCGCATGAGATTTGCATTTAGAAAAGCTTTTTTCCTGTTCAGTACCTTTTAAAATACAAATCCCATACGGAATGTTAAATTTCTATAAATTTAATTGTGCAACGGACTCTACAGCTTTTTCCCTTGGTCTTACTTCTATAATATATATGATATCGCTATTCTTCATCTTTTCAAAATGCCACTTAAAATCCACATTTCCCTGCCCTATAACTTGATGATCACTTGAACCATTATTATCATGAAGATGACAAGTTCTTATTCTATCTAAGTGTCTTAAGAAAAATTCAACTTCATTATACTTGTTCTCATAGGAATGTCCTATATCCCAGGTTAAAAATAAGTCTTTCTCTTTAGATATCATTTCATCTAAAGCTTCTTGGACTAGCTTTTGAGGAAAACGTCCTGAGTTTTCAATGCAAAGCTTCACTTTCCCTTTAGAATAATCTATAAGTTCTTTTAAGCTATCATCTAAAACCTTTTTAAAATCATCATAAAAAAGCTCATCCATATACACTTTTCTATCTGTTAAAGTAAAGCAAACCGCTCCGCCAATATGCATGGTAAGCCTGCTAGCTCCTAAATCATATGCAAAATCCATTACCTCTTTAAGCCTTGCTATTCCAGCTTCTCTCATACCCTTTTGAAGTTGAAGAAGAGAAATATCCTCTGGGGCATGGAACGTAAGCTCTATTCCTTTTTCCTTGGCATATTCTTTTACTTTCTTTCTTTCATTAGTATCAAATCTCTCTGGGAAAAATATAGGCATATTTATATTAAGCTCCACAGCACTAAATTTATTATTATATGCATAGTCTATGGTATCATAAATATTCTTCTCTCCTGCTGAAGCTGCATACCCTATCTTCATAAAATCACCTTCATTTCCTAAACTACCGTTTATCCCTTCTCTAATTCTAAACTAAGCAAAGCGCCTAAACTGATCCAAGTGCTCCACTTGCGCTTTATAATATAATAGTCTTTGCTTCAATTACATTTTCTAGCTGCTTAAACTTATCAAGAGATTCCTTTGAAATCTCACTATCTACGTTAAGAATCATAATAGCCATTTCTCCCTTTACTTTTCTTCCAACCTGCATAGTTGCAACATTTATATTTTCCTGCCCAACGATTGTTCCTACTTGACCTATAACTCCAGGTACATCTTTGTTTTTTACAAATAACATATATTCACTTGGCTTCACATCTACCTCATAGCCCTCTATTTCAACAAGCTTACCTTCCTGCTTATTAGATACTGTACCTGATAGGGTAAACTTTTCTCCTGCGTTATTGGTTATCTTTATTGTGATTAAGCTTGAATAATTATTATAATGCTCTTTCATCTTTTGCCTTCTTATACTTATGCCGCTTTGCTCTGCTGTCATTTTAGCATTAATATAATTTACTCTATCATTGTTTACTTGTTCCAAAAGTCCTTTTAAGAAAGCAATTTCTAGCATTTCTGTATCAAATTTAACTATATCTCCCCAATATACTATATTTACATTTTTAACAGGATAGCTATTTAATTGATAATATAATTTACCTAGCTTTTCCATAAGTTCAATATAAGGTTTCATTTTTTTAAGCTCATCTGTTGCAATTCCAGGAAGATTAACGGCATTAGGTACAATCTCTCCTTTTATTCCTTTAATAACCTGCTCTGCTATAGTAACACCCACGTCCTGCTGAGCTTCTACAGTTGTAGCTCCTATATGTGGAGTTACAGTAACATTTTTAAATTCATAAAGAGGAGATTCATATCTTGGCTCTTTTTCATGAACATCTAACCCTAAACTAGCTATTTTCCCACTTTTTAATCCTTCATATAGAGCTTCTTCATCCATAAGCTTTCCTCTTGCTGCGTTTACAAGTCTAACTCCATCTTTCATCAAACTTATTTCTTTCCTTCCTATAATGCCTATAGTTTCTTTTGTCCTTGGAGTATGAATTGTTATTATGTCAGATTCCTTTAAAAGCTCTTCCAAAGTTTCTTTTCTCTCTACATCATATCTTTCAAATCTCTCCTCAGATATATATGGGTCATAAGCTATAATCTTCATTCCAAAGCTCTTCATCCTTGTAGCTACTAATGCCCCAATTCTTCCAAGACCGATTATACCAAGGGTCTTGTTATATAATTCATTTCCCATGAAGATATCTCTATCCCAATTGCCTGATTTTAAATAAGAATCTGCATAGGTAAAATTCTTTGCTCCTGCTAATATGTGAGTTATAGCAAGTTCACAAGCAGATATAGAATTACTGTCTGGAGTATTTGCCACTATAACTCCTCTTCTAGTTGCCTCTGCCACATCTATATTATCAATTCCATTTCCAGCTCTACCTACGATTTTAAGCTTAGTTGCTTTTTCTAATAATTCCTTATCAACCTTATTGTCACTTCTTATGATTAATCCATCATAATCATGAATTTTTTCTAAAAGTTCATCTCTAGGTATATCAAAGCAAAGATCTACTTCTAACTCCTTTCTTAGAAGTTCTATTCCTGCATCATCAATTCTTTCTGCTACTAAAACTTTTCCTTTTGTCATAATAAATCCCCCCAATTTTTAGCAAATAAATTATAGACATTTTTTAAGAGCATTTATGGTTCTATCAATCATCTCTTGGTTTATATATCCCATGTGCCCAATTCTTATCATTTTACCTTTCATTTTTCCTTGTCCTCCTGCGATTACAATACCAAACTCCTCTTCCATTCTATTTTTAATTTTAGAAGCTATTCCTTCCTCATCAAAGGTTATGGCAGTAACCGTATTAGACAAGAATCTTTCATCTGTATATATATTAAGTCCCATTTTTTCTAATTCGCATCTAAGTTTACGAGCTAAATGCTCATGTCTTTCATATACATTGTATAGCCCTTCTTCTTGTATCATCTTAAGAGCCTCATTTACTCCTGAGATAAGTGAAACCGCTGGAGTATATGGATTTTCCGGAGTAGGCCTTTCTAAATGCTCTCTAGCACTGAAAAAGTCCCAATAAAACTTTGGAATGTCAGAGCTTTTAGCAGCTTCCCATGCCTTATCGCTTACCCCTATAAATGCAAGTCCCGGCGGAGACATTAATGCCTTTTGAGATGCAGTTACCAAAACATCTATATTCCACTCGTCCATCTTTACTTCTATGCCCCCAACGGAGCTAACTCCATCAACTATAAAAAGCTGATTTTTATCCTTCATAAATTCTCCAATCTCTTTTATAGGATTTGTGGCTGCAGTAGAAGTTTCATTATGAGTTAATATTAAAGCCTTATGATCATCTTCAAGTCTTTCTTTAATCTCTTCCACTTCAACTCCTCTACCCCATGGGACTTCAATTGCATCTACCTTTAATCCATAAGTCTTTGCTATTTTTATAAATCTATCTCCAAATACACCTATAGAAACTATAAGAACTTTGTCCCCTTTTGAAAACATATTGACTATTGCGGCTTCTAATCCTCCTGTTCCTGCTGATGGAAAAGTCAAAACAGGATTTTTTGTCTGAAGCACATACTTTAGTCTTTCACTCATATCTCCAAATAATTTTCCATATTCTTTAGTTCTATGATGAATAACAGGTTCACTCATTTTTCTTAAAACTCTCTCTGGTACATTTGTTGGACCAGGTGTCATTAATAATTTACCTTCCATATATTAAAAGTCCCCCTCTTTTCTTTACAAATAAAAAAGTCTCCATCCTTGAAAATCCAAGGACGAAGACATAATAATCCACGTGGTACCACCTTATTTTGCTATTATTAATAATAGCCTCTTTATAATAACGGATAACTCCGGCATAGGTTGTTACCCCTATGCAGCTCAAGGTCGGATTCAATAAGTTTCACTATGGATTCACACCAACCATCCACTCTCTTAAAGTGAAATCTTATTTACTATTACCCTTCATAGCTTTTGTATAATTATAATAAAGACTAAATAATAATTCAAGAGAAATTTTAACATTTTTTTAGATTTTCTCTTGAAAACATTTTCAATTTTATATATCATGTAATATTACATATAAATATCAGAAAATTCTATATCTATGCGCTCTACCTTACTTTCATATGACATATTTATATTATTTACCTCCTCATAATCTACAGTTTTAGATGGCAAATCTATAATAAATTCAGTTCCTTCTCCTTGCTTGCTTTTTATACTTATATTTCCTCCATGAAGCTCTACTAAGGATTTAACTAGAGATAATCCTATGCCGCTTCCTTCCCTATTTCTCCATATAGTCTTATCTACTTGTTTAAATCTTTCAAATATATCTTGAAGCTTATCCCCTGGAATTCCTACCCCGGTATCCTTTACTGATATAAGTATATGTTCACCTTTATCCATCATATTGACAGTTATTTCATCTCCGGGATTAGTAAATTTTATTGCATTAGAAAGCAAATTAAGCATAATTCTCTCTATTTTATCCGGATCACAAGCAATTACTTTTTCCTCTATATCTGTATCAAAAATTAGACTTACCCCTCTGCTTTCTATATAATCTGCTACAGACAACGTGATATCTTCAACAACATTTACAATATTGTAATTGCTTAAATTAAGTTTTAAAAAACCTGAATCTATCTTTGATATATCTATTATGTTATTGACCAATCTAAGAAGCCTATAGCAATTTTGTTTTATTATTTTTAAATACTTGTTGTACATACTAGGCATTAACATACCTTTTTTATTATATAGCTCTAGTACTTGTACTGACCCAAAAATTACATTTAAAGGAGTCTTAAGTTCATGAGATATGTTTGAAAAGAATTCTGTTATCCTCTTGTTAAATTCTAAGGACTCATTTAACTTTTTTCTGTTTTTTTCAAAATCAACCTTTAGCTTTTCAATTTGCTTTTTCTCTGATATATCCCTAACTATTGTCAAAGCGGATATTACTCCATTATAGTTAAAACACGTGCTTCTTACATCTACATCTATAACCTCTCCTGTATACTTTTTAAGCTTGGTTTCGTAACAAAATTCACCTCTTAATTTATTATATTGTTTTTTAATCATATTACTAACTTCATATCTTAAATTCTCAGGAATTAAATCAACTACTTTTCTTCCTATAATATCCTTTAAATCTGAGGCTCTTATTAAATTTACAAGGCCACCATTAGCAAATATTATCCTTCCATCTACATGAACAAAGATAGCTTCCTTACTACTTTCAATCAAAAGATTGTAGCATTGCTCATTATTCATAATTACTCGTTCTATATATTGGCGATGCTTATTTTCAGCCTCAAGCTGTTTTATAATTTTATTCAACTCAAAATTCTTTTTTTCCAAATTATAGCTTGCCTCTTCTAATTGATCAAATAACAACTTATATGGATTTTTTAAACCAATTTCTATAATGGCATTATGTATAAAATAAAAAGATATTGCTTTGAAAATATGCTCTATCATGTTAGCAACCACATAATGATTGTTATACAATGTGAACATAATTTCAGATATTATTGCAACTAATATAGAAAGATTCATATATGTAAATACTAATGAGTTCATACATCTTTTAGCCTTAAATAAAAAAAATATAGAAAAGATTAATACTAAGCAAATTACATATTCACTTATAATTTTAAAACTAGTAAATCCTACACCATCTATTAAACATTTGGGGAATACTCCAAATCTAATAGTAATAAGTATAATAGAAACAATTATAGCATATATTTCTAAAATAACCTTCGGTACTAATATCTTATGAGATTTGTGAAATAATACGCACGCTATAAGCAGTGATATAGCCTCTATATATTTTGCACTGAGACAAAGTTGAGTAGCTATGTCCATTAAAGGTAGACTACTATCAAATATCCCCATGCCCTTATAAAATAGAGTATGAATTATGTACAATAACCCTACAAAAGCATAAGCTGCTCCAAGGGTCATAAGAAAATTATTTTTAGAATTTTTATAAGTATTTAACGCTACGATAAAAATATCAAAGCTAATCAAAGAAATAAATATCTCTATAATGATGTGAAAAAGAAGATAATTTCTAAAACCTATATTAATTAGAAATATAGAAATAATGCCTAAAATAGAAATATTAACACTAATAATATGTAATATGTCTCTATGACATTTATTATCACTATCTATGTCATTCACAAAACTCACTTTTCTCACACCCCTTATTTATAAAATGGCCATAAGTAAAATTTTCCTTTAAATAAATAAATTCTACATAACATCTAAATATCCTGCTATTTTATGATATATTTCAATTACTATATTTCTTATAACTTATAAATTCTTTAATTTAAAGCTTAACTCATATGAATTTTTCTTAAACCTTTTTATAAACATTAATTTAATAAGACAAGTTATGCACATTATGCACAATTGCCTGTGTATAACTTGTTAGTTTACTGTTAATGCCCTGTTAATATATTTTTTATTTTCATAAGCATTTTTACCATTTATAATTATAATATGTAATTAATATAAATATACTTCTGTATTGATTATTATTATCTTTTAGCTTTGATATTTATCCACATTGTCCACATATATCCTGTGTATAACTTGTTTATTTTATGTTGATATTCAGTATATTTTAATATATTCAAATTTAATTTGTGCAAATTTATTAAAAATTTATCACAATTCTTATTAACTTGTACACTTTATCCACATATTTGTGTACAACTTGTGCATAATACTCTAATCTTCTGTAAACATATGCAAAATTATATATATATATTTTTTATTTTTTTATATTTAAGGAACAGTATTATAACTTTTTTCATACACTATACTATACATCTTTTTGCAAAGCCCATTTCTTGTTTTTTGTCCTATGTGCATTAACTTAGTATAAATTAATGCACATAACTTTATAAAAAATTTTCTGAATTTTCAGTAACTTACTGCTATTTGTGGTATAATTAATATATAGAAGTTATTAAATAAAGGAGTGCAAAGTTGTGGAAGATAATATTATCTATGTTGATTTTAAATCTGCATCCAAAAGATCTAAGCACAAGAATAAGTATAAAAATAGTGAATCTCATCATCCAAAACAAAGAAAATCCTTTATTAAAATAATTGCTGAAAAAGCTAAACATATATTTGATAAAATCTTTAGACGAACGTACAAGTACAATAACTCACCTAAATATAAACATTGGTTGTAAACGTTGACAAATATTTTTTATAAAAACTGCAATTATCGTAGTTGCAGTTTTTATATTATGCATTGATATTTTATTTTTCTTTACAATATAATAGAAGTAGCGTTGTATTACACTTGTTATGGAGGTTTTCACTATGAGAATTGGAATGGGATATGATGTACATAAATTAGTTGAAGGAAGAAAACTTATTATAGGCGGTATTGAAATTCCTCATCATCTTGGTTTGCTTGGCCATTCTGATGCTGATGTACTTCTTCATGCCATAATGGACAGCTTACTTGGAGCCGCTGCTCTCGGAGATATTGGTAAGCATTTCCCAGATACAGATCCTAAATATAAAGGAATATCAAGCCTTGAACTTCTGTCATATGTAAGGGATTTATTGAAGCAAAATAGCTACTCTATAGTAAATATCGATGCTACAATAATTGCCCAAAAACCTAAGATGGCACCTTATATTCCTGCTATGATAAGAAACATATCTTCTACTTTAAACATTGATGAAAATCAAATTAATATCAAAGCTACTACAGAAGAAGGCCTTGGATTTACAGGAAAAGAACAAGGAATATCAAGTCAAAGCATTTGCCTTATTACTTCATGTTAAAAATCTATAATCTTCTATTAATAAGATAAAAGTGAAGAGACAATACACAGCTTGGTTTAAAGCTGCATATTGTCTCTAATCATTTAAATATTTAACTCTTCAATAGTTGTATCTATTATCTGAGCTGAATCTTTTACCTTTAATTCTCCACTAGAAGTTATAAATATGTTCTTTTCAATAATAGTATCCATAACACCACTAACTACTGAATCATCTACATTATCTTTAATCTCTTTAAATCTTATAGATGATTTTTTCCCTTGATCAGTTAAAAAATTCATAACTAATGTTTTACTCATCTAAATACCTCCTTTATTATTCGTTAACTATTAAGTTATCATTTTCTCTTATCACTTCAACGTCAGGATTTTCTAAGAGATTTCCTAATGCTGTAGCGACATCAAATACATCTGAATCGCTTGCACTAGGTTTAACATTTTGAAACCTTTGAGTTTTAAACACATCCTTTCCATTTTTGTCTTGCCCTGCAAGATACTTAATTGCCAATGTACTTTTTACATTTGTTGAATTTATCATATTCATCAACCCCTTTCACTTAGTAGATATGCACAACCTTAAAAATAACTACCCTATAAATAAAAATTTTTAAAGTTTATATTGACTAGCCCTTAGTGAAAACAAAAAAATTAGATGGCTCAGAACTCTTAACATTCCTAAACCATCTAAACTCTATAAACTTATCCACTGGCGCTTTAGTGCCTCAACTTCTCCTCTTTTCATTGGTTATCATATTCTGTCTTCTAATTCATCATCAATAATTGCTTTCTTTTCAACTTTTATATCACTAAAATCCGGTTTTATATCCTCCACTTTCTTATCCGTGTTTCTAATATAATTACAGGTAGTAGCAGCAGTCTGAATTGCAGGACTCTCATCCTTAGTCACTGTAACAAAATTATTACTATACATATATCTCATATCTAAAAGCTTTTCTTCAATGTCAGTTTTACCTTCAAATATAAGTCCCTTTAATATTAAATCCTTTATTCTATCGCTTCTATCTCCTTCAACGTATTTTAAAAGTTCTTCATTAACTATTCTATCTTTTTTCTTTCGTTGTCCTATATAAAGTGAAATTTGCATAATTAGCTCTCCTTTCTATACAGCTCTTCTTTTCCACTTTCTAATACCCTGTTTAAACAGACCTGATGGATTTTGAGTTCTACTTAAAAACATAGCATTTTTAAATTCCTCTTCAAGAAAAGGCTTAAGAACTGCAGCTCCTCCACCTGTGAATATTATATTGTCAATGAAAGGAAAAGCATTTTCCCAAACAGTCTCAATTTCTAATATAATCTTTCTTGCAAGGCTTCTATAAGCCTTCTGGATAACTGGTGTTAAGTCATATCCCTTTATCTGTCCGCTTGCCACTATAAACTGGATTTGTCCATCAGATACAGTCATATGTAATTCCTGTTCTATGTAATCCTTAATCCACATATAAGCTGTATACATACCACTATTTTTTGTGTCACAAAAATCTGAAAGAGGTTCTAGAGCATCTACCAGATAAAGATTATGAGTTTTTCCGCCTATATCTGATATAGCATTAACCTTTCTTGCTAAATCCTTATTGCTGATGTTTCCGTTTCCATCTAATATTAAATCACATAAAGTTCCATGAGGTTGTGCTTTTATAATTAAATCTTCTACCTTTATGATTTTATTCTCGAACTCTTTTTGTCCTTGAAGCCTTATGCCCAGGTTGTGCTGTCTTATAACCTTAGCTCTCATCTTGTCTATTCTTTCTTTATCCAAGGTTGCCTTTACAGGAAGTCCCATAACCAACTTTACTCTGCTTATTGGCTTTTTTGCCATCAAACTTAAATGAGTTTTTAACAAAATATCAAAAGAGTTATCATTGTGCTTGTCCGATGCTCCATTCCATTGAATATTCCTATCTTGCCTTATAGCAGCCTCTCCAACTAGATATCTAGTTCCATTTACTTCTACTTCTATTCTATTAAGAGGATTCTTCGGATCTTCCTTTAAATCGTTATCTTTATTATATGATGGTCTCCATGCAGTAACATAAGACGGAGTTATAAACATCCCTGAGTCTTCTGACCTAGATTTTGTATCTGCATATCCATCATCAATTACTTGTACAGAAAAAGAATCTACAATGTTGTTACCACTATTATTTTTTGACATTAGCTCTTCCTCCCTTATTAAATCATAATATAATGTAATGGATTATATTATATTGTAGCTTTATTCCATTTTATTCCATTATAATCCATTTCCATAAATTAGTAAATACCCATTTGTAATTTTATTCCATAAAAAAGTTCTAAATAAGTTCCTTTAAGCATATACTATAGGTTGACATATGCTAATTGATGGATTGGTGAATTTATTATCAAACCAACGAAGATCCTTTTTATGAAGATTTTCAGAGCAAGTCTCAAAATTTGGTATATATGCTTATCATGATAGTACTGGAAAGTATATTAATTCTTTAAGACTAAACTAATAATACTAATAAGAAACATACTTGTAATATTAAATATAAAATACTATACTAAAATATAATACAATTAACACATATAATAAAATATTTATGTATTGGGGTGTTTATAGTGTCCAAAAAGAGATTTGAAGTGATTCATAAAGAAGGAAGTTTATCTGGATGTAAAATCATGGTAGATACTGAAACAGGCGTTAATTACCTATTTGCTTGGGATGGATATGCTGGTGGTCTTACACCTCTATTAGATAAAGATGGAAGGCCTATAAGTTCAATTATACAAAAATAAAAGGAAGGCTCAAAACCTTCCCTTTATTTTTGGTTATGCTATTTTTTTCTTATTTTTCCAGCATTCAGCATTTTCAAGTTTTTCTATGCTATCTGCATTAAATACTGGATCTTTCCCTTCTTTCTTTTGTGCTGCGTAATCCTTAAGGACTGCAAAAGCTATATGGCTAAGTCTAGAAATTGCTATTAAGTTTATAATAGCCATTATTCCCATAAACAAATCAGCCATATCCCATACAATTTGAATCTTAGCTATTGATCCAAATATCACCATTCCAACTACTGCGACTCTATATGCTAACAACCACAACTTGTTAGCCTTTATAAACTCTATATTAGTTTCTCCATAATAATAATTTCCAACAATAGAACTAAAAGCAAAAAGTAAAATACATATAGCTATAAATGTATTACCCCAAGATCCAACTTGAGAACTTAATGCATTTTGAGTAAGCTGTATACCTTCTAATTTTGAATTTGTATAAGCTCCTGATAAAAGCACTATGAATGCTGTACAACTGCATATTAGAATAGTATCAGTAAATACTCCTAATGTCTGAATTAATCCTTGCTTTACAGGATGAGTTACATCTGCTGTCGCTGCTGCATTTGGAGCACTTCCCATTCCAGCTTCATTTGAAAATAGTCCTCTCTTAATTCCAAGCATAACAGTAGCTCCAATGCTTCCACCTGCTACCTCTTTTATCCCAAACGCATTTTCCATAATAAGTGAAAATACTGCAGGCACATGATTAATATTCTTAAACACAACAAATAAAGCAACTAGTATATAACCTATAGCCATAACTGGAACAAGCATCTCAGCAACCTTTGCAATTCTTTTAACTCCTCCAAAGATTATTATAGCGGTAAAAAGTGTTATAACTATTCCAACAGCAAGTCTACTTACTCCAAAAGCCTCTTCAAAAGCAAAAGAAATTGTGTTAGCTTGTACAGAATTAAATATTAATCCAAAAGATATAGTTATCAAAATGGAGAATAAAATTCCAAGCCACCTCTTATTTAAAGCCTTCTCCATATAATATGCAGGACCACCTCTGTATCCATGCTCGTCTTTAACCTTATATATTTGAGCTAAGGTACTTTCAACAAAGCTTGATGCACCGCCTATTAGAGCTATTAGCCACATCCAGAATACAGCTCCAGGTCCTCCTGTAGATATAGCTATAGCTACACCTGCAAGATTACCGGTTCCTACTCTTGAAGCCGTGCTAATACAAAAAGCTTGAAAAGAAGAAACTCCTTTATGCTCTTTTCCATTAGAAGAGATAGATTTATTTGCTCCCTCTCCAAGAAGTCTAAACATTTCACCAAAGAATCTAAATTGAACAAACCCAGACCTTATAGTAAAATAAAGTCCAAGAGCAATAAGCAATGCGATAAGTACGTATGACCAAAGTATATTGTTGATTGATGAAACTATATTCTGTAAAATATCCATTTTAATATTCCATTCCCATTATAAATAAAATTTTGCAGACACCTAAGGATTTTACCAGAAAACAGGCATATTGTCAATGTAATTCGCTTCAATTTATTCCATTATAATACACTTACTTATTTAAATGGATGATTTTTTTCACATATAATTCTATTAATTATCAACTTAAAAAGTTTAAAAGTAACTGTTTTTATTATGGTAGATTACAGATATGCTCGTGCAAATATAACTCTGAGCGAACTTAAAAGCTTAATTAGTAAGAGTAAGCCAGCATTATCTAAACAAAAAAGTTGAAAAGCTATATAATATGTAATCTTATTATGATTTTCAATACAAAATAATAAATTCAACAATAAAAAAGAGCAAAGCACAAAATAGTGCCTAGCCCTGATTTATTAAAATATTTTTACTGTATTGGGTCTATAAAGGTATACTGTTCCTGATCCAGATTTAATGTATTGTGATGCAATTGGTCTTACAGGAAACTCAAACTTAACTGCATAGTTTGGTACAGAATCATAAGTTGTAGAATAAGTTCTTGTTACGTATGAGCCACCATCACTTGTTACATTATATTTATTAACTAATTTTGATGGTTTATTTGGATCTAGATAATAATTTTGTTCCCAGGTCATTGCTACAACATCTGTTCCTGACACAAATGGTACTCCAGACCAAGAAAATGTAAAATTCACTTTTGCATATGAGTTTGCTCCACTGTTATATACATAACCTAGAGAATGTGATCCTATACAAGTTGCTGATAATGCAACCATCTCTTCCTCAGTACCTTTAAATTGTTTAAATATTTTTATTTGATAAAATTTTATCTCCCTTTTACAAATTTTATTATATAAAAATAGATTTTCAGGTAACTAAGCTTATATATTCTATTAGTTAGTTTAGTAGATATTTAATAATATATTAATGTTATCCAAAAACAATATAGGCTAAAGATAAAGTACCATAAGTAGTAGTAATATACTTATCTTCATTACGTATAACATTTCTAATCATTTTAAAACAACGAAAAAACAATAGCTATTAATGGCATACTGTAAATAAAAAGTGCTATCATAATTCTCTCTTCCCCATAGAGCTGATAGGCACTAAAACATGGGATTGTGTCAGATTTAAATACATCTTATGTTAATGTTCAATTATATTACAAGAGATAAATCTTCCGCTTGTACTATATTTAAATACATCTTATGTTAATATTCAATATCATAACAACTGCTGGATTTGACTTAAATGGACCAATTTAAATACATCTTATGTTAATATTCAATATGGAAGGCTGGAGGAAAGAACAGTAAAAGGAGGAAATTTAAATACATCTTATGTTAATATTCAATAATTTTGATATAAATAATATGGAGGTTGTATAATAATTTAAATACATCTTATGTTAATATTCAATGCTTAAAAATTTAGGAGTTGAATTCATAAACAATAAATTTAAATACATCTTATGTTAATATTCAATTTGAAAGATGTGCAACGAGGATTATAACTCATTTATTTAAATACATCTTATGTTAATATTCAATGCACAACAGAGAAAAAAGAAGGCATAAAAATGTATTATTTAAATACATCTTATGTTAATATTCAATAAAAACAAAATTGAAAGGTGTTAAAGGTAAAGAGGTATTTAAATACATCTTATGTTAATATTCAATCTTTGAACTAACTCAATTTTTACTGTAACTTGTTCTATTTAAATACATCTTATGTTAATATTCAATTGAAGCATTAGCAACAGAGCTTGAAGCTGCTATCGTATTTAAATACATCTTATGTTAATATTCAATGGAGGTAATAAAATGCTTGATATTGTAAAACAAATATTTAAATACATCTTATGTTAATATTCAATAACCATAGAAGATAATTTTTCTGTAGCATCTGCTCCATTTAAATACATCTTATGTTAATGTTCAATGATGGGGAGTAAATGTAAGGACAATAATTAAGTAATTTAAATACATCTTATGTTAATGTTCAATAAACCGACGTCGGAAAATCCGCCACTACTAAATAAATTTAAATACATCTTATGTTAATGTTCAATGTTACTACGGAAACTACAATAATCAGTAATAAAAGATTTAAATACATCTTATGTTAATGTTCAATCTAGTGTAGATAATTCGTTAACTATAAAATTAGAATTTAAATACATCTTATGTTAATGTTCAATAGGTGCAGTTAATAGAACACCAGGTGCAGGGTTTGAATTTAAATACATCTTATGTTAAGGTTCAATGGTTCAATACCTAAAGAAACAGTAGCAGAGAAAGTATTTAAATACATCTTATGTTAAGGTTCAATTTTCTATCTTTTCAATATTCCCAGCCCAAGATATTATTTAAATACATCTTATGTTAAGGTTCAATCTTTAGCCACTGGGATAAATGCAGAAAGTTTCTTCATTTAAATACATCTTATGTTAAGGTTCAATAAAACAGGATAACCAAGCAGAATCAAATGGAATAATATTTAAATACATCTTATGTTAAGGTTCAATTTGCTGTATGGCTTACTAGAGTGCAGTTTGCAGAACCATTTAAATACATCTTATGTTAAGGTTCAATTTATAAGGGTAAGAGTATATGTAAGAAATGTTTAGAATTTAAATACATCTTATGTTAAGGTTCAATATATACGGTATAATATAATCAAGATAAGCAATTAATATTTAAATACATCTTATGTTAAGGTTCAATTTAATTTCGGTGTCGTCATCAAAGTCATATAATTCGATTTAAATACATCTTATGTTAAGGTTCAATGTGCTTCATCAAGATTGATAAAGAAGGAATTTCCATTTAAATACATCTTATGTTAAGGTTCAATACATTGAAGAATTAAAAGAAGTATACAATATTGCATTTAAATACATCTTATGTTAAGGTTCAATATTGTTACGAACTTATTTTAGTATTATTATTTAACAATTTAAATACATCTTATGTTAAGGTTCAATGGAATTAGAGTCAATGAATGTGGACGATTGGCAGGAAATTTAAATACATCTTATGTTAAGGTTCAATTAAGCATAATACAAATAAAAATATAAAAATAATTGTATTTAAATACATCTTATGTTAAGGTTCAATGTATATAATTAACAACAGTAAGGAGATTCAAAAGGGATTTAAATACATCTTATGTTAAGGTTCAATATTAAAGTTGCAGGCATTTTAGCATCTCTCAAAAATTTAAATACATCTTATGTTAAGGTTCAATCTACTAGAGCTTCTATTATTTCCATGCAATCCAATGATTTAAATACATCTTATGTTAAGGTTCAATGGAATAATAGTAGTGAACAACAAAGGAGTTTAACAATTTAAATACATCTTATGTTAAGGTTCAATAAATATCAACGATTCCATCATTAAACTGTTGTGTCAGATTTAAATACATCTTATGTTAAGGTTCAATTTTATAGATTGAGTTATATCAAACTTATTTACCACCATTTAAATACATCTTATGTTAAGGTTCAATCCAATTCAGAAAGAAACGTAAGAAGATATTTAAGAAATTTAAATACATCTTATGTTAAGGTTCAATGGTGGTATAAAGAAATTAAACTTGTCAATGCAAATGAATTTAAATACATCTTATGTTAAGGTTCAATAGTAGACTTTACTTTATAAACGTGACGAGAAAATGAATTTAAATACATCTTATGTTAAGGTTCAATGTTGCAGATATTAAAGAAGGTGGATTTATGTCAATATAGTAGACACAAAAACTCAAATTTTTATGCAGTTTTTCTTAAAGCATCTTCAAGCTGTTGAGGAGTCATATAACCGATACTGCTATGAAGCCTTTTTCTGTTGTACCAGGATTCTATATATTCA
>NZ_PVXN01000038.1 GCF_002995795.1 Clostridium thermopalmarium DSM 5974
TCTGGTAAGAGTTTGGCAGAGCTTAGCAGCGAATATGGCATATCAAAATCAACAATCAATGGATGGATTAAGAAAGCTAAACCAATAACTGTGGATAAAGATACAACTATAACATCAGAAGAGTATCAGGCAATGTTAAAGAAGATGGCAAGGCTTGAGGAGGAAAATGAAATATTAAAAAAAGCCATGGCCATATTCGCAAAGAAGTAACCTCTATTTTTGAGTTTATAAATGATCATAAAGAAGAGCATGATATCACGCTAATGTGTGAAGTGTTAAAGGTTTCAAGAAGCTCTTTTTATAAGTATCTAAACAAAACCGAAAGCAAAAGAAGCGTAGAAAACAAGATGTACGAGGAAGAAATACTGAAGATCTATAAAGATAGTAAAGGTCGTTATGGTGCTCCCAAAATACATAAAGTGCTTCGTGAAGAAAGAGGACATGCCATAAGCCTTAAGAGAGTCCAAAGGATTATGAAAAAACTAAATATAAAATCCATAATTATCAAAAAATTCAGACCTCACTCTTCCAAAAGCAAAATAGAGGCTAAAGAAAACGTTTTGAAAAGAGATTTTTCAACAACTACAATAAATGAAAAATGGGTTACTGATATAACTTATATTTATACACTTAAAGACGGATGGTGCTATCTTGCTTCAGTTTTGGATCTTCATACAAAGAAAATTATTGGCTATGCTTTTTCAAAGACTATGGATACAGAACTAGCTATAAAGGCTGTAGAAAATGCCTACATAACTCAAAAACCAAAGAATACTGTTATACTCCA
>NZ_PVXN01000039.1 GCF_002995795.1 Clostridium thermopalmarium DSM 5974
GTTAGGCACGCCGCCAGCGTTCGTCCTGAGCCAGGATCAAACTCTCATATTAAAAGTTTAATCTACTCATAAGTCATTGACTGGCTTTTATTTACCTTAATTCTGTTTAATTTTCAAAGACCAATTTGTTTTTTGCTGTCATCTGACAGCTTATTTAGTATAACAAACTTGTTTTAGTTTGTCAATATTTTTTTAATTTAACCTTTAATTTCTTAAAAACACATATAATTGTGAGTTGCTAACTACTTTCTGCCGTCTTTTGTGACGACAGGGATAATATTATCAAACTTCACTATAGTGTGTAATATTAATATTTATTTTTAAACTAAATTATATTCATATTAATAATTATATCTTTGATTTACTTATTTTTTTATATTGTGATACACTTGGTAGTGTGTATAGAAACTACTTATGCATGAGAAGAAGAGATAACTAGCTTGAGTGTTTAAAAAGCTAACAAAACGAAAGTAATTAAAACAATTAGCATTACGCCAAAAATTCTATCACTACGTTTACTAGATGATTCAAATATAAAACATAATCCAATTACAAAATGGATTTTTGAACATACAACTATATACCTCCTATATATTCTATAAATCAAACTTACTATAAACTATTTATATATCGAACTATATAACAACCACTTTCAATATGGAAATCACTGTTATTTACATATATTATACAAAGATGATTATTATCCTTTTATTTAAAAATATAACTTATTATTTAAAAATATAACTTAATTAATTTGTTGGTATAATTGTGCATATATTAAAATGCACAACATATAATGTGAAATATCCATTCTATGTTGTGCATCTTCAAATTTATTATTTTACCTTTTATAATTTGCGTACTATATCTTTAAATCTATTTCCTCTTTCCTCAAAATTCGGAAACATATCAAAACTAGCACAAGCTGGAGACAAAGTTACTATATCTCCTTCTACTGCTATCTCTTTGGCCTTATATACCGCCTCTTCAAAATCTTCTGTCATAAAAATAGGAAGATTTAAATTCTTTTCTTTTATGACTTTGTCAAAAGCAGCTTTTATTTTCTCCTTAGTAGCCCCTACTAAAATTAAAGCTTTAATTTTATCATACCCTTCTTCTGCCAGAGGCTCAAAAGGTATATGTTTATCATAACCACCAGCTATTAAAATTACTGGTTTTTCAAAGGCCTTTAATCCTGCTAGAGTTCTAGTTGGACTTGACGCTATAGAATCATTATAGTATTTAACCTTATTAATCTCCCTAACAAATTCACATCTATGTTCTACTCCAGTAAAACTAGTTGCAACTTTTCTCATACTTTCTACACTAACATCTTCTGATACAAGACAAAATGCGGCTAAAAGATTTTCTACATTATGCATACCTTTTAATTTAATTTTTTCTAACCCGCATACTTCCTTTCCTAATATAAAAAGCTTATTATCTTCAAAGTATGCTCCGTTATCTATTTTTTCTTTAATGCTAAACTGCATTGCTTTACCTCTAGCTTCTTTTACTAAAGAGTTAGTTATATTATTATCTCTGTTTAATACTAATAAGTCTCCTGCCTCTTGAAACTTAAATATATTTTTCTTAGCCTCTATATACTCATTCATATCCTTATGAATATCCAAATGATTTGGAGTTATGTTTGTTATTAGCGCACAATCTATATGCACATTCATAGTCATAAGCTGAAAGCTTGAAAGTTCAAGTACAACCTTATCTTCTTCTTTAATCTGCTCTATATTTGCAAAAAGAGGATTTCCAATATTGCCTCCTATCCAAGTTTTATATCCTTCTTCTTTTAGCATATTGTAAACAAGAGTTGTAGTAGTTGTTTTTCCATCACTTCCTGTTATACCAAAAACTTTAGCAGGACAATATCTGACAAATTCCTCCATCTCCGAAGTTATATAAGCTCCAGCTTCTTTAGCTTTTACAAGAGCAGGATTATCTATTCTCATAGACGGTGTCTTAAAAATCACATCAAAACCTATTAGATTATCTAAATAGTTTTCTCCAAGTTCTAATTTGATTCCTTTTTTCTTAAACTCTACCCCTATATCCCCTAGACTGTCTTCATCCTTTTTATCAAAGGCAGTTACTTTTGCTCCTAGCTGAACTAAAAAGCGAATCAGAGGAATATTGCTTATACCTATTCCAACAACCGCAACTTTTTTATTAACTATAAATTCTTTGAACTCTTTGAAATCTTTTTTCATAAAGGAACCCCCAAATACTTATTTATTACGTCTTGTTACATTAACTTAAATTATAACACTTTATATATTTTATTGCATATGTTTAGCAAATTTTTAAAGTCTTTTTCTCTTCAAAATTATCTGAATTTAATTAAAATATAAAATTTAACTTTACCTATTGCCAAAATTGGACACCATATGTTATACTATGCACGTGTCGTAAGCATTTGATGATGTGATTCCCCAAATTTTATTAGACACATAACATATCCCCATAATTAAACCTTATTTTCACCGGATATTTTCCGGTGCTTTTTATTTTATTTAAAAAATTACATAAAAATATCATCTCCTTTCTTAACAAAAATGATATATTTAATTTTTATATGTAAAAAAACGGATTGTTAAAATCCGTTTTTTACTAAAATTGTACCTTCTCTTCTAAGAATTTTTCTAATTCATCTATATTTAACCTTTCTTGGCTCATAGTATCTCTATCTCTTATAGTAACAGTATTGTCTTCTAAAGTATCAAAATCTATAGTTATGCAGTATGGAGTTCCTATTTCATCTTCTCTTCTATATCTCTTTCCTATACTTCCAGCTTCATCATAGTCTACATTGAACTTTTTACTTAGCTTTTCATATACCTCTAGTGCTTTATCTGATAATTTTTTTGATAAAGGCAATACAGCAGCTTTAAAAGGAGCTAATGCTGGATGTAAATGCATTACAGTTCTAACCTCTCCATTTTCAAGTTTTTCTTCATCGTATGCATCAACTAAGAATGCAAGAGCAACTCTGTCAGCTCCTAGAGAAGGCTCTATGACATAAGGAACATATTTTTGATTTGTAGTTGGATCTAAGTAAGTTAAATCCTGTCCTGAATGTTCCATATGCTGCTTTAGATCATAATCTGTTCTATCCGCAATACCCCAAAGTTCTCCCCATCCGAATGGGAATAAAAATTCTATATCAGATGTTGCATTACTATAGAAACATAACTCTTCTGGAGAGTGATCTCTGAATCTTAAGTTTGATTCAGTCATTCCTAAATCTAATAAGAACTTCCAGCAGTAGTCTTTCCAATATTTAAACCACTCTAAATCTGTACCTGGCTCACAGAAAAATTCTAATTCCATTTGCTCAAATTCTCTAGTTCTAAACGTAAAGTTTCCTGGAGTTATTTCATTTCTAAAGGATTTTCCTATTTGTCCTATACCAAATGGTATCTTCTTTCTCGAAGTTCTTTGAGCATTTTTAAAGTTGATAAATATACCTTGAGCTGTTTCTGGTCTTAAGTATATTTCCGACGAAGAATCTTCTGTAACTCCTTGGAATGTCTTAAACATTAAGTTGAATTTTCTTATATCTGTAAAGTTTTTCTTACCGCACTTAGGACAAACTATATTATTATCATCTATATACTTCATTAATTGTTCACTAGTCCATCCATCTGCACTAACATCATCTACACCATTTTGAGCCATATGCTCTTCTACTAATTTGTCTGCTCTAAATCTAGACTTACATTCCTTACAATCCATTAATGGATCTGAAAATCCTCCAACATGGCCTGATGCTACCCATACTTCCCTGTTCATCAATATGCTTGAATCCAATCCTATGTTATACGGGCTTTCTTGAATAAATCTTTTCCACCAAGCTCTTTTTATATTATTTTTAAATTCTACTCCAAGAGGACCATAATCCCATGAGTTAGCTAAACCACCGTATATTTCTGAGCCTTGAAATATAAATCCCCTTCCTTTGCATAGAGCAACAATTTTATCCATTGTTTTTTCGACAGCCATTTTCCATACCTCCTATTTAATTTAACGTATAAAAAAAAAGACCTAACTTACCCAAAGGGACGGAATTTATGTTTCCGCGGTTCCACCCTTTTTGGCAATTAGCCCTCCTCTAACTAGTAATTAGCAACTAGTATAATTAACAGCACTCTAAAGCTCCATTCATAATAAGTCTTTAGTTGTTTGCACCTACCACAACCTCTCTGAAAAACACTTATTACTACTCTTCTTCTTCATCGTGCTTAATATTATATTTTTAAATGTAATTTTATCAAAGATTATACAAATGTCAATATATTTCAAAAAATAAAAATGGCTCCGCGAAGAGGATTCGAACCTCCAACCTATCGGTTAACAGCCGAGTGCTCCACCGTTGAGCTATCGCGGAACGTTCATTACGTTAATTATTATATCACATTTTTTAAAAAATACAAGCAAAAAATAAAAAAAATTTAATTTTTAAAGAAAAAAGAGTTTATGAAATCTAAAAGGAGTTTAGGAAATTTCTTTCCTAAGCTCCTAATTTCTACACTTCTAAACTTAGCGAAGCAGCTAGATATCTTTTTAAAGGTTAACAAAATGGCTAAATTATTATTTAGTTGGCTTCATAGTTGGGAATAGGATAACATCTCTTATTGAACGAGAATCTGTTAAGAACATTATAAGTCTATCTATACCTATTCCTAATCCTCCTGTTGGTGGCATACCAATTTCTAATGCATTTATGAAGTCTTCATCCATCATATATGCTTCATCGTCCCCTAGTTCTCTTTCTCTAAGTTGTTGAATAAATCTTTCCTTTTGAACTATAGGATCATTTAATTCTGAGTATGCATTACAGATTTCTCTTCCATATACAAAACCTTCAAATCTTTCAGTAAGCTCAGCATTACCTCTCTTTTTCTTAGTAAGAGGTGAATTTTCAACTGGGTAATCGCATACAAAAGTAGGTTGTATTAATTTTTCTTCGCAATATTCTTCAAATAGAGCTACTAATATATCTCCCTTTGTGCAGTCCTTAAGCTCTTTTTTAAGCTCTAGATTCTTTTCTTTTGCTATTGCTCTAGCTTCATCATCTGACTTAACTTCATTGAAATCTACACCAGCATATTCTTTAACAGCATCTACCATGGTTATTCTTCTCCATGGTGGTTTAAAGTCTATTTCTGTACCTTCATACATTACCTTTGTAGACCCATTAACCTTCTCACATACATAAGCTATCATATTTTCAGTTATTTCCATCATATCCGTATAATCTGCATATGCCTGGTATAACTCTATAGCTGTAAATTCAGGATTATGTCTTATATCTATTCCTTCATTTCTGAAGTTCTTTCCTATTTCATATACTTTTTCAAATCCACCTACAATAAGTCTCTTCAAGTAAAGTTCTGTAGCAATCCTAAGATACATATCTATATCTAAAGCATTATGATGAGTTATAAATGGTCTTGCAGCAGCTCCACCAGCTATAGGAGAAAGTATAGGTGTTTCAACCTCTAAGAAATCTCTGTTGTCTAAGAACTCTCTAATTGCTTTTATTATATTAGTTCTCTTTATGAAAGTTTCTTTCACTTCCTGATTCATTATTAAATCTACATATCTTTGTCTATATCTTAAATCTGGATCCTTTAATCCATGGAATTTTTCTGGCAAAGGTCTTAAAGACTTACTTACAAGTTCAAAGTCATTAATATGTAAAGTCACTTCTCCTGTCTTAGTCTTGAATACAGTGCCTGTTACAGAAATAAAGTCACCTATATCAAATGTTTTATATTCCTTAAGCCTTTTCTCTCCAACATCATCTATTTTTATATATAGCTGCATCTTTCCATATCTGTCATGTAGATCAGAGAATCCTGCTTTTCCGTGCACTCTCTTAGACATAAGTCTTCCTGCAATAGTTACAGTTTTTCCTTCAAGCTCATCATAATTATCCTTGATTTGTTTAGATGTATGTGTTCTTTCAACTCTATATACATCAAAAGGATCTTTTCCTGCCGCCTGAAGATCTGCTAGCTTCTGTCTTCTTTCTTTTATTAAGTTATTAAATTCTGCTTCTTGTTTTGCTTGTAGCTTTTGCTGCTTTATTTCTTCCTTTGTCAATTGCTTTTCCGCCATTAGAACATCCCTCCGTTTATTCAGTTGTTACTTAATTATACCATATCATTAAATTGTAATCTCTAATATTTCAAATTTACTAATTCCATCTGGGACTGGAACATCTACTATGTCCCCAACTCTTTTCCCTATAAGAGCTTTACCAACTGGAGATTCATTTGATATTTTGTTCTTCATAGGATCAGCTTCTGCAGAACCTACTATGTGAAATTCTATCTCTTCATCAAATTCATAATCCTTAACCTTTACACGGGAACCAACGCTTACAGTTTCTAAAGATATTTCACTTTCATCAACTACGTTGGCATTTCTTAACATATTTTCAAGCTGCACTATTCTTCCTTCAACAAAAGCTTGTTCATTTTTAGCTTCATCATATTCAGAGTTTTCACTTAAATCTCCATAAGATAATGCTACCTTTATTTTTTCAGTTATTTCTCTTCTTTTAACTGTTTTTAAATATTCTAATTCATCTTCTAACTTTTTTACGCCTTCAGCAGTCATTATATATTTTTTTGAATCGCTCATTTTCTTTACTCCCCTTTTAAGTATAATATTTATAGAATTTATAATCCTATTGGCATGCAACTATTTAAGTTATTATAAAACAGCACCTTACTAATGTCAACACAGATATTCTATTTTTTTCCATATAGCAACATGTAGTATTTTCTTTTATGAAAATACTACTTCGCTATCCATTTTCTATAACTCTATTAATTATCTGCATTAATTTAATATTTATACAATAAATTATATATCATATTGCATTAAAATATGACACATTGTGCATTTCACGATTTCACTGTTTCCTTATAGCTATATAGTATTTCAAATACTTTACTGCTGCTCTTTTCCACGTTGATTTTATTTTTAATATCAGTACAGTTTTTTATTCCTTTTATATACCATCCAATATGCTTTCTCATTTCTCTTACAGCCTTTGCTTCTCCATGATATTCTATAGCAAGTTTTAAGTGCCTTATACACATATCTATTTTCTCAGAATCAGTTGGGTATACTACTTCTTTACCTTTTAACATTGAATCAATCTGATTAAAAATCCACGGATTACCCATAGCGCCTCTAGCCACCATTATACCATCACAATTAGTTAAACGTACAAGCTCCATGGCATTTTCAGCAGAAAACACATCACCATTGCCTATTACAGGTATACTTACAGCTTCTTTTACTTTCCTTATTATATCCCAATCAGCTTTTCCTTCATACATCTGAGCCCTGGTTCTCCCATGAACAGCTACAGCATCTGCTCCAGCCTGCTCCATCTCCTTTGCAAAATCCACAGCATTTATGTTATCTTCATCAAAACCCTTTCTAAATTTAACGGTTACAGGCTTATTTGAAACTTTTTTCATTTCTCTAATTATCTCTGCTGCTAATTTAGGATTTTTCATGAGAGCAGAACCTTCTCCATTTTTAACTATTTTAGGCGCAGGACACCCCATATTCACATCTACTAAGCAAATATCTTTATCTTCATTTAGCATTTCGCAAGCCTTTGCCATAATCATAGGATCATTGCCAAATATTTGAGCAGCCACTGGCTTTTCTTCTTCACTAAGTCTTAACAAGTCTTTTGTATTCTTGCTATTATAGTACATACCCTTTGCACTTACCATTTCAGTGTATACAAGCCCACAGCCCATCTCTTTACATAACCCTCTAAAAGCTATATCCGTAACTCCAGCCATAGGAGCTAAAAACACATTATTTTTAAACTTTAAGTTACCTATTTTCATTCCGATCCCTACTCTTTATTTTTTTCATAGATAATTCTAAGTCCCTCTAAAGTTAAAAACGGACTAACTTCATCTATAGTTTTAGATTCCTGGGCAATAAGAGTAGCAAGTCCTCCTGTAGCCACTACATAAGGTTCTTCTTCTCCTAAATCCATCATCTCTTTTTTCATCTTTGTAACTATATAATCAACTTGACCAATATATCCATAAATTATACCAGCTTGCATACTTGAAATAGTATTTTTACATATTACACGACAAGGTTTTACCAGCTCTATTCTTGGAAGTTTAGCTGCTTTTTCAAATAATGCGTCTGCCGAAATCTTTATTCCTGGACATATTGCTCCACCTAGATAATCTCCTTTTTTAGTTACAGCACAATAAGTTGTAGCAGTGCCAAAGTCTATTATAACCAAAGGTTTTTTGTATATTTCATGTGCTGCTACAGCATTAACTATTCTATCAGCTCCAACAGATTTAGGGTTATCATATTTTATGTTTATTCCAGTCTTCACGCCTGGTCCAACAACTACAGGGTCAATTTTAAAATACTTTCTTATCATATGCTCAATAGAATACATAATATTTGGTACTACGGATGATATTATAACTCCTTTTATATCTTTTGGGTCTATATTATTATAAGAGAATAGTTTTAACACTTGTATCCCATATTCATCGGCAGTTCTTTTCGCATCTGTTCCTATTCTGCATTCTAGAATAAGCTCTTTATCCTTATAAATTCCTAGAACTATATTTGTATTTCCAGCATCTAAAACAAGTATCACTATAATACACTCCTTAATAAAATTATAAGAGCAGTATAGTACTGCTCTTCATCTAAACTTCATAGTAGCCTATATAACACTTTAATTTTAACAAGTAGCTACAATTTGTCAAGTGGATTATCCTAGAATAATCCCACTATTGTGCCATCTTCTAATATATCCATCTTATTAGCAGCTGGCACCTTTGGCAATCCTGGCATAGTCATTATATCTCCTGTTAATACTACTATAAACCCAGCTCCACTTGAAACCTTAACTTCTCTCACAGTTATTTTAAAATTCTTTGGTTTTCCTAGAAGTGATGGATTATCTGATAAGGAATATTGGGTTTTAGCAATACATATAGGCAATTTATCTAAGTTTAATTTCTCTATATCTTCAATTTGCTTTTCAGCAGCTTTAGTATATACTGCTCCATCAGCTCCATATATCTCTTTAGCTATAATTTCTATTTTTTCTTTTATAGGCAACTCTTTTTCATACAGACACTTAAAGTGACTTTCTTTCTCAGAAAGAATATTTAGAACTTCTTTAGCAAGCTCAATTCCGCCTTCTCCGCCTTTTTCCCATACCTCTGTAAGAGCAACAGGCACTCCTAGTTTTCTGCAAAAGTCTTCTATATATTTTACCTCATCAACGCTGTCTGTCAAAAACTTATTTATAGCTACCACTACTGGGACTCCATACTTCTTTATATTTTCTATTTGCTTCTCAAGGTTTTCTATACCCTTTGATAGTTTCTCCACATCTGGTTTAGATAATTCATCCTTAGCTGCTCCACCGTGGTGTTTTAAAGCTCTTATGGTAGCAACTATTACAACACAGTCTGGATTTAAGTTTCCATATCTGCATTTTATGTCTAAGAATTTTTCTGCACCTAAGTCTGCTCCGAAACCAGCCTCAGTTATTGCATAATCTCCAAGCTTTAAAGCCATCTTCGTTGCAAGTATGCTGTTACAACCGTGAGCAATGTTAGCAAAAGGTCCTCCATGAATTATTGCTGGAGTATTTTCTAAGGTCTGAACTAAATTTGGTTTTATGGCATCTTTCATTAAAAGAGCCATAGCTCCTTGAACTCCTAAATCCCTGCAGTATACAGGTTCTCCATCTAAATTATAAGCTACAAGTATATTTCCAAACTTCTCTTTAAGCTCCATTAAGCTATTTGATAAACAAAGAATAGCCATAATTTCAGAAGCTACAGTAATCATAAATCCGTCTTCCCTTAAAAAACCGTTGACCTTTCCGCCCATTCCTACTACTATTTGGCGCAAAGCTCTATCGTTCATATCCATTACTCTTTTAAATACTATTCTTCTAGAATCTATTTTAAGAGCATTTCCTTGATGTATATGGTTATCTATAGCTGCAGCTAAAAGGTTATTTGCTGATGTTATTGCATGCATATCTCCTGTAAAATGTAAATTAATATCTTCCATAGGAACTACTTGAGAATATCCCCCACCTGCAGCTCCACCTTTTATTCCAAATACCGGCCCAAGAGACGGCTCTCTTAATGCAATAATAGCATTCTTATTTAGTTTACAAAGCGCCTGCCCCAATCCTACTGTAACTGTAGACTTTCCTTCTCCAGCTGGTGTAGGATTTATAGCTGTTACTAAAATTAATTTTCCGTCTTTATCTTTCTCTTTTCTTTTTAAAACATCTAATGATATTTTACATTTATATTTTCCGTATAATTCTATATCATCTTCATCTAAGCCTATCTTTTTAGCTATATCTACTATTTTCTCCATTTTAGCACTTTGTGCAATTTCAATATCACTTTTCATTCTATAGCACCCCTTATAAACAAAGTTCTAAAACTTGAATGAAGATTTTAACCCATTCAAGTTTTAGAACTCTTATTTTTGAACTTTCTTTACAAACTGCTCTTTATCAACTATGTATCTGATATGTGTTCCCTCGCCAATTTTAGCTACTTCATCATAAGCTTCTACTTCAAATATTAATTTTTTTCCTTCTACCTTCTTTAAAGTAGATTCACATCTAACCTTCATACCAATAGGAGTAGCTTTCATATGCTTTACATTGATTTCTATACCAACTGTTGCATATCCTTCTGGTAAATCATCTTTAATACTACTTTGAGCAGTATTTTCCATTAAAGCAATCATAGATGGTGTCGCAAAAACATTGACTAGACCTGATCCTACTTTCATTGCAGAATGTTCATCGGTAACAACCATCTCCATAGTTCCCTTAGTTCCTTCTTTTACGTTAAACTCCATAACATCACCTCTTAAAAAATAGAATTGTTACAAATTTACCTTAATAATCCTAATTATAATTAAAAATAATCAAAAAGTATAGAGCCTACATGGAGGCTCTATACTTTTTAATACTATAATATACTATATTTCTTCATTATTCTCATCTTTATTTAAATCTACAGCTTCTTCACTTATTGTAGTCTTTCCTTCTACTATAGCATTAAATTCTTCTCCACTTATTTTTTCTTTTTCAAGAAGAGCTTGAGCTACAGCATGAAGCTTATCAATGTTAATCTTTAGTATTTGTTCAGCTTTTTTATAAGCTTCATCTACTAAAGCTTTTACTTCTTTATCTATTTGGAAAGCAACTTCTTCACTATAATCCTTTGTCTTTGCAATGTCTCTTCCAAGGAATACTTCATCATGTCCGCTGCCAAAGGTAATTGTTCCAAGAGTTTCACTCATACCATATTGCATAACCATTTTTCTTGCGATAGTGGATACTCTTTGTATATCGTTTGAAGCTCCTGTACTTATATCTCCTATAATTAGTTGTTCTGCCACTCTTCCACCTAAAAGGCCTACCATTTCATCCTTAAGCTTTGACTTAGATGTATATGCTGTATCCTTTTCTGGAAGATGCATTGTATATCCTCCTGCCATTCCTCTTGGAATTATACTGATTTCATGAACAGGATCAGCATGAGGAGAAAACTTCATAACTATAGCATGACCTGCTTCATGATATGCAGTAAGTTTTCTATCTTCTTCATCTATAACTCTGCTCTTTTTCTCAGGTCCTGCAATTACTCTAGTTACAGCTTCTTCAAGTTCCTCCATGCCTATTTTCTTCTTATTATTTCTAACTGCAAGAAGTGCAGCTTCATTCATCAAGTTTTCAAGGTCAGCACCTACAAATCCTGGCGTTCTCTTTGCAAGAACTTTAAGATCAACCTCATCTGATAAAGGTTTATTTTTTACATGAACCCTTAATATCTCTTCTCTGCCCTTTACATCTGGAGCACCAACTAAAATTTGTCTATCAAATCTACCTGGTCTTAATAATGCTCTATCTAATATATCAGGTCTATTAGTAGCTGCTATTAATATTATCCCTTCATTAATTCCAAAGCCATCCATTTCAACTAGCAATTGATTTAGAGTTTGCTCTCTTTCATCATGTCCTCCACCAAGTCCAGCACCTCTTTGTCTACCAACTGCATCTATCTCGTCTATAAATATGATACATGGTGAATTTTTCTTAGCCTGCTCAAATAAGTCTCTTACTCTTGATGCACCTACACCTACAAACATTTCAACAAAATCTGAACCTGATATGCTGAAGAAAGGAACTCCAGCTTCTCCAGCAACAGCTTTAGCAAGCAAGGTTTTTCCTGTTCCTGGGGGACCTACAAGAAGTACTCCTTTTGGGATTCTAGCACCCATTTCTAAGTATCTTCTTGGATTTTTTAAGAAGTCAACTATCTCTTCTAATTCAGCTTTCTCTTCATCGGCACCTGCAACATCATTAAATGTTACCTTTTGTTTGTCTGGATTAGCTAGCTTTGCACGGCTTTTTCCAAAGTTCATAACGCCTCTGTTTCCACCGCCGCCTTGAGACTGCTGCATTATCATAAACCAAAATCCTACAAGCATAAGTATTAAGATTATAGTTGGCATCCAATTTATCCATACAGGCATTGATGTTGGAGGTTCAAATCTAACTTCAACATCAGGATTAGGGTTTTTTACCATTAAATCTTCTATTAATAACTCTTGTGGAACTGTAGCTTCAAATTGAGTTTTATTTTGATCTCTAAGTTCTCCAACAACTGTCATTCTATTTTCATTTACCTGAATTCTAGAAATCTTATTTTCATTCCAATATTGTTTAAATTGGTTGTATGATATGACTCCTGCGTTTTTACTAGTTTCTAACAACGCCAGTGAGGCTAATATCACAAGAACTAATACTATTATCCAGGCTGTAGCACTTGAAATTTTTTTCACATTAAAGCCCCCCATCTTTCTAGTAGTTTTATATCTGATTTTATCATATCAATTTTTCCTTTACAATAATAGTTATTATTTATTTTTATAAACATTTTCTTTTAGTATTCCTATAAACGGTAGGTTTCTATACCTCTCAGCATAATCAAGCCCATAGCCTACCAAAAAATAATTTGGCACATCAAATCCTAAGTATTTTACACTTATTTCAGCTTGCCTTCTATCAGGTTTATTCAATAGGCATGCAATTTCAACACTGCTAGGATTTTTTGCTACTAGATACTTTTTCAAATATCTTAGAGTAATGCCTGAATCTACTATGTCTTCAACGATAAGAACATGCTTATTTTCGATTTCAAAATCTAAATCCTTTATTATTCTAACTACTCCTGAGGTTTCAGTGGAACTTCCATAACTGGAAACAGCCATAAAATCCATGTTGCAAGGTATTTCTATTCTTTTCATTAACTCTGCCATAAAGGGAACTGAACCTTTTAATACTCCTACCAGTATAAGATCTTTTCCATTATAATCTTCACTTATCTTTTTACCCATTTCTTTAACTTTTTCTGCTATCTCCTCTTCGGTAAACAGCACTTTTTCAATGTCATTTATCATTTACTTTTTCCTCTCTTTCAATTTTAATTTTTAATATAGTTTTACTATGGTTTTCAACCTTAAACTTATCACTTATTCTATATCCTACAACCCAACCTATTTCATCTCCAAATATAATCAAAGGAATATTATCTCTCTTCTCCTTTGAAATTTTTAGATCTATAAATAAATCTTTAAGCTTTTTGCTTCCTTTCATTCCAAGAGGGGTAAATCTATCTCCATTTCTCCTGAATCTTAAGCTTATATCTCCAACTATTTTATCGTAGTCAAAATACTTAACTAAATTATCTTCTTTAGGATTCATTTCATTCTTATTATTTATTATGTTGAGACTTACTCTTAATCCTATATCCTTCAGATTATTTTGAGAATTTAATACAAGCTTATACTCTAATTCCTTTTTTTCTTCTTTTTTGTCTTTGCCTATGCACATATAAACTCTTCCATAATCATTTAGAGCTATCACTCCATTAGGCAACATTATAGACTTACCTGTTGTTCCTCTTTGGATGTCAATAATATCATAAATATGGCCTTTTTCAAAATTGTATAAATCTCCAACAATCTCCTTTAATGCCATTCTTATGACTCTAGTCATTACTGCCTCATGTTCTCTGAAAACTTTTTCTTCTATTATTATTGCTTCTTTCTCTTTTCTACAAAACTTTTTGTACTTTTCAAGGGCTACCCCATTTATATAGTCACTATCAATTTTTATAGTATGAGATAATCTATTTAAAGATTCAATTATATCTGGATTAAAATTTTTTTGTATATAAGGAATCATTTCTAATCTTATTTTATTTCTTGTATATATATTTTCTAAATTGGTTTTATCAATTCTTGGCCTTAAATCATGCTTTTCACAATAATCCTCTATCTCTTTTCTTTGTATATCTATTATGGGCCTTACATATATATCATCTCTAACAGCTTTTATGCCTATTAGCCCATCTAATCCTGTACCTCGAAAAATTCTCATAAGTATCGTTTCTGCTTGGTCATTAGCATTATGAGCTAAAGCTATTTTATTCCCATTTATATTATGCAACACTTCTTTAAAAAAATTATATCTTACTTCTCTTCCTGCAGTTTCAGAAGACATTCCCTTATCTTTGGATATTTTATTAACATCTACTCTTTTAACATAACATTTTATATTAATATTTTTACAAAAATCTCTTACATAAGCTTCATCTTTATCTGCCTCTTCTCCTCTAAGACAGTGATTAACATGAGCTGCTACAAGGCTTATACCTAATTCTTCCTTAAGAGTATAGAGCAAGTGAAGAAGACAAATAGAGTCTGGTCCTCCTGATACGGCCACAACAACCTTATCTCCATGGTTAAACATATTATTTTCTCTTATGGTATTCCTAACTTTATCTATCAAGTAAAACACTCCCACATATTTCTACATTTATTTATTATAACATAAATATAGGCTATGTTTGCAAAAGTATTTTGAAACATAGCTTATATGTTCGATAAATAAAACTTTAATAAAGGCTGTACACCTTACACACTATAGCAGTCATATCGTCTTTAGCCCTTCCACCTCCTAAATCCTTTGCTCTTGAAATTATTCCTTCTACTAGTTCTTTAGGATTGTTTATGCTGCTTTCCTTAAGATAATCAACAACCCAATCTACTTTTCCTACACTATCATTATCATAATCTAATACTCCATCACTCATCATCACTATAAGATCTCCATTTTTAACCTTTTTATTAATTATATCTACATCTACCTTATCTAATACACCTATTGGCAAAGTATTAGAACTTATAACATCTATATTGTTGCCTGATTTTATAAAGCTTGATACTGCACCCACCTTCATAAACTCAATATCTCCAGTATATAGATCTAGACAGCTTAAATCTAAAGTAGAAAACTTCTCATCTTCTGAGAATTTTAATGACATTATGGAATTGACCGTGCTTATAGCCGTAGTCCTGCTTATACCTGATTTAGCAAACTTTTCTAACAACTCTACTGCTGCCTTACTTTCTTCGCTGGCTTCTGGCCCTGATCCCATACCATCGCTTATTATGCACATATAGCTTCCATCAGGCATTTTCCCAAAGCTGTAGCTATCACCATTATATTTCTCTCCATCTTTACATTGTCTTGCAACATATGTAGCAACATAAAATTTAGGGGTTTCTTCAAAACTAATGGTGCACATAGATGTTTCAGGGTCAATATTGCAACCCTCATCACTTATACACATGGGTTTTTCTACTACCTCATTTATTAAAGGAAGTATTTTTTTCACGCATAACTGAGCTCCACCACAAGAATCTAAAGTTAATCTGACTACTAACCTATCATTTTTATCTTGAAAACAGAATATGTCGTTATACTTAATATTTTTCTTCTCGAAAACTTTTCTTATCTTCTTTTCTGCTTCATTGTTTAGCTTAATATCGGAATTAAACTCTTCCATTACCTCTTTTAAAGAATTTGCCATATTACCAATCTGAGTAGATAATATTTCTCTGCCTTCACTTAACCTTTTTCTCCACATTTCATTGATTATATAATTATTTACTATTTCCTGAGTGTTTTTTTGTAATATAGTTCTCTTAATACATTTTCTCTCAATCTCCTGAGGCATTGTTTTCCTTTTTCCTTCTTGATATCTTTGAATCAATTCTCCAAAAGCTATATAAGTATAGTACGCTTCCTTTTTCCAGCACATTGTATTCATGTTGCAAGAACCGCATACTCTATCGGCAAGGTTTTCAATAAGAGCACTGCTCTTGCTTTTCATAACTAACTTATCATTGTTAGCAAGACTGTTTAAAGTATCCGATATACTATATAACACATTAGAAAATCCATCTAACCTTTCTAAAAACATATTTTTTATCTTATCTACATAATCTTTGTTTAAATATTGCTGTTTTTTCTCCCAATCTAATTCTAAATTGATTCTTCCGTACACTTTGTTTGGTATAACTAAGAAAATGCTTACAGCTATAATTATTTCTATTAACTTAAATTCTAAACCTATATTAGTATAAAGTTTTAATATTATAAAAGTTATTACATAAGAAAATGCTGTTAGAACCTTTCCACTTTCTTTGAAAACCCCAGCCATAAGCCCACATAAACCATATACACCTATAAATATAAGCATATTATTTGAGGATATTCCTATTATAGCTCCAATAGCTATTCCGCTTGCTGATCCAACAGTGCTTCCATTTATATAGCTCAGCATTAATATAAATGTTAGAGCTAAAATATTTCTAATAGAAACTCCAGCTATACCTATTCCCCACGTTCCCGATAACATAACAGATATTAGTATAGCCATACTTATTACTTCTTCACTGCTAAATAAATGTTTTGTTTTTAATCCTGACATACATATTACTGAACGCTCTAGAATAAAATATATTGGAACTATACAAATTATCTGAAGAAATGCTGTTAAAAACGCCACATTAAAAGTTAGATTTCTTATAAGAAATTCACTTAGCAATAGTTCGGTAAATATAATACTAAATATTATGGACAATACAGTCTTTTTTGACCTTCTATTAAGAAGATAACTTAAAGCAGTTATGCTGCTTACAACTATTAAATATGCTGGTAAATTGGTGATTTTATTATATATAGACACATACCCCAAAAAGCACCCAGCTGACATTGGAATTATAAATTCATCTTTATACATAGCTACAACTATCATAAAAGCTATTCCAAAAGGAGCAATAGTATTATCGCTATTCAACAGCACTACTCTGCTTATCAATATAGACATTACAATATAAATAAGATTTTTTACTGCTAACGAAAATTCCACCTGCTTCCTATCTTCTTTTTTCTCTTTACTCACTCTTTTATACGGTAATACTTCTTGTCCATATTGCATAAAAACACCCCCAAATTCCATAATTGATAAAATCAATTATATCAGAACTGCTTGGAAATAACTGTCAATTAATAAGATAAATATATTTTTTTCGTAAGACAGGAAATCTAATGCTTATGTAAAATATTACCAATATTTTTTTTATTCTACATTTCTTTAATATGTGATAACAAAGAAAAACAAAGAAGGAATTGAAAACTGGAAAGTGGAGAAGTTTAGAAGTAAAGAGTGGAGAAGGGGAAGTGAAGAAGAAAGTTTAGTGAGTTTAGAGAATTCGGAATTTAGGAAATATAAATATATGATTTAAAAAAATAAAAAATCCGCAGGAATCTGCGGATTTTGTTTGGTAGCGGAAATAGGACTTGAACCTACGACACTTCGGGTATGAACCGAATGCTCTAGCCAGCTGAGCTATTCCGCCATATTACCAAAAAATAAATGGTTGCGGGGATAGGATTTGAACCTACGACCTTCGGGTTATGAGCCCGACGAGCTACCAGCTGCTCCACCCCGCGATGTTGGTGCTGGAGACCGGACTTGAACCGGTACGGAGGGTTAGCTCCGCAGGATTTTAAGTCCTGTGCGTCTGCCGATTTCGCCACTCCAGCATTTGTAAAAACACATATTTTATTTTTCCTTTTATTGCATCGCCATCTCCTGGCGACATAGACTATTATATATTAATCATATATATGTGTCAACTACTTTTTTGAATTATTTTTTTAAGGTTCATTGTAAAATTAAATGCAACAGATAAAAAATATTAAAACCATAGTGAAAATCATGTATGATATAGGTGTCAAATACAAACATACAGGAGGTTTTCACTATGGTTCATGATACTGAT